>JALQYJ010000014.1 GCA_023254175.1 Runella sp. | reverse complement strand
GCCTCACTTTGAAACCAAACTTCGCCTTCATTTTTTGGAAGCTAACTTGTCGATTTCGGAGGTGCGTACTACCGTTTTGAGCAGTGTTGTACCCCCCTTGACGCCCATTTTGCGTATCATGTTATCGGGGCTCTTTGGGATGCCGCCCGTGGTGGTAGGGCCAGAAGTTTATCCTGAATTAAAAGTAGAAATTGACCATCCGCACGAAATAGGTAGCGACTTGGTGGCCAATGCGGTAGCGGCTTACTCCAAGTATGGACGCAATGCGGTAGTAGTGGATTTTGGTACGGCGCTTACGTTTACCACGGTGTCGGGCGATGGGCGAATTTTGGGGGTGGCCATTGCGCCAGGGTTAAAAACGGCCGTAAAAGCCTTGTTTTCAAACACAGCTCAACTCCCCGAAGTACCCCTCAAATTACCTGAGTCGGCCATTGGGAAAAACACCACGCACGCGATTCAAGCGGGGATATTGCTTGGCTACGAGAACTTAGTGCGGGGAATGATTACACGGATTCGGCGGGAGCTCGACGGCGACTGCATTGCCTTAGCAACGGGCGGGCTTTCGTCGATTATTGATACCCTTCACGGAGAGTTTGTAGAAGTAAACCGCAGTCTTACCCTCGATGGCTTGCGCATCATTGGAGAGCGAGTGTCAGGACGTAACTCCTAATTGTAATAAAGCGCGCGAGTCCGCGCGCTTTATTACAATTTTACCTTGTAAGAAACCCCAATTAAGAACTGGTTCTCTTGGCTGCCTTGAAGCTGGTAATCGGTGAAGCCTGAGATGTCGATTTTGTTGCGTTTATTAATTTCGATTTCTATTCCGCCTTTGTTTCGCATTTGGTCAAAACCAATTCCGCCTAGCTGATAAAACAAGTCCGTCGAAACGTAAGGGGTAAAGCGTGATTTGTTGGGATAGGATACCTCAAATTTGTTACGCACATAGCTTTTGTCATTTTCGAGACCACTATTGTCATCCATAAATTGATTTTGGTACCGTAAACGGTAATCAAACTTCAACTTCCAAATTTTATGGTCGTAGGCAATATCTGCATAAAAACGGTGATAGGGGCGGTATTCGTAGCCTGTTTTGTTATCATTTCTCTTACGACGACCAATAAAGCGGTAATAACCACTCAATTCCCAGTGCTTGTTGAGTTTATACGAAACTCCTGCCTCGCCCAAATACACCCGTAAAATAGAGATATTGTCGGTAAAACGTAACTGGGTATTTACATTGACCGATAACGATTTAGTGATTTTTTTCTCCACACCTACTCCTGACCACAAACCAATGTCCGTCGCTTGAGCCTGACCCAAAAACGGTAAAAATACGAAGGCTGCGATTGCTATTTTTTTCATTTTTTTGATGGTTTTTGGTTTTGCCATTTGTTCGTCTTTGGTCGGGTTGTGAGCAACCCTTATTACTTAATTTTTCACCGTTCCTTGGTAATAAAAAATCATAATGAGGGCAGAGTCTTTTAAAAAATCCATCTCCTGTACTTCTACACGGTGTAAAGCTAAGCCCGTACGGACGCGCAAGTCTTCTAATAATTCTTCGTGACGCTCGGGCGTAATGAGCTCGATGCGGTCGTATTGAATGGTTTTGGTCAACTCTCTTTTGATAAGCAAATTTCCTTCCAAAAGCCACACCACCAATAAAATCATCCCATTCACAAGACCCAATTCGTCCCAGCTACCTTTGACAATGGCCGAAATCAAACCCACCGAAATCACAATAAACAAGTACGTCATATCTTTGGCCGAGAGCCCTTCAGTACGGTAGCGTAACATCGAAAAAATCGCAAAAAGTCCGAAAGCTGCTCCCATCGACATTTGCACTTTGTTGAGTAAATACGTGATGAGAAAAATCACGAAGTTAAACCCAAAAAATGTCAAAAATAAGTCGGTGCGGCGGTAAATACGGTAATAAATGAGGCGTATGAGGATGGTAGTCGTAAGCACATCAACGAGTAAACGTACAAAAAACTTTTCTGGTAATTTATTAAACCACTCAAAGGTGTTAGGTGTAGTGAGTTCTTGGAGAAAAAGCATACGCTATTTTGTGTAAATGATTGAGTTTTAATTTAAAACGATTGTATTTTACGTGGTGATAAAGACTAATAATACCCAAGCAGTATTTGCTAATCGAGCCCTCCCGAAGCTTGTATTTTTTCATTAAATCTAAGAAAAAAGAGTGTTTCAGTGATTCTTGTTTGACCTCAGCTATAACTACGGGAGCGTAATTTTTGCTCATTTTATCGTTGCGAAAAGTTAGATTCAAGTCGAGGGTTAGCCGCTCGGCGGTGGTTGTGCTCACCAGAGTCAAGCGGGTATAGTCTACCCACAAAACAGGTTGTAAATCAGTAACTTTAAAAGGGGTTTGGCATTGTAAAAAATTACAAACGTGGTCGTCCATCATTTCCCCTGGTAGCACTTGCTGTCGAACCCGCGTCTTAATCGTCCGCCCTTTGTTGTTCTTAAATTTCACCTCTGTAAAAATGAGGTTAGATTGTACATAATTGCGCTGACGGATTTTGTAGCGATTCAACCTGCCCGACTGATGTTCGTGGTAAAGCTGCAACGATTTGGTATCAAAATATAGCGTTTCGTAGTCGGCCAATCGCAAGCCATTTACCTCCAAGATACGGTAGTGAGGAAGTAAATCGGTCAGGATAACCGAAAATATTTCCAACGGAATCAAAAACTTAGCATCGGTACGGTTCAGGAGCTTTACACTGTCCATTTTGTCTAGTGAAATGGGCTCAAAATCAGCAGCTTGTTGTCTGATGTAGGCAAACAGCTCATCAATCGTCGTAGCGGTATTTTTTAGTTTGAATGCGTTTACCTTTGCTGTCATTTGAGAAAATTATTAACAGCTTGGTTTCGAGTAGTAACGTGTTGCTTTAGCTCTGCCAATGATGACGTAAATGCGGCAGTACTTGTGAGATTGGTGTAAGGTGAAACTTCTTTTTCGGTGCCAGTCACGTACGGAGTAATCAGCGTCGTGTATTTTTCAAACAATTCGTTCATTTTAGCATTGGTGAAAACATTATCTGCAAACGAACGCACATACTGTTTGTACTTGGCGTAATAAACGGGGTCGGCAGCAACGTTACTAATAAGCGGCCAGCCCGTACCTACTTCGGTCATGGCCAACGATACGGCCGAACGACCCGGGCCGCCTCCCGTTGCCGAGCTGGTCATCGACATATTGTGATCCCACGGAATCCACGTCAATTTGTTGGTAGGTGAATTATACAGGTAATAATTGTGCGCCATCGCTCCGTACGAATCCCAATTGACGATGGTGTTGTTGATGGCTAAATACTTTAGGTACTTGTCGACGTTGAAGGTTTTTTCGAGGTTGGCGCGCCATTGAGCAGCATTGGTCGTGCGGTCGGTGCTGTTGAGTGCCGTGACAAACGCCTGAACATCGCTGTAATCTGCCGCAGTTTCGTTGTTTTTCTTTTCAAATTTTGATTGAACAAACGTCTGAAAGGTCGATTCAGGCTTGTAAATATTCCCCTTCTTTTCTCCAAACTGGTCTTTTACCATCGTATCGTCAATGATTTCTACCATGGTATAGACCCCACAGTACTTGGCGCCTTCGCCGAAGTCGATATATACTTTATAAAACGCCGTTCGGGCTGCGGCTACTCCGCCCATTCGGAAAATATCAGCTACTACTTTTTCTCGAATCAGTGAGTTGTCTGAAAATGCGGGCGACATCGAGAGTTCCTTGAAGCCGTATAAACGTTGGTCGTTAATTTCGGGGTATTTATCTTCAAATTCATCAAATTTTAACCGAAAAGGAAGTTTGTAAATACCTGCTCCCCAGGTCGACGAAAGGCTGGAGTTGCCTTTGAGGCGAAACCCTACCTTGTTCCAGGTTTTCCCCTTGAATTTTAGGGTAGTTGCTACATAAATTGGGTCGCCCCCAATGAGATCGAGGCCACCTCCATTGCCACCCCCTGGTGGTACACCTCCGTTGGGGGGATTTCCTGCACCAGGTGCACCGCCTTGTGTACCACTCTTACGTGTCCCAAAAGCAGTACCTGTGAGGGTTTGCATGTCGGTTTTGATAGCAGTCCAGTCGGAGGCCGTCATCGTAATTTCGAGCGTATTGACTTGACTTTGAGGAAATACAATGTCATAATTTGGACTGCCATCACCGCTGTGTGACTCGGCGCTCCAGTCGGGATTGGCGGTTTTGGCAGTACCATTACTTGGGGCTACTTCTTGCACTTTGTCTTTGCAGGAGGTAACCAAAAAAGCCATAAATGCCACAAAAAGTGTGAAACGAATCATTTTCATAGAGATATTAGAGGATGAGCCTAGAGGTATCGGTGTCAATGAAGTTTACGTGAAAAGGGATAGGTACGTTGCAAGAGGATGAGGGCTTTTGTAAAACTTCTTACTCCCGATGAACGCAAGACGTGCCAAGGCATGATGCATGTGCATAGTCTCTCTTTGGTGGAGGTATGTTAGGGAGAAGGGTTCAATACCACCTAAAAACGATTTTGAACAGCGGTATCGAGCCCTAGCGTGTAAGTAAGAAAATGCCTACTTTGACAAAGTTTTTGCCAAGAAAATCTTTTATTTCGACCCGATACACGTACGATCCTTCGGGGGCAATTTGGCCGTTTAATTGGCCGTCCCAGCCTTTTTTGATGGCATCGTCTGACTCAAAAATGGGCTGCCCCCAGCGGTTATACACAATAAGCCTAGATGTTTCTATAAACTGCCCTCGCACAGCAAAAAGGTCATTGATAGCGTCTTTATTGGGTGAAAAAGCATCAGGGATGAAAACAAGCGACCCTTTGACAAAAACAAAGTAGTTGGAATAGCTCAAGGTACCTGCGCTACCTTCAGGATAAGCTAAGATTCGGTATTTGAAGAGCTGTTGGTCGGGGTTAGAAGCGCTTGGGTCAAAGGTTGTATTGCCGCCCAAATTAAATTGAGCTTTAGGGTCGCCATTTTCATCAATTATTTCAAGGCTATATGAACGCACAGGAACCAAAAAGGGGGATTCGGGCGTCCAGTCAATGGTTGACGCATTCCTAGAATACACATGAATAGAACAAACAGGTTCACTTGGCTCAGAACGCTTACCACAGCTGTTTTCGTATTGAATCTTGTAGCAGTACGATTGGGTATTAGGGTTGGTGTTGGGGTCAATGAAAGATATGCCGTTATCAACGATTGCGACCTCTTTATAATCATTGCTCCCGTTGTCGGCTCTCGTAAAGATGGTCTTAAATTTAACAGGGCTACTTCCTACGGCGGGTGGATTGACCCGTACTTCCACTTTTTGTTCGTCTTCTAGCACAGAGGCTACGGCACTCGTGATTTTATCTGGAATGACATTCGAAATGGCCTTTACACAACGTAACTGAGATACAGACTCCGCCCCCCCCGCAAGAGAGACGATTATTTGATAACAATATTGGTTTCCGCAAGTAACATTGGGGTCGGGTTGTGTCGTTGTGGTACGATTAAGGATGAAAGGTCTAGGTGCACCATTAAGATTGATACGATAGTTTTGGAAATTAGACGCTTGCGGGTATTCTTTCCAATTCAGTACGTTTTGTTGGTCTTCCGCTTTGACTTCGAGGTGAGTAGCGCATACTACGTTGGAGGTAGTGGATGTATTATTGCAGCCGTCGTTGGCACTCAAACGAAAGCAATATTGTTTTTGAGCCGTATTGATGTTCCGTATCGTGATGGTTGTGGTATCAGTGGTCGTGGCTGTTTGTCCCGTATTTTTAAACGTTCCCGTAGCATCTTCATCTATCTGAACATCTGCTTTTATACCTGCCGAGCTTTTTACCAATATATCCACAGCACTATCGGGGCGAGTAGTGACTTTGCGTATGGAGATATTTGATAAATTGGTCGAATTTAGAATAAAGGTCGTATCTTTTTTACAATTACTTAATAAAGTACCTCCCGTCGTAACGCCTATAACGGACACTGTAGCGGTATTGGTTGTAGAGGGATAAACGTAGGAAGTGGTAGGGTTGGCTTTGGTGAGGGTGTCGTTTTTGATACCTACACCAAAGTTGACAATGAACGAATTGTAGCCCTTGGTTGTAGAGTCGTCGGCGACGGTTACTTGAACTTTGCGCCCACTGCAAGTTTGAATCTTAAAATTGGGAGCGGCAAAGGCCTCAATCATTTGACATTTGATGAGACTACCATTACTGCCCTGTGATAACTGCATAATTACGTAGCGACCAATCTTTGTATAGAGATAGCTTTTTGTATTGCTATTAATATTAGGTGGGCCTCCCTTGTAATCAAAAATATAAAATGGAGCACTGTCAGAACTTTCTACGTTGATAGCAAGAGGTATACAACCCGAGCTAGAACCCGCAACAGTACCTTTAATGGTGAAACTCCCCCCGTCTTTTAACTGGCTGCTACTTGGACGTTTGGTAGGGTCGCACCAATCTTGCCCCCATATGCTAGTGCTTACCAACAAGAAAAAAAGTACAAGAGATGATTTCATAGATTTATGATTTCCGATTTCCTTCTCCCCAAAGAACGTATCTTTGCGGAAGGTTGTTTTACTAAAAAACTTACCACAAAAAGAATAATACGTACAACACTTAATCGTAAACATAAAACGTTGTTTTTGGCAAACTATTTTTAATTGATACATGGATAGCAATAATAATACCAATTCCATCAAGCTCGATACCATTGAATCGGCAATTGAAGACATTCGGGTAGGAAAAATCATCATTGTGGTAGATGATGAAGACCGCGAAAACGAAGGAGACTTTATTTGTGCGGCCGAAATGACTACCCCCGAAATGGTGAACTTTATGGTAAAAGAAGGGCGAGGACTGATGTGTGCCCCGCTTACCGTGGAGCGTTGCGAGGAATTGGGTCTCAAAATGATGGTGGGAGACAACACTTCTACGCACGAGACGCCGTTTACGGTTTCGGTTGATTTGTTGGGACACGGCTGTACAACAGGTATTTCCGCCGCTGACCGCTCCAAAACCATTCAAGCCTTGGTGGATCCTAACATTCGACCTGAAGAACTAGGCCGCCCTGGGCATATTTTCCCACTCCGAGCCATGCCGGGAGGCGTACTTCGCCGGACGGGGCATACCGAAGCTGCCATTGATTTTGCGCGTTTGGCAGGATTAAAGCCTGCAGGGGTGCTCATTGAGATTTTGAACGAAGACGGTACGATGGCGCGTTTGCCACAACTTCGCGAATTGGCCGATAAGTTTGATATGAAGTTAGTATCTATCAAAGATTTGATTGAGTATCGCCTTCAAAAAGAGACACTTATCAAGCGCGAAATCGCCGTTGATATGCCAACCGAGTGGGGGCATTTTGATATGATTGCCTTCCGCCAAATTCATACCGACGAGTTGCACTTAGCCCTTATTAAAGGTTCGTGGGAAAAAGATGAACCGGTATTAGTTCGCGTACATTCATCGTGCGTGACGGGTGATATTTTTGGTTCATGCCGTTGCGATTGTGGGCCGCAATTGCACGCGTCGATGGAAATGGTGGAGCGTGCAGGCAAAGGCGTGGTCGTGTACATGAATCAAGAAGGGCGGGGTATTGGGCTTATCAATAAACTGAAAGCCTATAAGCTACAGGAAAACGGGTTAGATACGGTCGATGCTAATCTTGCTCTTGGTTTCAAAATGGACGAGCGCGACTATGGCGTAGGAGCGCAAATTTTGCGTGATTTGGGATTACGCAAAATCAAACTCATTTCAAATAACCCTAAAAAACGCGCGGGATTGATAGGCTACGGACTGGAAATCATTGATTGTGTACCCATCGAAATGCCTGCTAATGAGCACAATGAAGGGTATTTAAAAACAAAACGCGATAAAATGGGGCATCGCCTTACGCAGTTTAATACTGTGAAAGAGTAAAGGTCAAGGGTAAAGTGCAGAATATCGAATAAAAAGTAGACTCTGCACGTTACCCTCGACGTTCAAAAACATTAAAATAATACTGCCCGAATCACCAATGGACTGGACGTAGGATAAATGTTTTCGGCTGGATACGAAGGGTTTACCAAATTGTTGTAACTCAAATTGTACAACAACATGAGGTTAAATGCACGAACAAAGCGCCCACCAACGGGGGTAGAATAAGAAGCCCCCACCATGGCCGAATTTATCCACGTACGGCGACGTACGCCACTGGCGTTATGATCGCGGTACTGCACGTTTAGCGATTCGTACTCAGCGTTTAAGTTGATACTTTCATAGACATTAAACATCCCAAATACGCGCCCGCCGTAATTATCGTAGCTACTTTTAGAAGTCGATGAATAGCGAAGTTGAGTATATTGGTACGTAAATCCTCCCCCTAGCGAAAGGCGATTAGTCACTTGATAACCCGCTACGGGCGAAACGCCAATGCTAGTTACAGTACCAAACGAAAGCGGTCCAATGCTACCTCCCAACCGAAGTCGGTCTAAAGCCGAAGGAGGCCGTTGGTCTTCTTGCTTGCGTGGTGGAGCATCCAGTACTTTAATGGGCCCATCATTGGGGCGTACTGGCGGCGGCGGAGCGTCAGGGTTGGCGGTTTGGGCGGCGGCGTCAAATGTCCATAAGGAAGCCACTACCAACGCCAAAAATGATTTTCTCATAGTTTCAGATATAAAAAACGTTCTAAAGAGATTACGTTCAAGAGAATGGTTCTGTTGCAAAAACGAAAAAAACGAAAGGCTATTGCGTAGTGAGTTCGTGGAACACTTCTTCCAAGGATTTGCCTCCACTGCGGAAGTCTGAAAGTGAGCGGTCGGCGACTACTTGTCCACGATTGATGATGACGGCACGGTCGCAAATGGCTTCTACTTCTTGCATAATGTGCGAAGAAAAAAGAACCGTTTTTTCTTTACCAGCCGTTTTGATGAGCGTACGAATTTCAAGAATTTGGTTGGGGTCTAAGCCCGTGGTTGCTTCGTCCAAAATAAGCACAGGAGGGTTGTGAATCAGGGCTTGTGCTAATCCGACGCGCTGACGGTACCCTTTGGACAATTGTCCAATTTTTTTGTTTTGCTCTAGCCCTAAGCCACATATTTCCACCATTTCGCCCACTCGTTGGCTGAGTTTATCACTTTTAAGGCCATACAAAGCCCCAACAAATCGCAAAAACTCCTTGATGTACATATCCGTATAAAGGGGGTTGTGCTCAGGCAAATAACCTATCGACCGCCGCACCTCCATGGATTGGCTGGCCACGTCGAATCCACATATATCTACGCTTCCGCTGGTTGCGTTTAAGTAGCCCGTTGTTATTTTCATTGTGGTTGATTTCCCTGCCCCGTTGGGGCCTAAAAACCCCATAATTTCCCCTGGCTTCACTTCGAAGCTAATATCATTGACGGCTTTTTGGAGGCCGTATAGTTTAGTAAGGTTTTTTATCCGAATGGACATGACTTTTCATAATTGGGGCGAAAATACAAATTTCTCGCTTAAGGTCTTGTATATTTGCTTGATAGAAAACTACAAAGAGAAGGTATTGTTGTGTAGCTATGTCATAATTTTAGCATAAGACAATTAATAGACTTGCGCTTTATGAGATTGTTTGAAAAAATCGGGATTCTATTGTTTTTGGCGGTAAATGCGTGGGCTCAAAGTCCAACGATTACCACAACAAATGTGAGTGGTGGAACTGCTTGTGCGGGCATTACTGTGCCTGTCGTGTTTACTACGTCCAATATGCCCAACCCCACCAAACGTACCTATACCGTTCAATTGTCGGGTTCAGGCGGGACGTTTACGAGCCCAATAGTTCTAGGTTCAGGGACTGCGAGCCCTGTGTCGGTTGTCCTCCCAGCGACGACCCTTGCGGGGGAGTATCGTTTGCGAGTAGTTGCTGATACAACAGGGGTGACATCGACCCCGACGGCTATTTTTACGTTGCTTCGACGCCCTACGGCCGTACTTTCGGGAGATACCACCATCAATTACGGCGGTACGGCCACGCTCACGGTTGCTTTTACTGGAAATGGCCCTTGGACATACACCTTTACGAGTACCAATACCAATACGGGGACAACCCTAACGAATCCTCTCAAAGGAATTGTTCAGCCTGTTGTTACTACTACCTACGCACTCCAATCCGTAAGCAATATCTGTGGAGCAGGAACCGTATCGGGCAGTGCACGGGTTCGAGTATTGCCAGTGATTACAACTTCTTTTGTGTCTACTACCGTATGTGCTGGTTCGACGGCCACGGTGGCGTTTTCTTCGATAGGTACTTTTGAAGCGACGGGAGCTATTACCTATACAGCTCAATTGTCAGACTCAACGGGAAGTTTTACCAACCCTGTTACCATTGGAACAGGTAGTGCTAGCCCTGTTCAAGTAACATTCCCGACGACGTCGTTGGCAGGAAAAAACTATAAAGTGAGGGTAGTAGCAAGTTCGGCCTCAGCACCCGTAAGTAGTGGAGTTTTTGCGATAAAAGCGCTCCCTACGGCTACTTTGAGTGGTAGTACGACCATTGGGGTAGGAGAAAGTACGAAATTAACCATTGGGTTTACGGGCGAAGGGCCTTGGACTTATGTTTTATCGAATGACCAAACAGGAACCGTTAGTACAACCCCTACCCAAGTCACAGTAAGCCCAACAACGACGACGACGTATTCGCTCAAATCGGTGCAAAATAGCTGCGGAACAGGCCCTGTACCTACCAGCACGGCTCAAGTGAAAGTAACCCCACGTGTCAGTGTTGCCGATGTGGCTTTGGACGCTGTTTGTGTGGGAAGTGTGATTAATTTACCCTTTGTTGTGACTGGGGCTTTCGAGAGTGCGGTAGCATATACTGCGCAACTTTCGGATGCCACAGGTGCTTTTACTGCTCCGCGCACGCTTGCTGTAAGTATGAATAACCCTATTACGATTTCTATTCCCACCAACGTGGCTTTTGGGGCTGGATATCGTTTGCGTGTGGTGGCAAGTGCTACTTCATCATCAATTAGCAGTGCCGCTTTTACCATTAAAGTTCGTCCGACAGCTACTTTGTCGGGAACTGCTTCGGTCAACTTTGGGGAGTCCACTACCTTGCCAGTGACATTAACGGGTGATGGACCCTGGTCGCTGATACTATCAGACGGGACTTCTGCAATCTCAAGTGACAACCTTGCCCAAGTAGCTGTAAGACCTACACAAACAACGGTTTATCAACTCACTTCGGTTCGGAATTCGTGCGGAGAAGGTACAGTAACAGGAAGCGCGACGGTGAAAGTGATTCCGAGAGTGATTACTGAAAACAGTACTTCAGGAGTTTGTAGCGGTAAGGATTTTGAAGTGAAATTTTCAATTGGTGGTGGTACATTACCTATCAATACCGTATTTCAAGCGCAATTATCAGACAGTCTAGGCAATTTTTTCAATCCTATCGCTATCGGTACAGGAATTCGTAGCCCGATTGCCGCTACTATGCCTGTGATTCCTAATGGCAGTGGGTACCGTATACGTGTGGTTGTTGTAGGTAGCGCTGACATTACTTCTTCGCCTTCTTCGCCTTTTTTACTTGGACGCCGCCCTACGGCTGCCCTGAGTGGGGGCATAGCAACACCGCTCAAGCCCGGGGATGAACTATTGCTGGTGATTCAGTTTACGGGCAATGCCCCTTGGACCTACACTATGTCGGATAATACGACAGGTACAACGAACGAAACCCCCGTTTTGGTTACTGTCACCCCAACTTTACCAACGACTTACACCCTTACTTCGGTGAGTAACCCGTGCGGAACGGGTACGGTATCGGGTAGCGTGACAGCCAATGTGTTGATTACGGGGATGGAAGAAGAGTACGAAAAAATTATTGTAGGGCCTAATCCATTGACTGACCGACTACGGCTAACTATCGACATTCCTACTGCGACCGAGTGGCAACTTGTTGACACACAAGGGCGTTTGTACCAAAGCTGTCAGTGGGCTGTAGGCGAATACCGAGACGAAATTAATACCCAAACCTTGCCACTTGGACGGTATTTCCTTCGAATAAAAGTAGGGGATAAATGGATTGAACGTAAACTGTTGAAACAATAACAAAAAAAGTACCCCTCCCTGATGCAGAAAACTGTTCAGAAGGGGGCTAAAAAAGGAGAGCAAAACCTTACGCTTGATGCTCTTTACGTAGCAAATCGTTGACGGTTTTGACGGGGTTGAAGGTAATGAGCGGCACTTCCACAAATACCGTATTCCAGTCAGACATCGAGCCGTTCCAAAGCCCTGGAAGTTCTTGAGCTTTGAGGTCTTTTCCGTCTTTTGATTTTTGGGTAATAAAACCCGTATTTGAATCCCGGAATTGCATCAAGTCGAATTTCTTGCCCTTGTATCCACGAAGCGAGCATACCAAATCAACCGGGTTGAAGTGCGTTGCAGTGTCGAAGAGCGCCTTTTGAGCGGCATCGCCCATATCGATTTGCGCCGATTCTACTACTTGAAGCGAGGTCGTACCATCGGGATTGGCGGCCCAGAAAGGGCCACCACCAGGCTCTCCCACATTTTTTACCATTCCGCACAAACGTACAGGACGGTCGAGCTTCATGGCAAAATAAGCGAGTTTTTCGGTGTTCGAAAGCGTCCAGAAATCGCTGGTAGGTTGCGTAAACATTGTTTTTTCGTAAAACTCCGACAGTTCGCTGATTAGGGCATCGCTGTTTTCGCCTGCTTCGATGCGGGCCAAGAAATCAAAAATTTGTTGGCGGTATTTCAACAACAATGCCCCAAGGACTTTCTTATAAATGAAGGTGGTTTCTTTGAGGGTATCAGGCACGACGTTATCAATGTTTTTGATGAAAACCACGTCACCGTCTTGGTCGTTTAGGTTGGCCAAAAGCGCTCCGTGCCCCGCAGGACGGAACAACAAGCTATCGTCGGCATTGCGGAAAGGTGTGTTGTCAATGTTCACCGAAATGGTATCGGTAGAGGGTTTTTGCTCCGAGAAACTCACTTCGTAAGTAACGTTGTATTGTGCTTCAAAAGCAGGTTTTACGGCCTCAATCAGTGCTTCGAAGCGGCTACGGTGCTCAGGCGATACAGTAAAATGCAGGCGTACTATTCCATTGGCATTGGCGTAGTTGGCACCTTCTACTAGATGCTCTTCTACGGGCGTGCGGGCGCCTTCATCGTAGTTGTGAAATTTTAACAAACCTTTAGGAAGGTTGCCGTAATCTAGCCCTTTCCCACTCAATAAGTAATCGGCGAGTTGTTGGTAGTTGCCGTCAGCAATGGCACTTTCAATGTCGCTATCATTGTTGGCCATAGCTGCTTTGAGGTCTTCAAAAAAGGCAAAGTCACGAATACGCTCGCTAAATTCTGGGATAGACTTATCACTTTTACCTTCGTCTTTGAAGGCAAAAAGCGATTTAAACATCCGCGTGGCAGCTCCCGAAGCTGGGACAAACTTCAACAGCGAAACGTTTTTGGCCTGTGCGTCAAATTCGTCGACGAGGACGGTGCTTTCTTCTTCGCTCACGCGTACGATTCCATCACCTACGGTAGCGGCCTTGAGAACTTTTAAAAAAGGAAAACCTGTTTCAAAATGAGAAATTTGCTCTTTGATAGTTTCAAGCGAAATGCCCTGTTTTTCAATTTGGGCGAGGTCTTTTTCGGTAAACATGGGTTTGAATTAAGATTATAATGTTTAAGGTTTGGAGATACGGTGGTAATACAAAAAAAGGTGATTTATCCTTAAAAATAAGGAAGCTTCGGGGATGCAAACTATAAAATATTTGTTAACCGTGTGGCCGTTTGATAAAAAAAGCGGTTTGAAACGATTTTCCGTACTAACTTTGTATAAAAAAGCGGCTTTTTATGGCAATCCCACCAGAAAATTCAAAAAAAATTGTGGTAGTTCCCTGTGCAATCTTCGAAAAAGACGGTTACGTTTTTTCGGCTCAGCGCAAGGAAGGAATGTCGCTGGCTTTAAAATGGGAGTTTCCTGGCGGAAAAGTCGATGAAGGCGAAACAGAAATCGAAGCCTTACACCGTGAAATTATGGAAGAGTTGAGCGTGGAGATTGAAGTAGGAGTACGCCTTGACCCCACCTATAAAGAAGACCCAAATCGTATCATTTGCCTTGTCCCATATGTGTGTCGGATGTTGACTTCACCGATTGTCCTAACCGAGCATCAACAATACAAATGGATTCGCCTCGAAGAAATACACAAACTTGATTGGGCTGAGGCAGATTTAGAAGTGATTGATACTTTTCTTCATTATTTGGACGTGACCAAACTTCGCCGTCACAAGGCAAAGCTAAAGTGCTGATAGTTAGCTGTTCGATACTCCTTCTTACTGTTTAACAACTTTACGAATTATCGTTTGCCCATCTACCACAAAATGTAACAAATACGTACCCGAAGGAACATCTTCTAACGAAAGCTCCATTCCCTGTAATGGTTCTTTTCGGAAATGGCCTTTTCTGACCATTTTCCCTTGAGTGTCTAACAGTTGCCAATCGCCTGATTTTTGAGCAAAAATTTTGGATTCAATCGTCAGCTTTTCATGCGTAGGATTGGGGCTCACCCGTATATTTTCATCAGAAATAGGCTCAATAGCCGTCAAAAGTACAATTACTCGCGCACTACCACTCGTGTTGCCATTTCCGCATACGTTTGTTATGGATTGGAGAGTATAGGTGGTTTCTAACGCTGGCTTTACGTAGATGTTATTAGCGTTGATGGAGACAATAGCCGAACTATTGTCTGAAAGAACATAATTCACGGGAAACGTACCTTGAACGCTTAATTTTAGCTTAGCTTCTCCTCCAAACGCAATCGTAGTGTCGCCGCTGAGGATTGCGTTGGCACGTTGTTTGAGGGAAAAAGTGTCACTAGCGGTGAGAATCGCTTTGGCGTTTTGGGTAGGTCTAACGCGCAATCGGTAGTTATTACTCAATTCAAGAGTGCTAGGAAAAGTCACTTTTATGGGGCTTTGGGAAGCCGTTCCAACAATACGGCTGTTGTCAAAATTTCCTTCTTTGTCCGATAATTGCGCCTCAAAGCCAATACCCGTATCAAACCCTCCTGTGACGGTAAAAGGCAAATCGAACACCGATTCGTTGCAAAGTGTCGTACCCGTAGGTATTTGGGTAGTAATTTTGGGAGTTACTTCCACGCGTACACTTCCACTGGTAACACCTGTTCCACAGGCGTTGCTTACGGAGGTGATGGTATAAACGGTGGTCGTAAGAGGTGAAATGCTGAACGTAAATGGGTTACTGGAAGTAGTAGCTGAGGCATTGTTGGAAAGCTGGTACGTCCACGGCCCCGAACCCGAAAATTGGAGCGTAAGTGGGGTGCTTTGACCTGCCTCAATGGTCGCCGCCCCGCTCAACATAGCCGTGGGTTGTTGCTGAATACGAAAACCTGCGGATACAACAGGGGCAATCCCTGCGACGTTGGCCACAATGCGCAAACGGTAGTTGTCGCCCGAAGGAAGTGAAGTGGGTAAAGTAGCCGAAAACGCGTTGTTGCTTTCGGTGGAAAGTGTGATGGGCTGAAAAAAATCGCCTTGGTTGTCAGACAATTGCAGGGTGTATTTCCAGCGATTTCGGTCGGTGTTGGTTACAGAAAAGGGAATAGAAAGAGCCTCTCCAGCACAACCATTGGCCAGTGGTTTATCGAAGGAGAGAGTAGGCTTTTCATTGACTGAAACTACAAAACGGTCTAATAAACAACCCGCGTCATCGCGGACAGTGAGGGTGGTATCGCTTGTCAGAGTAAAGGCAAGCGTGGGCTGGTTGCTACCGTTAGACCAGGTTGCAGGGCCTTTCCACGACGGTGTTAGCGTCACGATTTCCCCGTGGCGAGCGTTGAGTTGGGACGTTTTATTGACGTTTTTGAAAATCGTAAACTGGTCACGCACTATGCCATCGTTGCAAAGCCATTCGAAATTGAGGCGATTGTCCTCTACTTCGATGACGACCGAACCTCCGTTTTGGAAATTTTTAAAAGGCATGGCAGGATGGGCGGGGCCATCGAGCCCGTTGTTTCGCCCCGAGGAGCCTGCCACTACGTAAATAACGCCTTCGTCACCGCCGTTTTTGATGTATGCACACGAATTGGGGCTGTTGTCGTATTTTCCCGACGAAGTACTGGTCAAATGAGCGGTTTCGTTGAAAGTGGGAGCAAACCCCGTATGACTTCGCATAGGCCGCGAGCGTTCGTACAAATGACTATGACCACTCAGTACTAGGTCGACTTTGTATCGCTCTAGAATGGGATTGAGATTTTCACGAATACGAACCAATTCAATTTCGGTATCCGAATCGTGCGAATTTTTGGTGTAAGGTGGATGGTGGAACATCACAATTGTCCACGGAAGGCGATTGGCTGCTAAGTCTTTTTTGAGCCATTCGACTTGAGGACTGAGTGTATCGTACAACCGATATTTGTCATGCTCAATACCGTAAGAATCTAAGGCCACTACGTGCACATTACCGTAGTCAAACGAATAATTCATTTCTGACCCCGATGGAACCCCTCCCGACTCGCCGTTTTGGGGTTGGGAGAAAATTTGAAAATAAGCAACCTCACGGCGGTTTTGCGCTCCCGAATAGTATTCATGGTTGCCAGGAATGGCCCAAATGACGTTGTTTTTGAAGAAATGGTCTTGATAAATATTGAAGAAGTTGTTTTGGTATTCTTCATCAGTACCGATGGCGTAGGCATTGTCTCCAAGAAACAAAACCGCATCGGTTTGACGATTATCGTTTTGGATGCGTTTCAGGTAGGCATCTCGAACTTCCCGCTGATTGGGCGAGCCGTCGCCCGCATCTCCTAAAGCCCAAATTCTCACTTTTTGTTTACTACCCGTGGGCGGTGCCGTTTTGAAATAATACGAGTCTCCTTCGTAGGTAGTGCCATTGACCTGAATTCCGTAATAATAGACGGTGTTGGGGGTAAGTCCCGTAATGTTAACTTCGTGCTCAGTCGTAGGAACATCGCGGCTGATGCTTTGTATTTTTTGCGAAGGAGCGTTTCCATACGTAAGCTTACTTACCACGGCTACATCCGTCCGCCATCGAACGACTATACCCGTCGAAGACCCCATTTGGAGGTAAGGGCCTCGGATGATTTTTTGGGCAAAAAGTGCATTAGATAAACAAAAACTTACAAGAAGAAATAACCAAAAAGCGCCGATTGATGAAACAATGGAATAACGGAGCTCGCGTAGAAATGGGGCCATGCAAATCATAATTGGGTGAATGGAACCACAAAGTTGTACAAAAGAACCTATTTTACCTCAACCATGACGCTTACTTCTTTTTGAGGTTTACAATACCAGTCGCCTTGGCAGCTTACAAAATAGGTCGTTCTTTCTTGGGATGAAAAGCGATGCTCGTTACGAGCATCGTACAAACTGTTTTGTGGATTAAAAAAACATACTCTTGGTCAGTTTTCGATAGTTTCTCAGGCAAATATACGCGAAAATTAACGAAAACGATTCGGGAAAACGCTACCTATTTATGTAAAAAACTGGTATGCTTATTGCTCTGACCCTGAGTATAACAAAGAAAACATACATGAAAAAAATATATACCGTTGCGCTGTTGAGCCTATTTGTGGAGGTGCAGTTGTATGCTCAGCGTTTTGTAAAAATTGACGAGGATGATCGCCGTTTTTGGATGAATGTAGGCGTGGGGCCTGGTTTGTTAAAAGCAGGTGGTTCTTACGACTTTAAGCCCCTTTTTCTTCCCAAAACCGCCCCCACATGGCAGGTTTTTTTGTCTCCGTATTATATGGCTTCAAACCGTTTTAATATTGGGCTCAAATTGGGAGGTTTTTTCCGACCTTCGTTTGAAGATATGGAAACAAATAGCCTAATTCAACAAAAATTCACGTCGTTTGGGCTATTGTATGCCGATTACTACCTGTCGTCGCCATATCGGATTTTGGAACGACCTTGGAAACCACGCTTTTATTTGGGGCTAGGCGCAGGGGTATCTTACATTGGTAAGTTAGAGGCCAAAGACTTGCTGATCGAGAGCCGTTTTACGTTCCGCCGAAAAAACCAAGATGCCTTTATCACGGTAGCGCCAAAAATTGGTGTTTCTTTCCGCTATATCAAACTTGAAATTGAGCATACCCTGACAACACCTTTCAATCCAGATATCACGTCGATTACGATTATCAGTGCCCTTCCGTTGGGAAGTCCGAGGTATTACTAGAGGAGTGATGAGATAAGTGATGAGGAGTTGACAAACAATCCTGTATAAATAAAATCCCCGAGTCCTTGAGAGAGGACTCGGGGATTTTTCGTTAGTTGAGGCTGAGAATTTCTGCTTTGGGCGGGTTGTGAGTAACCCTTTGCACGTTTGCTTTTTGCCCTTTACTTCTTATCTTTTGCCTCATATCTTTTGTTCTTGCTTCGGGTTCTTATTCATACTAACTGCTTCCGCCCTCTTACCATTTCCCCTCTAAAATACGTAGATTTGAGCGAATTTACCGTTTCAACCCCAATCCTCTCCAAAAATCTATAAAATTACTCTAAAAGGTTCGGTCTAACCATGCAAAAATCATTTCCATTTTCTCTTCGACTCGCTGGCTGGCTTCTTTCATCGGTCCTTATTGTTTATATTTTGTATGTACTCCGTGAAACCATCGTACCTCTCACTTTTTCGGTGTTATTTTCGGTGCTACTGTACCCCATTTGTGCTTTTTTAGAACGTTGGCGTTTCCCTCGGTTGTTGGCCATTACCATTGCCCAAATCATCTTTTTCGCCGTTTTGGTAGGATTGATTTATCTAGCTTCCATTCAAATCATCAGTTTTGGAGAAGAACTTCCACGTTTGGAGAAAAAAGCCAATTTCTGGATTGACCAAGGGCAAGATTTTTTACGGGACAATTTTGGCATGAGTCGCCGTAAACAAATCACAGAAGGCCGTAAATACCTTACCGAAGCACTCAAAAATAGTGCTTCCGTTTTAACAGGTGCCGTTGCTACTACCACGGGGACACTGGCCTCGGCCACACTTGTTCCTTTATTCGTATTTTTCTTCTTGCTTTACCGCGATTTCTTCCGTCAGTTTTTCTACAAATTGTTTGATAGCCGCCACAAACGACGCGTCGATCAGGCCATTCGGCGGATTTACGAGGTTGTACAAGGCTACCTTGTAGGGCTCGTATCGGTGATTCTGATTGTGGGGGTGCTCAATTCCGCGGGCTTGCTGCTCCTGGGCGTTCCCCATGCAGTTTTCTTCGGTTTTTTTGCGTCTTGTTTACTGCTCATTCCCTACATTGGTTTGTTGATAGGCTCTATTTTACCAGCCTTGATGGCCTTGGTTGCGCTCGATTCGCCCATGTATTCACTCGGAGTATTGGCCGTTTTTGGAGTGATTCAAGTACTGGAGGGAAATTTTATTACGCCTTATATCGTCGGCTCAAAAGTGAGTGTCAACCCGCTTGCATCTATGATTGTCTTAATTTTTGGGGGACAGCTTTGGGGCGTTTCAGGCCTGATTTTGGCACTTCCCGTCACGGCCATTGTCAAAGTTGTTTTTGATTCGGTCGATGCCCTTAAACCTTTTGGGTATTTATTGGGAGAAGCCGAGGACCGTGCGCCCCTCGACTGGCCAATATTTGATAAAAAACACTAACTTGCACCCGAATTAGTCTATTTTTTTATCAACAAAATACCAATATCTTTTTAACATTCCTCAATGAAATACCTTCGTGCGTTGTTGAGTCTACTAGTAGCTGGTGGATTGACGTACATTTTTAGCCGTCCGCTTGGGCCTGCTCCTGCTTTGGGGCCTTTTTTTAGTCCGTTTACGGGTTTTTGGCAAAATGCGGAGTCGCCCGATAAACAACCCCCAGCCGATATTCAACTTCAAGGGCTCAAGGGCGAAGTTACGGTCAAATACGACGACAACGGAGTCCCGCATATCTTTGCTGACAACGACGAAGATTTGTATTTCGCCCAAGGTTTCATCATTGCCCGCGACCGTCTTTGGCAAATGGACTTTTACAGTCGCGTAGCGGCAGGGCGTTTAAGCGAAGTAATGGGCCCTTTGGCACTTGATTTTGACCGCTATAACCGCCGTCTCCAACTGCCCGAAGGAGCCGAAAAATTGGAACAATCATTTGCCCAAGACCCTACCTCTAAACTCATTGTGAATGCCTATTCGGCGGGGGTCAACGCTTACATTCAGCAGGTTTCCTACAAAGATTTGGCCATTGAGTATAAGATTCTTGGCTACACGCCCGAAGCTTGGTCGCCGCTCAAAACGGCCTTGGTCGAAATGGTGATGCGTAAAGACATGAACGCGCGCTCAGATGACTACCGCATGGCCAACGCTTTGGCAAAGTTTGGCAAAGAAACCATGAACGACCTCTTTCCTAACTATCCCGTAGAAGAATCTTCGATTATTCCTTCGGGCACAAAATGGGATTTCACGCCGCTTGCCGTTCCCAAAGTACCCGAACTCATGAAAGCAAGCATGGCCGCCAATCTCGACCTCGAAGCAGAAAACCCAGGAATTGGCTCTAACAACTGGGCGGTTCACGGTTCGCGTACGGCTTCTGGGCTGCCCTTGCTCGCCAACGACCCCCACTTAGGACTAAGTCTTCCTTCTATTTGGTACCAAATGCAGTTGGTTTCACCCACGGTCAACGTCTATGGCGTGTGCGTACCTGGTTGGCCTGGCATCGGTATTGGGTTCAATAAAGACATTGCTTGGGGAATGACCAACGTCGGTTCAGACGTGTTTGATTTGTTCCAAATTCAGTTCAAAGACAACAATTTCAAAGAATACAAATATGGCAACGACTGGCGCCCTGTGACGTCGAAGGTCAATGAGTTTAAGGTAAAAGGTTCGCCCGAAATCATCCGCGACACTGTCCTTTATACTCATCACGGCCCCATTCTTTATGGTCAAGGACAAAAACCTTTATTCCCCGATTTACCTGTGGGTCATGCCCTTACGTGGGTAGGACCCGTAGCGGCAGGAAATTCAGTGAAAGCGTTGTACCTCATCAACCACGGGAAAAATTACGATGATTACCGTAAAATTTTACCTTATCTAGCCGCTCCAGGTTTCAACGTTGTGTTTGCGAGCAACCAAAACGACGTGGCTATTACCTCAGCGGGGCATTTTCCGTTGAAATGGAAAGAACAAGGAAAATATGCGCTTGATGGCGCTAACCCTGAGCACGAGTGGAAAGCGTGGATTCCTGTGGAACAAACGCCTTATGTTAAAAATCCTACGCGTGGTTTTGTGAGTTCAGCTAACCAGTTTCCTACTGACCCCTCCTATCCGTATTATTTGGGGTGGAAATTTGCGCCTGCCGAACGGGGTATCCGTATCAATGAGCGTTTGGGCAACATGACCAAAGCAACCCCCGACAGCTTACGTCTCCTCCAAAATGATAATTTCAACGTAGAAGCACGCCGCATTCTGCCCGAATTACTCAAGTATTTGGACAAAGACCCCAGCGTCAAAGCCTTACCTGCTTACGGCGTATTGGCCAAGTGGAACTTACGTAACGACCCCAACGAAGTGGCACCTACCATTTTTGAGCGTTTCGTAAAAGAGCTTCGGTTAGCAATTTGGGAAGATGAGTTTCCAACCCAAGACGAAAAGGCACCTATGTCTCAACCTACTCGCGATCGTACGTGGGCCATGCTCCAAAAACAACCTAATGCGAAGTGGTTTGATAACGTAAAAACGACCGATAAAGTAGAAACTGCCACTGACATTATTACGACTACTTTCAAAGCTACCATTGACTCCCTTACTGTAAAATACGGACCCTACAATCCACAAACGTGGGTTTGGGGCACAGCAAAAGGCACTGACATCAAACACCTTGTACCGTTGTTCAAGTCGTTTTCACGCATGGATGTCATCAACGGCGGTGGTCCTGGCATTGTCAACGCGACAACCGAAGCAGGCCACGGCCCATCGTGGCGAATGGTGGTACAGCTCGACAAAACGTGGCCCAAAGCCTACGGTTTGTACCCAGGTGGGCAGTCGGGTAACCCTGGCAGCCACCACTACGACAACATGGTGGACAAATGGGCCAAAGGTGAACTCAACGAGTTAGTGTTTTTGAAGTCAAAAGACGAACAACACCCTCGCATCAAATCAACCGTCAAATTACAACGCTAAACTTTCCGACTCATGCTATACATTCTTATTCTTGTCATAAGCGGCATTGCCCAATTTTTAGGCCCTTGGTGGTTGATGCCACTGGTTTGTTTTGGACTTTGTTTTTGGAAAGCCCCTTCGGCTAAATCTGCATTTGGGATGGCTTTTGCCGCCGTGGCAACACTGTGGCTAGGATACTCCTTATTTCAAAGTATATCAAGTGGAGGGGAATTTCCTCTAAAAGTGGCCGAAATTTTCAAATTACCAAACGCCGCTAGTCTTTTTGCCGCCGTGACCCTCGTGGGAGGATTGGTAGCTGGTTTTGCTGGGTTAGCGGGACATTATTGTCGTTTGGCGTTGAAATCATAACTGTGTCAAGGGTTGCTCATAACCAGCCCGAAGGAGGCAAAAGGCAACTCGAGGATGGATATTGATATCTCCTACGTCGGCTAGACAAAAAAGAAAATATGTTACAAAAACTATTTTGGCTCGCATTTACGTTGCGCGTTGCCATGTGCGACTGTCACCATGAGAAGCGAAAAGAAGGCTTCAAACGGGCAAATTCCCGTCACAAAGTAACGCAAATAGGGCAATTGCCACCGCAAATTAACGAAACTTCGGGACTGGTGTTGAGTGAGAAAGAAGGAACGTTTTGGACGCACAACGACGGTGGAAATCCCGCCGAAATTTATGAAATCGACCCAAAAGGGGCGTTACTCCGTACACTTCCGCTGTCGCTTTTGGTCAACAAAGACTGGGAAGACATTGCCAAAGACGACCGAGGCAACCTCTATCTCGCCGACGTGGGCAATAACGCCAACAATCGCCGCGATTTAGTCATTTATAAATTTCACCCGCTTACGCCCGAGCGTGTGGAGAGTATTCGGGTTAGATACGCCAACCAACGCACGTTTCCACCCGCTGCCGACTCGCTCAATTTTGATTGTGAAGCGGTGGTTTGGTACCAAAATACACTCTATTTGTTTTCCAAAAATCGCAGTAAAACCAATCGAATGGTAAAAATGTACGCGGTGCCCGACGCGGCAGGCAGCTACGAGGCCGTACCCCAAGACAGCGTGTATAGTCACGCAATGGTAACGGGTGCTGACGTGAGTCCCGACGGAAAAACGCTGGCATTGCTCACCTACGGCAAAGTATTGCTTTTTGACATTGCCCAAGGAATGAATTTACAACACCCTACGCAGTGCCTAAAAATAGCCCGAGCTCAGACCGAAGCCATCGTTTTTGTCAACAATACCGACTTTGTGATTTCCAACGAACGAAAGGGTGAACTGTGGAAAGTGACGAAAAAGAAGAATCTCAAAGGGCCACAGTAAAAATACCTAGTCCCTTCCTTATGGTTTTATCTTCGAAAACCAGCCCTCTCATGGAAATTTTGCAAACCCTTTACAAAGAAATTTTAGGCTTTTTAGGCGTAAACGGCATTATCAAGATTATTAGCAGTGGAGACTACAGTGCGTTTAGCACCTTAGACGGTATCCTTACGGCTTTGAGGCCAATCATTCCGTTATTATTGGTGTTTGAGTTTGGGTTAGGCATTGTCCAGAAAAACCCGCAGACTAAGGTCTATCGTACCAACTTTATTATTTATATTTTCAATCGTTTTATTTCACGCTATATCTCCTTGGGCGTAACGGGCTGGATGATTGCTACGCTTCAGCCTTATGCCCTTTTCAACGCACCACTCACTTGGTATTGGTTTCTTTATGGCTACGTAGTGTGGGAGTTTGCCCATTTTATCTATCACTTTTTGGGGCATAAAGTACGGTTGTTTTGGTGCTTGCACGCCACGCACCACACGCCCGAGGACATGAACTTATCGGTTGCCCACGCGCACTTTTTTCTGGAAGCCCCCTATGCCGATGCCATTCGGACTTCTATTTGTATTTTGGGGGGCTTAGACCCTAAGTTGTTGTTTTTCATTATGTTTATCGACGGTACGTACGGCACGTTTATTCACGTAGGAGAAAACCTATTCAAAGACGGCACGTTGGGGCTGCAAAAAGTCCGTTTCTTTGGCAAATACATCCTTACCCCTTCCGACCATCGGGTGCATCACGCTCGCAATCCGCTGTACATGGATACCAACTACTGCAATTTTATTAATATTTGGGATAGGGTATTTGGCACGTACCAAGTGGAACGAAAAGACATCCCCATTGAGTACGGTATCACGCGCAAAATAGACTCAGCCAATTTTATGGAAACCTATTTTGGCGAAGTGTGGGAACTCCTGAAAGACATGGCAAGTGCCCCTAGTCTTAAAGCCTTTTTACTCTACCCACTCATGCCTCCAGGCTGGAGCCCCGACGGCAACCACCGCACTGCTACGATTGTTCGGCAGGAGTATTTAGAAGGGAAGGAAGCGCGTTGGTAGGTACAAAGGGGGTCGTAGATTTGTAGGAGGGTTGCTATCCCAGAAACCACCTTAAATAATTTTCTAAGCAAGCAGCCAAGAAGTAGGGAAGATTGGAGGTGATAGGGTTTGCCTTTACGGGTTTGAACGTGGTCGATGGAGATATCTCCTACATAAAAGCGCACTGCCACGTTGTGGGGGCAACGATCCATAAATTCGTGCAGTAAACGTAACGCAATGACTTGAGTTCTTGCATCACTACTTGTCGAATAAATTTACCGCGAGAGCTATCATTTAAGTCACTGATAACGAGTAATTCGCGGTGTAGTCCTAACTGAAAATTAACCAATCCTATATCTAAATATTGGAGACGAGGGCTTTTTTTGAAATCGGGTAAATCAGGCAACGAAGCATTAGTGGTAGGGTATTAGTTCCAAGATTTTAGCTTTTTCTAAGGCATTAATTGCTTCTTTTACCTTTCGTGTTTTGAAAAGGGGAACATGGTGGAGCGCATTTAGTAGTGCTTGATTTCCTATCCCACTGAGGTATTCTTGAAAATTGAGTGGGTGTAATTCCACAAATTCCACCCTGCCTATGGGCAGGCGGGCGATTTGTTCCATCGCAAATTCCAACAATGAACCTGTTACGATGACGTATAAGTGGGGATAATCTTCATAGAAAAACCGCATTGAAAAGTTGGCGGTCAGTGGCTCTTTCTAAATTAAAATAGAGGTATTGGTCAAATAAATTTCCGAACTGCGTCACCAAGGTAGTTTGCCTACTTGCCTTGCTCTGCGCAAAATCAATGGCTTGCGAGAGGGTGAATTTTCCACTCATACAAGAAAATTTCTAATAGCCTCTTTATCATGGACTTGTTTGATTTAATAGATAAATTTAATAATTTTTTGTTTGATTTTATAGGTAAAATGCTTTTTTGATTGTGGGAGGTAGGGGGAGATTATGGCAATTTATCAAGCTCTAATGTATTAATTGATATTAATTTAGATTATAGGTCGCAAAATAAACACTGTTTTAATCCCATACCTTTAGGCTGGGGGCTAAAGCTAAAGTACGCTTTTGTTTACAGCCTAAAGGTATGGGGTTTGAGGATAGAAATATTCATTGATAAAAACAAACCCCCGCCCTCATTCATCTGAACAAGAGCGGGGGTCTTGGTATATTGGAAAAAAAGTGAGTCGTTACACGATTCCTTGAGCCTTTACCAGAGCAGCATCCAAGCCGCTGGCATCAGAACCACCTGCGGTGGCAAAGAAAGGCTGGCCACCGCCACCGCCTTTTACTTCCTTGGCAAGTTCTTTCACGATGTTGCCTGCGTGTTTGCCCTGCGCCACTAAGTCGTCAGAAAGCATCACGGCCAACTGAGGCTTACCACCCAATACCGTTCCTAAAACGATGTAGAAAGGTGCTTGTGATTGCTCCTTCAATTGGTAAACGAGTGATTTCAAAGCATCAGCGTTTGGAACTTCTACGCGGGCGATGAGGCTGGCAACGCCGTTGGTCTGCGTTACTTTGGTCAACAAGGCGTCTTTTGCTTGGGCTAACTTCTCGTTTTCGAGGGCTTCGATGCGTTTTTGCAAAGCAACTTTTTCGGCTAAAAGACCTTCAACGGCTTTGACCACGTCTTTTTGCCCCTTGAACATATCGCGAAGGGTATTTGTAATGCGCAATTCGTCGTTCAACAACTCAAAGGCTTTTTCGCCCGTTACGGCCTCTACCCGCCGAACCCCCGCCGAAACGGAGCCTTCAGAGATGAACTTAAAGAGCGATATTTCGCCCGTAGCAGGTACGTGCGTTCCCCCGCAAAGCTCGACCGAAAAGTTGGGGTCAAACTCTACTACGCGCACAAAATCGCCATATTTTTCTCCAAAAGTGGCCGTTGCACCCATTTTGATGGCATCGTCGATGGGGATGTTTACGTGGGTTTTGAGTGCAATGTTTTCGCGAATTTTACCATTGACAATGTTTTCAATCTGCGCGAGTTCTTCGTCGGTTACTTTGGCAAAGTGCGAAAAGTCAAAACGGGTTACTTCGTCGTTTTGGTACGAACCTTTCTGAACGATGTGCGTTCCCAACACCCGACGCATAGCCGCTAACATCAGGTGCGTCGCCGTGTGGTTCCGCATGATATTCTGACGACGATGAGCGTCAACGCGAGCGATGAGTGAGGAGTGAGGAGCGAGGAGTAGTTCATCTAAATTTTTATCACGAGAAACATGAATAAATAAATCGTTCTCTTTCTTGGTATCAACGATATTGATAATTCGTAATTCTCCATTCGTAATTTGTAATTCTCCTGTATCTCCCACTTGTCCCCCCATTTCGGCGTAGAAAGGCGTGCGGTCGAGTACGATGTGGTATTCTTCGCCAACTTTGGTTTTTACCTTGCGGTATTTGATGAGTTGAGCGGTTGCTTCGAGGGTGTCGTAGCCCAAAAACTCAAAATCGCTTCCTTCGCTTACTTCTACCCAGTCGGTGGCTTCTTTGGCTGCATCTTGGCGGCTGCGGTTCTTTTGTTCGGCCAATGCCTTTTCGTAACCTGCTTCGTCGATTTTGTACCCTTTTTCTTTGGCCAAAAGCGCCGTTAAATCCACAGGAAAACCGTAAGTGTCGGAGAGTTCAAAAACGATGTTTCCATCAATGACGCCTCCCGTTGGGCTAAGCGACTCGAATCGCTTGATTCCCAATTCCAAGGTACGCAAAAAGCTCTTTTCTTCTTCCAACACCACGCGTGTCACAAACTCCTCCTGCGATTTAAGCTCTGGGAATACATTTTTGAATTGTTCGGCCAACACAGGCACCAACTGACTCATAAAAGGCTCATTAAAGCCCAAATACGAGTAGCCGTAGCGAATGGCGCGGCGCAAAATGCGACGAATCACGTAGCCTGCTTTGGCATTGGACGGAAGCTGTCCGTCGGCAATGGCGAAACTCACCGCCCGAAGGTGGTCAGCGATGACGCGCATGGCGATGTCGGTATAATTGCTGGTGTTTAGCGTACCGCTTACGCCGTATTTTTTACCGCACATTTTCTCAATTACCTGAATGGTATTTTGAAAAATATCGGTGTCATAGTTCGATTGTTTTCCCTGAATAGCCATGCAAAGGCGTTCAAAGCCCATTCCTGTATCCACGTGTTTGGCAGGAAGCGTAATCAACGACCCGTCAGACTTTCGCTCAAACTGCATAAATACGTTGTTCCAGATTTCGACTACTTGCGGGTGGTCGGCGTTGACGAGTTCTTTGCCAGGCTTCGCATCCACTTCGGCTTGGTCGCGGAGGTCAATGTGAATTTCAGAACAAGGGCCACAAGGGCCTACGTCGCCCATTTCCCAGAAATTATCTTTTTTATTTCCTAAAATGATTCGCTCTTCGCCGCCTAAAATGGCCTTCCAAATGTCCCACGCTTCTTGGTCAAACGGTACGCCGTCTTTTTCGTCGCCTTTGAATACTGATACGTAGATGCGGTCTTTGGGAAGCTTATAAATGCCAGTGAGCAATTCCCACGACCACTCCAAGGCTTCTTTTTTAAAGTAATCCCCAAACGACCAGTTGCCGAGCATTTCAAACATCGTGTGGTGGTAGGTGTCAAATCCTACGTCTTCCAAGTCGTTGTGTTTTCCGCTCACGCGCAAGCACTTTTGGGTATCGGCGATGCGCTTGCTCGGAGGAGTTCCGTTGCCTAAGAAAAAGTCTTTGAACTGCGCCATGCCCGAGTTGTTAAACATGAGCGTGGGGTCGTTTTTGGCAACAAGCGGTGCCGATGGCACAATAAGGTGTCCTTTACTCTTAAAAAAGTCTAAAAAAGCTTGGCGGATTTCGTGAGAAGTCATCTTCGATTTACGGTTTATAGTCAATAGTCCACAGTCGATAGTCCATTGTTGACAGCGATTACATTCGTTTTTTTCGAATATCAACCTTAGCTGTGAATTGGGCTGCAAAATTACAGAAAAATGCCGTAGCTTTCAGATTGTGCTTTGATTTTGATTAACTTGCGTAAAAGACACGTTTATCTGGGCGATGAGAAAAAAATCAAATCGGGTTGGTGGAAGTATTTTTGCAATCATTGGGCTGCTGATGATGATTGGAGCGTGGATGTTATTTCAAAACGACCAAAAATTTATGAAAGAGGCGGTCTCGGCAACAGGTATGGTTGTTGAGTCGGTGTATGTAAAATCGAGAAAAGGAAAAGGGCGCTACTATCCCGTTGTCGAATTTCAGACGGTGGATGGCAAGAGCAAGACGTTTCGGTCGGATACGGGCAGCAGTCGTCCTACCTACGAAAACGGGGAACAAGTAAGTATTTTATACGAAAAACAGAACCCTGCGAATGCTAAAATCGCAGGGTTCTGGGAACTATGGGGACTGTCGGCTGTTTTGGCCGTATTTGGGCTTATTTTTATGGGAGTAGGTTTGAAAATTAGGTAATTCCCAACGGTTTGCGTTACCCATACACAAACTCTCCAAACTCACTCTGAATCGTTACTTTTTTGTCTTCGTTGGTTTCCCGTAGCCGATGATTTGGGATTCAATACCGAATGATTGTGCAATTTTGAAGAGTGGAGGAATGGGGAATAGGTTATTTTTAACAACGTGCAGATTCTCTATAAAATGCAATACTTTGGTTTGGGTGCCATCGCTGTAATGCACCATGCCATGAATGGACGGACGGAGTTTGTCCAAATAAGAGTCTAACACGTTGTGACGGGCGGAAGTAAGTCCGTTGCTGCCCATGCCTCCGTTATAGGTAGTTTCGTAGGAAGCCTGTTCAAACGGTGCCAACCCGACAATCACATGGCTCGCTTGAATGTTATCGTTAGAAACCTACCCTTACGGCGGTCGATTTTTCGGGAGCTTCAAAATCGGTGATTGATGGTGATTGGGGCCGTGTTAATGTAAACCTACCGGGGTGCATCGATTTAGACCTTTCGGGCGCAAGTACCGCGCTCGTGGGCAAAACCTTGAGAGTCAACGCCAGCGGAGGCAGTACCTTGCGCTACGGTGGTACGCCCGAATTGTGCTCCAATATTTCGGGTGGAAGCACCGTAAAGCCAGATTAAGCCAAAAAATTCCTACCTTTGTAGCTCTTTTTGAAAAAGTCGTTAATGGTTATCTGTTAACTGTTAATCGTGGGTATCATCACTGCAATTAATGATTAATCAATAACGATTAACGGCTTTTTTTTACTCGAAAAAAATTGCCCAATGAACTACAAAGAGTATAAAGGTCTGGACTATGCGCAGGTGGGGAAAGAAATCCTGCAGTTTTGGAAAGAAAATCAAATATTCGAAAAATCAGTCGAAGCAAGGGAAGGGTCACCGTCGTTTACGTTTTACGAAGGGCCTCCATCGGCTAACGGAACGCCTGGGATTCACCACGTGATGGCTCGTACCATCAAAGATATTTTCTGCCGCTATAAAACCCTTCAAGGCTACCAAGTGAAGCGCAAAGGGGGCTGGGATACGCACGGTCTTCCGATTGAGCTTCAAGTAGAGAAAGAATTGGGCATTCGGAAAGACGACATTGGGGTAAAAATTAGTATAGAAGATTACAACAAAAAATGCCGCGAGGCCGTCATGCGTTTTACCGATTTATGGCTCACCATGACCGAAAAAATGGGGTATTGGGTGGACATGGACGACCCGTACGTGACCTACAAAAATGACTACATCGAAACGCTTTGGTGGTTGCTCAAGCAACTCTACGACCAAGGTCTTTTGTACAAAGGCTACACCATTCAGCCGTATTCTCCTGCGGCGGGTACTGGGCTTAGTTCGCACGAGTTGAACCAACCTGGTACTTACAAAGATGTGAAAGATACTACCATCGTTGCCCAGTTTAAAGTAAAATTGACGGGTAAATCGGCCTATTTGTTTGATACGACCGATAGCGATGATGTATATATTTTGGCATGGACGACGACCCCTTGGACGCTTCCTGCCAACTCGGCTTTGACGGTCGGGAAAGACATTACGTACGTGCTTATCAAGACTTTTAATCCGTACACTTATCTGCCAATCAATGTCGTATTGGCGAAGGATTTGGTTGAAAAATATTTCTCAGAAAAAGGTAAAGATGGCGATTTTGCGGCCTATAAAGATGGCGATAAGGTAATTCCGTGGTCGGTATTGATGGAGTTTAAAGGTGAACACCTCGAAGATATTCAGTACGAGCAATTATTGCCTTACGTGCAACCGCTCCAAGATGCGGATAAAGCTTTCCGCGTTATTTTGGGCGACTTCGTTACGACCGAAGACGGAACGGGGGTTGTTCATACCTCTCCTACTTTTGGGGCGGATGACTTCCGAGTAGCGAGAGCCAACGGGGTGCCTGCCATCATGGTGCGCGACGAAAGCGGCAAAGAAGTGCCTATTGTTGACCGTCAAGGGCGCTTTGTAAAAGAAGTAGGTGAATTTGGCGGACGTTTTGTCAAAGAAGAATACTACTCGACTGAAGAACGTAACGACCTCGATTTTCGCCCGACGGATGTGCTTATTGCCATCAAATTGAAAGAAGAAAATCGGGCGTTTAAAGTAGAAAAATACGAGCACCCTTACCCACACTGCTGGCGTACAGACAAGCCCGTGTTGTATTACCCACTTGATAGCTGGTTTATTGCTACGACCAAGAAAAAAGACCGCTTGGTAGAACTTAACAAAACCATCAACTGGAATCCCGAAAGTACAGGAACGGGGCGTTTTGGAAACTGGCTCGAAAACCTCGTGGACTGGAACCTTAGCCGTAGCCGCTATTGGGGTACACCTCTGCCGATTTGGCGCAGCGAAACGGGCGAAGAAGCCTGTATCGGTTCGGTAGAAGAACTTACCAATGAACTCCAAAAGGCAATCGACAGCGGCGCTCTTAGCCCTGAACAAAAAACCAAAAATGAGTCTTTCCTGCAATCAAAAGGAACCGAAGCCTTTGATTTGCACCGGCCCTACGTGGACGAAATCTTTTTGGTATCGGCCTCGGGGAAAGTGATGTTCCGTGAGCCTGACCTTATCGACGTATGGTTTGATTCAGGCGCGATGCCTTATGCGCAGTTCCATTTTCCGTTTGAAAACCTTGATAAGTACCCGCAAAGTATGGGCGGTACGGCAAGTGATAGCAAAACTTCGTTCCCTGCCGATTTTATTTCCGAAGGAGTTGACCAAACGCGCGGTTGGTTTTTTACCCTCCACGCCATCGCAGGTTTATTATTTGATTCAGTATCATTTGAAAACGTAGTTTCGACGGGCTTGGTGTTGGATAAAAACGGCAATAAAATGTCGAAACGCCTGGGTAATGCCATCGACCCGTTTGACACCATTGACAAATACGGCCCCGATGCGACCCGCTGGTACATGATTACCAATGCCGAACCGTGGGATAACCTCAAGTTTAACCTAGACGGTATCGCTGAAGTGCAGCGAAAGTTCTTTGGAACGTTGTTCAACACCTATAACTTCTTTGCTTTATATGCCAATCTTGACGGTTACAAAGTGGAGCAGTTTAACCGCGTTCCGCGCGAACAACTGAGCGAACTTGATCGTTGGATTATTTCAAAAGTTTATACCCTTGTGAAAAACGTGGGTGAGCAGTTCGACGGATATAACCCAACAAAAGCGGGGCGTTTGATTCAAAATTTTGTGTGCGACGACCTTTCTAACTGGTACGTTCGTCTCAATCGCCGCCGTTTTTGGCAAGGAGAAATGACCGACGACAAGCGCGCTGCGTACGAAACCCTCCAACATTGTTTGGTGGCAGTAGCGCAGTTGATGTCGCCGATTGCACCGTTTTTTGCCGACTGGCTTTATCGTAACCTCACCGACCACGTTCGTGCTGAGTCTATCGAAAAGAATACGCCATTCAAACACGAATCGGTGCATTTTACCGAGTGGCATACGTACGACGATTTTTGGGTAGATGCCGAGTTGGAGCAATCAATGCAATTGGCACAAGACATTTGTTCCTTGGTACACTCGTTGCGGAAAGGGCACAAAATCAAGGTACGCCAACCGTTGACGAAGGTATTGATTCCTGTGTTGAGCGACAAAGTTCGGGAACAAATCGAGCACGTAGCGCCTATCATTATGAGCGAGGTCAACGTTAAAGGCGTTGAGTTTGTGAGCGATGATTCGGGCATCTTGAAGAAGAAAATCAAGCCAAACTTCAAGGCACTTGGGCCTAAGTACGGCAAAAATATGAAGGCAGTGGGAGAAGTAATCAACGCCATGAATGAAGAGCAAATCCGCGATATCGAAAGAAATGGACAAGTGACTCTTACGGGCGATGATACGACTTTTGAGATTCTTTTGGCCGAAATCGAAATTTTGACTGAAGACGTACCAGGTTGGTTGGTGGCAAGCCAAGGTAGCCTCACCGTAGCGCTTGATGTTACTATTACCGACGAATTGCGTCGTGAAGGAATTGCGCGGGACATTGTTAACCGCATCCAAAACTTGCGTAAAGACAGTGGTTTGGAAGTAACAGACAAGATTTGTATTCAGTTAGAAAACAACAACGCTGAGCTTGCAGACGCCGTTGCGACCAACAAAGGGTATATCTGTCAAGAAGTACAAGCCGTTCAACTCGACCTCGTTGCTGACCTTAACGGAAGCGCTTCCGAAATCGAAATGGATGAATTTTTACTCAAAGTGAAGATTGAAGTAGTATAAATTACGCTTTTATCATTTCATAAAAAAAGCCGCGAATTTCGCGGCTTTTTTTATGAAATTGATTTCCTGATTATTTCTTAGAAGTTACTGCTTTGGCAAACTTGATAAGCTCAGGCCCGTCCATGATAGCTCCCAAGTGAGTGGTGATTAACTTCCCGTTTCCATCTACAAAGAAAAGCGTAGGATAACCTTCAATGGGGTAACGACTGGCCAATTGCGGTCCTTCACCAATCTCCATGTCTTTCTTGACATTGATAAACGTAGCGTTGAAATAGTCACCAACGTCCTTGCGGGTAAACACGTTTTTCTGCATTGCTTTACAAGGTCCGCACCAGCTTGCGTAGGCGTCAAAGAAGATAATTTTCTTCTCTTTTTTTGCCTTTTCAAGGACTTTCGCCCAAGGCATATCTACAAATTGAATTCCGTCAGCTTTGGGAGCCGTGGTAGAGGGTGCAGGTGCGCTAGGAGTGGTAGCTGCCATGCCAGTAAACAAAACAGCTGCTATGGCAAAAACAAAAATGAAACGTTGCATCGGTTTAGATAATTAAATTGTCAATTCATTTGAGCATAAAACGCAAATTTCGTACAAAATGGTTTGGTAGACCTAAAAAACTTACCAAATTAATGAGTAGCGTACGGTACCACTAAGGGGTAGCAACAACTCTTGTTGGCCTCCCACGGTACGAAGCACTGGTTTCCCCTTGGCATCTACGCGTACAAAATAGCTTTGACCGTTTACTTCATAAAGACCTTTTTCGAGCTGTGAGATGCTATTTCCACTCACCAAACGCACGTATCCATTCGGTATATTTCCACTAATAGTGCGTGTCAAACCACCATTATCAGGGGTAAGTTCATCGGTAATATCAGCGTTATTGAGTCGATAAGTCGTCGTTGGAATTCCCTCAGACGACAAGCGATAGCCTTTGTAAATAAGTGGAGCCAATGAGTCAGGCCAAGCCGCGTTCATGTCGGTCAACACTGCCCAATCTACTTGGCCTTTGGTGGTTGTGGTAGTGCCCATTGGGTGTAAAATTTGGGGTTCTCCTCGCTCGTACCACATGTCGGTTACATCAGCAAATGGTCCTTTCCAAAACTGAAGCAACGAGCCTCTGTTAAGGTCTAGCGAATAATGAACGCCCGCAGGAGTACCTACTGATAAACAATGGGTTCTTTTGTTTTTCTCGCCTTCACGTTGAATGAACGAACGAACCAACTCCGCCTTACTGCCCGTAGTCGCAACCTCAATCGTAGGTATTGGCTGTGGCTCTGGCACTGAAGATAACACGTGTAAAGGATAAGGACGTACACCTTGCGTCGAAACGAACATTCCTAACGCAGCGCGGCGCCAGCTAAATTTGTGGTAGTCTAAACGGAACAAATGAGCGCCCTTGGTCAAGTGTACGGTGCCGGGTACGTAATTTTGCTGAAAATCATTCCATTGGTAAGGAAGCACTTTTTTACCATCTACTTCCAACGAAGCGTTCGACATATATACCAACTGAATGAGGTAATCGCCTTCTTGAGCTACTTCCATCGTTCCTTCATAGACCAAATAAAAGCTATTGTTCCCAACGCCCCATTCTCTTGTAAGGATAGAAGTTGTATCTTTTTTGAGAATAGCCTCACTGAGCAACGCCTTCGGGCGATCGTTGCCTGCTTTATAGAGGGTATAAGTTAAGTTTTTCAAGACCAACGGGCGGGTATCGTTTAGCAATTGGTAATAGATATTGCGAAAAGCCACATTGCCCGAGGTTACTTCCAAGGTAAGCCCTGCCTGGGAAGATGGCGAAGTACTTAGAAAGGCATTTTCTTGAATTACCGAGCCGTTGAGTGTCAGTTTTTCCACTTGCGCGGCCGATGCGCTGGTAGGGCGTTTGAACTGTACCAAGAGCTGCTGCCACAGCCCTGGCGCCTTGCTCGCGTTTTTAAGAGGTATCAGGCCACCTACAGAACCGCTTGCCGTAGCGTCTAGCTTGGTATTTTTCCAACTATCCATCAGTTTGATATCGTACCCTCCTGGAAGTTTGATAAGGGCACTCCCCGTAGGCGAGAGCATAAAGTCCAGTTTAAGAACCACATCTCCTGCCCCCAGTTCAGCAGTGGCTTTAGCCGAAGAGCTTCCTAGCAAAACGCCCTTTGCCTTATCCGACAGTGCGATTGTTTTCACGAAATCGCTTTTGTCGGGGCTCATCATTACCGACTGCGCCGATTTCCAGTTTCCTGTTAATTGAAAGGCTCCCCCTTCGTGGGTAGGGAGTTGGGTCATGCCTTCATTTTGGGCATGTACTGTAAAAGCAAAACCGGCTGCCAAAAGAAGACAGCCGGCTTGATATGCAATGCGTATTTTCATAATCAAAAGTGCTTCGGCTTACTTGTTTACCTTGTGCAAAGGTATGTTTGTTTCTATTAACAAACTCCGAAGCACGTAAATTCTACTGAACTTTTACAACTTTTCGTCGAGCTATTCGCCCATTTTGTTCGGCATTTAAGAAATATACCCCAGGAGCAAGTGTTGTAAAATCTACTTCTTCTCGCTTCGTGGCGGTTTGTTGCCTCAAAAGTACCCGCCCGTAGCCATCAGTTACGGTGATGGAAGCAGGAGTGCCTCCTTCTATTTCAATCGTACAGCGCGTTTGAACAGGCACAGGATACACATTCAACCAATCGTTCGATTGATTAGGAGTTACCGATAATAATGGGGCTACTGTCAAAGTCAGTCGGGACGTGGCAGGGCCATTTCCACAACCATTGCTAATGGATACAATTCGATACACGTTAGTCTTAGCTGGGCGTACCGTAAACTCGTACGGCGAAATCGTTGCCGAGAAGGTTGTATCTTTTTGTGCCAAACTGTCACGATACGTTACTCTCCAAGGATTTTCTCCGGTGAAAGCAATCGAGAGCTTTGCACTTTCATTTTCGTAAATACTTGCGGGGCCAGAGATAGTTGCCGTTGGTAGTTCGCGAATCACAATTTGAACAGGGCTAACTTTACTTTTTACAGTGAAGTTAGAGGTAACTCCTATTACCCGTACGTAGTACGTTCCTGCGGTAGTTGTGGTCGGTACGGTAGCTGTCAATGGTGTTGTTACCCCTTCGCTCGGAATCGTCTGAAAACTTGCATCGTCGCTTGTTTTGGAAATTTGAACACGGAACTGAGCATTCGATGGGAAGAAGTCGGAAGAGAAGTAAGGAATAGACAACGTTTGACCTGCACAAATGGTAGTGGGGTTTGGGTTTCCAACGTCGATAGTAGCTACTCGTACATTAATCGTTGCACTTCCTGCTGGGCTACCTTCGCCGCAATTGTTGCTAATTTTGGTTACAGTATAGACTGTAGGTTCTAGTGGACTTACTGTAATCGTTGTTGGGTTTTGAGATGAGGTAAATGTCAATCCATTAGACAACGTGTACGTCCAAGGCCCCTGTCCTGTAAAAGCAATCGATAAAGGTGCCGATTGTCCCTGCGTAATCGTTGCTTCCCCGCTGATGGTAGCACTTGGAAGGGATTGAATCACCACCGCAACTTCGGCACGAGGACTTTCGCAACCATTTGCGCCTGTTTGAGTTACGTAGAAAAAATACGTTCCAGGTGTTTGGGTTGGCGGAATGTTAGGGGTTGTTTGTCCAGTACCTCCAGTTTTATTGGTGTTATACCATTTTAAGTTTGTTCCTACAGCGGTTAGTGCTTGAGGCGTTGCATTTTGGCAGACAATAATAGGGGTCTGACTTACCGAAGGCAATGGCGTCGTACGTACGTTTACTTTAATGTCCGTACGAGGTCCTCTACATCCATCTCTCAACTGAAGCACCGAATACGTTTCTTCAAAACCCGTATCCGTTGTAATGGTAGGTACTACTGCTGTTTCCCTAGTATCAGGGTAAATCCAAAGCAACGATTGTCCCGTTCCTTGCACTTTTGCATCCAATTGAATGGCAGGGTCAAACTGGCAAAGGAGGTATTCTTGCTTCGAAACCGATGGTGATGGCGGAAGCGGCTTAACTACTACTTGTATTTGAGTGCGTTGACTTTCGCAAGTATATTGATTAGTTTGGGTTACGTAGTATCTAGTGGTTGCGGAGGTATCCGCTGGATTGTTTGTTGATGGCGTTGGGGCTACTCCACTACCTGTTCCACCTATTGATACATTATACCACTTAATATTGGTTCCAGAAGCTACCAAAGGTGTCGCTATTGCGGTTGCACAATAAACTACTGGCGATGTTGAGGTTGGACTAGCAGGGGTTGGATTAACCACAAAGGTAAATGTTTTAACTTTTCCTGTACATGTCGAAGTAGAAGGAATAACACTTACCAATGTAGATACAACATTTTGTGAACTGTTAAGAGCCGTAAAGCCAGCGGGGATACTTCCTGTCCCAGACGTTCCAAATCCTACGTTAGTAGGTGTTGACCAGCTGTAAGTAGTACTAGGAGTTCCGCTGCTAAAAGTAATAGCATTCCCTTTGGTTCCAGCGCAAATGATTGTATCGGTCGCGACACTGGCAATCGGGCTTGGGTTGATGGTGATGGTAAACCTAGAAGCAGTACCTACACAGGTATTGGCAGTTGGGATGACACTCACCGTAGCTGTTGTTGCTGCCGCTACAGGGTTTGATACGTTATAGCTAGTGATATTTCCTGTACCCATTGTTCCGAAACCTACGTTTGATGTGCTTGTCCAAGCGTAAGTTGTGCTTGGGGTAAGACTTGTAAACAAAATAGCAGGTGCCGTAACCGCCCCGCAATACGTCAAGTTACTGAGGGCTGTGACTGTAGGAGTTGGGTTTGCCGTTACCGTAAACACCTGAGTAGAACCCGTACAAGTAGCCGTTTTGGCAGTTACACTAACTGTCGAAATAAGAGGGACGCTCCCTGTATTTACCACGGTAAAAGCAGGAATCGCCCCTGAGCCTGATACCCCAAAACCAACGTTGGAAGAAGAAGACCAGGTGTAGGTACTTCCTGAGGTAGGGCTTGTAAACGGAATAGCGGCTCCTGAAGCCGCATTACAATAAGTTACATTACTCACGGTATTTACTTTGGGCGTTGGATTCACCGTAATAGTGAATGTTTTTGAGGCTCCTACGCATGTATTAGCGGTAGGCGTTACTGTAATATTTCCCAGAACGATTGATTCACTATCAATCGTGGTGTAGGCGGCAATGCTCCCTGCTCCTGAGGTACCAAAACCTACGTTCGAAGTACTAGTCCACGCATAGGTAGTTCCTGCAGTGGTACTTGTAAAAGGTATCGCCGTTGCGCTAGTGTTCCCGCAATAGGTTGCATTTGCGACCGTACTTACCACAGGCGTTGGGTTGACAGTGATAGTAAAGACCGAAGCCGGGCCAGTACATGTTCCAGTACTTGGCGTCACTGTTATAGGAGTTGTAATTTGATTGGCAGTGGTATTTGTGGCCGTATAAGTAGGGATATTTCCTGTTCCTGACACTCCAAAACCAATATTTACTGAACTCGTCCAAGTGTAGGTTGTTCCTGAAACTGGACTTGAAAACGTAATCGCTAAACCAGGGGCTGTGTTACAGTAGACAACATTAGAAACGGTACTAACTCGAGGCGATGGGTTTACGGTTACAGTAAACGTTTTAGATGTCCCAGGGCACGAACCAATCGTTGGAGTGACCGTCACGGTTGCGACTAGAGGCGTTGTATTTGTATTAATAGTAGTATACGAAGGAATATTTCCCGTCCCTGATGTCCCAAAGCCCACATTTACGTCGCTTGTCCAACTGTACGTTGTTCCTGCAACAGGGCTAGAAAACGTCACTCCGGCCACCGAAAGGCCACCGCAAAAAAACGCATTGGAAACCGTATTAACACTGGTAGCTGGATTAACTGTTACTGTGAAGGTGGTGCTTGTGCCTACACATCCTCCCACAGTTGGAGTAACAGTGACGGTAGCCGTTTGAACGCTTGAGGTAGCATTGATAGCCGTAAAAGAGGGAATATTGCTCCCTGTACCTGACGTGCCAAAGCCTACATTGATAGAGCTTGTCCAAGAGAAGGTAGCTCCCGTAGACGGGCTAAAAAAGTTGATGGCTGAATTAGTACTTCCTTGACAGGTATTGATATTAGAAATAGGAGTAACAGTCGCTTTGTGCCGTACCGTTATTGAAAATGTCATTGGCGTTCCTGAGCAACCTCCTACTTTGGGCGTAACAACAACCGTCGCTGTCACGTCAGCATTGCCGTTGTTGTTGGCGATAAATGCAGGAATATTTCCTGAGCCTGACGTACCAAAACCGATATTGGTCGAAGAGGTCCAATCAAAGGTCGCTCCTGCGGAGGGGCTTGAAAAAGTAATGGTCGAAGCCGATGCGTCGTCACAATACGTAACGCTCGATACTTGGTTGACCGTTGAGTTGGTAGGATTAACCGTTACTGTAAATGATTGAGTAGGCCCTGTACAGATACTTGAGGTAGGGGTAACTGTTACCGTGGCAGTCACGGGCGATGAACCCGTATTCGTCGCTATATACGCGGGTATATTTCCTGAGCCTGAGGTGCCAAAACCTACATTTGCCGTACTGGTCCACGTAAAGGTAGTTTCCGTAGTGGGGCTACTGAAATTGATAGCAGCTCCCGTTGCTCCATTACATAGGTTTACTGGCGAAATGGGGTTCACTCTTGTGCCTGGGCGTACGATAATACTGAATGTTGAGGGTATCCCTGGACAGCCATTGACGGAGGGGGTAACCGTAATGTTCGCAGTAACATTACTAGTGCTATTATTAACGGGCACATAACTGTTGATATTTCCCGTACCCGAGGTCCCAAATCCGATGTTGGTAGAGCTTGTCCACGAGAAAGTCGCCCCAGAACTATAGCTATTGAATGAATATCCGCTGGTACTAACTCCGCTACAAACTGTTGCATTGTTTGGTACGCTGACTGTTGCAACGGGATTAATTTGAAATGACGCGCTTCCCACTGAGACAGTTAGTCCCGAAGTTACGCGGATTTTGTATCCCGTACCTGCAGTTGTTCCTACGGGAATAACTGCAGAAGCAGGACTAGTAGTCCCGGTGCCAATGATATTGGCAATGGCAGGAAACACGCCTGCCGCATCTGAAAGTTGAATCGAAAAAGTGGGCGTACCCGTAAATCCAGTCGCCGTAAACGACACCTGTAGCCCTTGCCCGGCACAGTATCCACTCGCAGGAATAGACCCCGACGAGCTAGTTACTACTACCGAACTAATACTTTGTGCTGCGCTCTTAGAAATTACCCCACAAAATAGCAAAGTAAAGCAGCTTAAAAAAAGTAGCCTTTTGAACATAACCTCTTACAGATTGATTTTGATAAAAACGCTTAAAATTACTTCTTTATTGATTGGCACTTTTCAAAAGGAGAGTTTTATTTTTCTTCCTTAAGAATGGCCTGGTACACAAGTTCATGCACTCTACGTCGAATCCGTTTTCGATTGATTTCTGTATTTTCGGCGTTGGGATGTACACGGTTTGATAACATTACAAAAACAAGTTCTTCTTTGGGGTCTACCCATACCATGGTACCCGTAAATCCAGAATGACCAAATGAAGTCGGTGACGCCATCGAAGCTACGTAATTACTTTCCCCGTTGGTAGGTGCCTTGTCCCAACCTAGCCCTCGGTGATTGGCGGTATCGTACATTTTGGCAAAAGTAGGTAGGGTTTCGTCCTGAAAATACCGACGGTCGCCATAAAGTCCTTTTTGAAGGTTCATTTGCATTAAAATAGCCAAATCGTACGCATTACTAAACAACCCGGCATGTCCTGCTACTCCGCCGTACACTGCCGCCATTTGGTCGTGTACTGTACCACGCAACAACTGATTTCGATACGAAAAATCGTTTTCGGTCGGAGCAATCTGGCTTTCTGGAAAATGTTCAAGTGGTTTATACGTAGTCGTCATCATTCCGAGAGGTTCGTAGAAGTTTTGACTCAGAAACTCGTCCAAAGGTTGGTTTGTGACTCGTTCAACTACTCTTTGTAACATCAAAATCCCCAAATCACTATATACAAACGAATGTTTGCCGTTTACTTCTTTTCGCATAGGCGACTGAATAATGCCTTTCCACACCGAATCGCGCAGGGCAGGTTTTGCAAACAACTTAGGAGCAATTTGCATAGAATACACACTGTCACGAATCGAGCTATAATATTCAGTCATTAACCCACCGCCACCTGTTTTTGTACGTTCCCAAAGCTTAGGATAAAACGCTACCAAACCCGACCGATGCAGCAACAACTCTTCAATAGTGATATCGGCTTTATTAGTCCCCACAAGTTCAGGCAAATAGCGTGCCGCTTTTTGTTTTAAATCCAAGGCACCTTGCTCGTGTAAATACATCACGGCCTGCAACGTGGCGGCTACCTTGGTTACCGAAGCCACATCGTAAAGAGTTTCATTAGTTACTTTTTCGGTCAAGTTATCGTACGTCAGCGTACCGTAGCTCCGTTGAAATACAATACGCCCTCTACGCGCTACCACTACTTGGCATCCAGGAAAAATCCGTGCCTGAATCGAACGTTCCACAAGCGTATCTATTTTGTTCAACGTTTTAGTAATCATTCCTACTTGTTCAGGAAATCCTAGTTGCATTCGATGAAGAGTTGGGGTCACAATCCCTGTTCCTAATTCATATGTATTTTCTACCGTTACTGGCAATTTTCCCTTAAAAGGTAACGCCCCGAATAATTGCTCGGCCGCTACTATTTCTAAATCGGGGAGGTTTTCGTAAGCACATACTACTGCCGAAGTGGCAGGCAGTTGCGTGAGAGCATAAGGTGTGGCAAAAACACTGACAATCACTTTAGCTTTTTGCTGTAAACGCGTTAAAAGCTCTACCGTAGCGGGAGTAATCGTAAAAGGACGATTAAAATTACGACGAGTATCGTGCAAACTTACAATAACTACGTTGGCGTTGGCCACTTGAGCGACTAACCCTTCTACTTCTTGGCTAGTTGTGGGTTTATCGGCGTACACAATATGTTTGAACGGGGCGTACTTGCTCAATGTTTGCTGAAAAAGATTGATACCACCGCCACCAATTGCAATGGAAGCAAAGCTACAAATATCGAGAGAGGAAAGCGGTAGCAACTGATTCTCGTTCCGAACCAAGGTCACGGCTTGCTCGCACAAATTACGTGTGAGGGCTTTGACTTCAGGCGACTGCAACGATGCGTTAAGAGACAGCATTTCGATAGGTTGAGTACGCTGTAATCCTGTCCAATATTTAGCGCGTAAAATTTTGCGCACTTTTTCATCAATCAAATCAGCAGGGATGCTTCCCTTTGTTACTCCATCTTTAAGACGCCTAGCCGTTTCTACCACACTTTCCGGGTATAACAAGACGTCATTTCCTGCCAAAATTGCCTTCACATTTGCTTCAATAGGCGTACGGCCACGATTTACTGCTTTCATGTTCATTGCATCCGTAAAAACTAACCCCTGAAAACCCATTTGTTTTTTGAGCAAGTCGGTTACTACTTTTTCCGACAACGAAGCCGCCAAATAAGGCGTGTTATCAAGCACAGGAACATATAAATGGCCTGTAATTATCCCCGTAAGGCTGTCGGCAATCAGCTTTTGAAAAGGATATAAATCCGTTTCTGCCAAGTGGTCGGTCGAATGTGACAACACGGGTAGTGTATAATGCGAATCCGCCCCTGTATCTCCATGCCCAGGAAAGTGCTTGGCGGTTGCTATAACGCGCTGGTGTTGGAGGCCCTTCATGTATGCCGCTGCTTTAGCAGTTACGTTATCACGGTCTTCGCCAAACGAGCGTAGGCCAATCACAGGATTGCGGGGATTAGAATTAATGTCGGCAACTGGAGCAAAATTGACTTGAATACCCGCCAACTGGCACTGTTGGCCAATCATCCGTCCCATTTTATAAATGTATTGGTTGTCTTGAATAGCCCCAAGGGTCATTTGTTTGGGAAAATCATCGACGCTGTCAAGGCGCATTCCCAACCCCCATTCTCCATCAATCCCAATCATCAAAGGCACTTTTGAGAGCGCTTGGTAGCGATTAATCAACTTGGCCTGACGCGATGGCCCTCCTTTGAAAAAAATCAATCCGCCAATGTGATGATTTTGGATAAGATTATCGACATGACGGTAATACGTCTCATTGCGGTCGGAATAGGTAGCGACCATAAACAACTGGCCAATTTTTTGGTCCAGTGTTAACTGACTAAAAACACTATCGGCCCAGCGATTGGCTTCAAAAATAGCCTTTGAGGGCACATTATCTTCATTTATGATCCATTGCGTATGTTTACCTTCTTCATTTTTGTGATAGAAGTCTACTAGCTTCGTTGCAACCCCCACAGTTATAATAATCCCAGCAATAGAATTTATCCAAAAAGTCTTCATTTGACTGATTTAAAAATAGCTTCAAAGTTAATAAAACCTCTTTACAAAAATTGTACAAAACCGATATTCTGACATAATTTAACTTTGGCAGTTTATTATTTATAAACTAAATTTAAGCAATGTCATAAGTCAAAAAGCACGTTGATTTACAGATACTTAATGGCTATTTTTTCAAATATAACCTACCCATAATATTGACATAACATTGGCTTAACATTGCACTTCTACCTTTGCAGCATAATTCTGATAAAGGATTAATGACACCAAATTAAATCAAACATTACAACGTTAAATGTTGACCATTCAGACAATGTTACGACCATTTACTGCCTTATTGGCGACGCTTCTTTTGAGTTTTGCCACTTTTGCCCAAACGGGAACTCTTCGAGGTACCATCACCGACGCTAAAACAAAAGAAACACTCATAGGCGCTACCGTTCGCATCGCAGGAACCCAGCTAGGAGTTGCCACCGACGTAAATGGATTCTTTTCCTTTGCAAAAGTACCCGCTGGAAGCTACACAGTAGAAGTTACTTACGTCTCTTATAACACAGAAACCATTCCAAATGTAAAGATTGAAGCCGACAAAGTAACCGAAATCAATACCGCGCTTTTGGAGTCAGCCGCTACACTCGCCGAAGTAAAAGTGGTAGCAACCCGCCAAACCAATACCGAAGTATCGGTGATCAGCGAAATCAAAGCTTCTCAGAACATTGTAAGTGGTATTTCATCGCAACAAATCACTCGCTCGCTCGACCGCGACGCCGCTCAGGTTGTAAAACGAGTGCCAGGCATTACGATTGTGGGCGACCGTTTTATTACGATTCGTGGCCTTAACTCACGCTATAATAATGTGATGCTTCACAATGCCTTCACGCCCTCGATGGAAACCGATGTGAAAGCCTTCTCATTTGATGTTATTCCTAGTGGTCAAATCGACCGTCTTCTTATTTACAAAACTCCTTCGGCCGACCTTCCTGGTGAATTTGCGGGTGGAATTGTAAAAATTTATACCAAAAGCATCCCTGACCAAAATAGCATTACACTTGACTATAGCCTCGGGATTCGTCAAGGAACTACTTTCGGCGATTTCAAAGAATCTAAGCAAGGTGCTAACTATTGGACAAGCTTCAATAATGGGTACTTAGACCTTCCCACCAACTTCCCGAAAGACCTTCGTGCTGTAAATAACAACCCTGCTCTTATCGAAATAGCAGGCCGCTCGCTCCGCAATGAGTGGATACCTGTACGCTCAACAGCTACTCCTGACCAACGTATGTCTCTTACAGGAAACTTCAAAATGAGATTGGGTAATGTTCAAATTGGTAACATCACAACGGTCAATTACAGCGAAACTCGCCAATTTACTGCCACCGACCGTAACGACTACAACATTGGAGCCAACAATGCAATTGAAACGTTGTTTGAATACGATGATCAAGTATATGCTCGTAACAACCGCGTAGGTATTTTACACAACTGGGCATTTCGCTTTAATAGCAATCATACGATTGAGTTTAAGAACTTATTTAACCAAATCAGCAACGGTCGTTATGTGTTCCGTTCAGGACAAGACATTGCTCAAAACTACCGTCCCAACAACCACTCGTTCGACCAAGTATATCGCGGTATTTATTCGGGTCAGTTGACAGGAAAGCACAAATTTAATGATGACAAAACAGTAGTTGACTGGGTAGCAGGTTACAACAATTCGTATCGTGACCAGCCTGATTATAAGCGTTATCGTTCTGATTTATTAGATCCTGCTACTGGAAGAACAGAAATCTACATTCCAGTTGGTCAAGCACAAGCCTATTTCTTGGGGCGTTTTAGCTCGCAAATGGATGAGTCTGGCATGACGGGGGCTGCAAACCTTACCCAGAAAATTGGAGCAGGTGAAAAAGAAATCGAACTAAAGTTTGGTGGATTCTTTGAACAAAAAGACCGTACCTTCAAAGCTCGTAACTTAGGATACGTGCGCGGCGGAAACTTTAACCCTGCCCTTGCCGGTAGTGATATAAATACATTGTTTCAGAATATTCGCAACGACGGAGGGATTCGTATCGACGAACAAACCAATCCTAATGACTCTTACACCTCTTCAAACACCCTTTTGGCTGGATATGGATTGGTTAACATTCCGTTCACGAAAAAATTCAATGCTATAGTAGGGGTACGGGTTGAAAACAACCGCCAAAAAATGAATAGTACCTACTTAGGAGGAGCAGCGGCAAAGGTGGACAATAAAATCATGAGTGTTTTGCCCTCTGCAAACCTTACCTATAATTTCACCGAAAAAACCCTCTTGAGAGCGGCTTACGGTGTGACGGTGAATCGTCCTGAATTCCGTGAATTAGCGCCATTCTCATTCTTTGATTTTGATTTTAATGTAGTATATGAAGGAAATCCAAACCTTAAAATCGCTACCATTCAAAACATGGATTTGCGCTGGGAACACTATCCTACGCCTTCGGAGCTCATCAGTGTCGCAGCTTTTTACAAGTATTTTGATACGCCTATTGAGTCAACCGTTGACTTGGGTTCTACAGGGTTAGGTTCAAAGACTTTTATCACTAACAATGCCGCAAGTGCCTACAGTACAGGTATTGAAATTGAAATCAAAAAAGGACTAGGGAATGTACTTCCAGGCTCACGTATCTTAGAAAAAACAAGCCTATTGTTCAATACTGCACTCATTCGTAGCCGCGTTAGCCTCGGCGACCGTGGGGTTGGTCAGTCAGATAACCGCCCACTTCAAGGCCAATCCCCTTACATTGTAAACGTAGGTATCAACTATAACGATACAAAAAAAGACTTCCAACTCAATATCCTTTATAACGTCATTGGCCGTCGTATCATCGCGGTAGGTTTTGAAGCATATCCTGATTTGTATGAAATGCCTCGTAATATCCTCGATGTAACTTTCTCTAAAGGATTGAGTCAACGCTGGACGCTTAAAGGAGGAATCCAAGATGTATTGAATCAGCCTTGGCGTATTATGCAAGATTCTAACAAAGACAACAAATTTGAATCTGGCAAAGACTTCTTTGTTCAGAAATACCGCACAGGTCAATTGGTTAGCCTCGGCTTTTCGTACCGCCTTTTGTAATTCATAAATCAACTAGTTAGTAACACAAAACAAACAAACCGATGAACTTTCGTCGTCTAGCCCACACAGCCCTCACTCTTGGAGTTCTGTCAATGGCATTGATTTTCAATGCTTGTAAAAAAGAAGAAGAAATCGGCCCTGCACCAGTCCTCACACCCGGTAGCGCTCTTTCTGGAATAGCAGGTTCTGTAGTGAAGCTTTCTGCAACCATCAACGCAGCTGAGGGTATTCAAACACTAACCGTGTTGAAAAATGGCCAAGCATTTGATAGTAAAACATACTCTGCTGGAACAACATCAGATAGCTATTCTAAGGATTATACCGTCGAAAACCTGCCAGTAGGCTCAAGCGTTGTATTTACATTCCAAGCAACGGACACAAAAAATCAAACATCAACCGTAGCAACTCAGGTAGTCAATGTTTCGGCAGTACCTGCAAAAACAGTAGTAGAAGTAAGGGGAGTACTTACGGGTAATGTATCTTGGACAAAAGACAAAATCTACAAGCTTATTGGTTTTGTACGTGTAGGTGCTGATACCACTGAAACATTTTCTTCGACAGCTGCCACAGGTACATTAACAATTGAGGCAGGAACAACTATCATTGGTGACCGTGCTTCTAAAGCTACGTTGATTGTTCAGCGTGGCAGTAAAATTATCGCTAACGGTACTGCCGATGCTCCTATCGTTTTCACATCAGAGCGGGCAGCAGGTCAGCGTGAATCAGGTGATTGGGGTGGCCTGGTGATTTGCGGAAGAGCCGTCAACAATCAGTCAACGGGTGACAAAGGCATTCAGTTGGAAGGTAGCTACAAAGGCTGGCACGGTGGTTCAAACAACGCCGATAACTCAGGTTCTTTGAAATATGTTCGTGTAGAGTACGCTGGTGTACCTATTAACCCGAACCAAGAAGTAAACTCTTTCACTTTTGGTTCAGTAGGTAATGGAACAACACTTGAATATTTGCAAGCTTCTTTTGGCTTGGATGATTCATTTGAGTGGTTTGGTGGTAATGTAAATGCAAAATACTTGGTAGCTTACCGTGGTCTTGATGACGATTTTGATATGGATTTCGGCTACAGTGGTAACCTTCAATTTATTGTTGGTATGCGTGGTGCTACTTTGGCCGACCAGTCTGGCTCAAACGGGTTTGAAGTAGATAATGACGGCCAAGGAACAACTGCTGCGCCGTTTACGTCACCAACGATTTCAAACGTAACGTTGGTTGGTCCAAAAGAAACTAATGCTACTTCTATCAGCCCGCAGTTCCAAAACGGTATGCACTTGCGTCGTAACAATAAAATCAAAGTTTACAACGCGGTTATTACGGGTTATCCAAACGGTATCTTTGTGGATGGAGCTGGTACACAGGCTAATGCAAATTCAGGTGAGTTGGTTTTGAACCGTGTTGTAATAGCGGGAACGCCAAGCTGGGGTACAGATGGCTTCGGGCAAGGAACAAACGACACGCCACGCGGATTTGGTGTACGTGATGTCAACACCGCTACTCCTGCTGCGGCCATTACGGTAGGTACAGCTAAGCCTTCGGAGTGGTTTGCTGCACAAGCGGGTAATAAAATTTTGAACTCATACGCGGGCTTAGGCCTTAGTCAGTCGATTTTCCAAGCAGGTACGCCTACGTTTACATTGAGTAATGGGGGAACACTTGCAACTGGAGGCACTGTTCCTACTGGTTCTTTCTTTACAGCTGCTAGCTTCATTGGTGCATTTGGTTCAGAAAACTGGACGGCCAAGTGGTCTAACTTTAGTCCAAACACAACAGACTACAGCAAATAATCTTTTGCTGATTATATTTCGGAGAGTCTTTTAAAACAGGCTCTCCGAAACTATGAAAACACATTTTTCAAGCGCGTTCTTTCTCTTTGTTGTTGCTTTAAGCGTCCTGGTTTTTTGGGGTTGTCAAAAAAATCCGTACCAAGCAAAAACGTATTTTTCGCAAGCCGAACAAGATACGTTATTGACTAACATTATTACTTATACCAGTCAATACGCCCGCGGAGCTACTAATGCCACCCGCTTTGAGACGAAGTTTCGCCAAGAGTACGTCAGTCGGTTGTCGCAATACAAGTTGGTCAACTATTTTATTGCTTCCGACTCCACGCACTATTTCTTCATCACTCGCCCCGTAGGTAGTGGCATGTTTCGACGGGGTGTGGGAGGGAAGTTTAAATTAGGAGCTAAACAAATGCCCACCGAATATGAAGAGCTTTGGTGTACGCCTCATTTTAAAGAGGAAGACACAATACTCGAACGAGGTGGTTTTTTGTTCAAAGCAATGACGAAAGAAGGAAATATCGATAAATACTTGACCATGAAAATGTATGTTGAGTGGCCTGACTCCACCCTCAAGTACAATAAAAACATTCACGAATGGGTATCTAATAAATAACCAACCTATTCCGATGAGTTAAATTCATATTGGTGTCAGATTATAAGAAAAGCCAGAGGCAAATGCTTCTGGTTTTTTTATGCCATTTTCGTTTTCAAGGCCGATGATGGATAGAAATAGAGTAGAAAATTTTAACAAACTGATTTTCAACCTAAAAAGTAATATGAAGTTGGTTTGTGTTTTTATCTTTCTACTCGTTAGTCAAATTCATGCTCACGTTTTTGCTCAGTCTTCGCTTAGCCAGCAGATGCGAGCCTCCGCCGAGGCGTTTTTAGGCAGCTTATCAGATGAACAGAAAAACGAAGCCTATTTGGCGTTTGATTCGGACTGGCGTTATGATTGGAACTATACCCCGCGCTCGCGCAAGGGGCTTCCCCTCAAAAAGATGAACAACGTCCAACGAAAAGTTGCCATGCAATTGCTGGAAGTGGCCTTGAGCGATGCGGGAAAAGCAAAAGTAAACGATATCATCGCGCTCGAATACGTACTGCGTCAGGTAGAAAAACGTCCCGAAAACGATACCTACCGCGATCCTGAAAATTACGCTTTTTTGGTATTTGGTACGCCCTCAACCAAACAACCTTGGGGATGGAGTGTAGAAGGACACCATATCTCGCTGCATGTTACCCTCGTGGGTGAAGCCATTGAGTTTTTACCTAGCTTTTTTGGGAGCAATCCAGCCCTCGTACTGCCTGGTTTTATCCAAGAAGGAAAACAAGTCCTGCAAGCGGAAGCAGAAGCGGCTTTTCAGTTGCTACATTCTTTGGATGAAAAACAGCTTACCCAAGTCGTCCTTTCCCAAAAAGCCCCCAGTGACATATTGACGACCAACAGCAGACGAGCGTTACTAGAAAAATGGGAAGGACTGGCCTTGGGAGAAATGACAGCTCCCCAACAAGCCCTTTTCAAAAAACTCCTCCACGTTTATTTTGATCGCTACCACGTAACGCTCAAAAGCCAAGTCCTCAATCGGCTCCAAAAATCTGATTTAAAAGCCATTAGGTTCAGTTGGATGGGTGATCAAGAGCCCGTCAGAGGTTTAGGACGAGGGCATTATTACCGTATTCACGGACCTACGTTTTTGATAGAATATGACAATACCCAAAACAACGCGAACCACGTTCATACCGTCGTTCGCGATTTAACCAACGACTGGGGCGAAGACCTCCTCAAAGCCCACTACGAAGCAGGGCATCGAAAGTGAGGCGAGTGCCCTACTTAACAATCCTCGCTGTGATTGGCACACATTTTTGAGACGAACATTCGGCTGTCGGCGTATTCTGCGTCAAATACCGCTTCTTCTATCTTAGGTTCGGAGGCTTTGTCTTCGGTGCGAAGAAGTACGTATGATGCTTGTAGACCGTTCCAATGAGTGTGTCGCGGGGATATGTAGCTTGCCCGAAAGCACGTTGGTGCCGTGGCTGTGGTCGTCATAGACATTGCCACCATCAAGTAAAGCAATTGACAAAGGGTAAAGCCAAAATCTGCGAAAGTGTGGTGCTGTTGGTTTCAACAAGTACCCCGTTGAACCAGTGTGTTTTGTACAATACTTTCGCCCCTAAATTGTTGATGGATTGAATGTACGAAGTGTTCGGGGGAAAATCGCGTTCGGAAACGGCAATGTGCTGCCGCTGACGACGAGCAATGGCCCGTGCCGATAAATATTGCTGTGGATTAGCCGTAGAATATGACGTTCCTGAGAAGTTATTCATAATTACGTACGATATTTCACTCTTCTGGTAATAGAAGATATGATGCTAAACTTTACAATCGTTGGGTAGGCAAACGACAAAAAAATTGAATGTTTACGCTAATACCCTAATTTTGCAGTGAGATAGGGTTTTCTATCCCCACAAACATCGTAAACGACCAACTCACCCATGTCATCTGCTGATAAAAATCTTAGCGTTTTTACGACCGACGGTCTTCCTGATATTGCAAATAAAAAGTTTGTCATTGTGGTTGCAGAATGGAACCAAGAAGTAACCGAAGCTTTGTTTCAAGGAGCCTACAAAACGCTTGTTGACTACGGAGCGCAAACGCAAAATATTCTTCGTGCCAACGTTCCAGGAAGTTTTGAGCTTAGTTTTGGCTCACAGATATATGCCCAAAAGGCCGACGTGGACGCCGTGATTGCCATTGGCTGCGTGATTCAAGGAGAAACCAAGCATAACGACTACATCAACCACGCCGTAGCGCATGGCCTCACCGACGTGGCGTTGAAGTACAACAAGCCCGTTATTTTTGGCGTACTTACCCCCAATACCCTTCAACAAGCCCTCGACCGTGCGGGAGGCATCCATGGCAACAAAGGCGACGAAGCCGCCATCACGGCCATCAAAATGCTGGGGCTTAATTAACCAAACATGAAAACTGTCATTATCAAATACAATGCGGGCAATGTGCAGTCTGTGATGTATGCCCTTGACCGTATCGGGGCTACCTACGAATGGACCGACAATCCTGAAGCCATTATGGCCGCCGACAAGGTGATTTTTCCAGGTGTAGGCGAAGCCAGTACAGCCATGGCCTATTTGAGAGAACACCAACTTGACCAGCTCATTCCGACCCTGCGCCAGCCCGTTTTGGGGACTTGCGTGGGGATGCAACTCATGTGCCGTTATTCGGAAGAAAACGACACCAATTGCATGGGAATTTTTGACGTGGACGTACTGCGTTTTCCGCGCGTATCGGGCTTTAAAGTGCCCCAAACAGGCTGGAACGATATTTATGAGTTGAATAATCCACTTTGTGCAGGACTTAACGAGCACGACTACGTGTATTATAACCACGGGTACTATGCCCCCCTTTGTGACCAAACGGCCGCCAAAACCAATTACATTTTGGAGTATTCGGCCATATTGCAAAAAGACAATTTCTTCGCTGCTCAGTTTCACTCCGAAATCAGCGGAAATGTGGGGCAACGGATTTTTGAAAATTTCCTGAAATTATAATTAGAGATGTGTCGCTTGTTGCTTATCAGTGTGACACATTTCCTTACGAATCAAACTTTCTTTTATTTCCTTGCGCTCTTTTCTACTGCTTTTAGTTGGCATTAGTATCTCTCTTGATGGGCTTTCACAAATCGCTCATTACCCGCATTTTACCCTGTGGTCGCGGATTCAGTTAGCCAAAGAACCTACTCCCAACTGGAAATTCTCGGGGACGTTGCTTTGGCGGCGACAAAACAATTACTCCGTTGGTCCTCATAATCCGCTTACGAACCCCCTCATGGTAGGCGGGCAAGCACTCGTCACGTACCGAAACATACCTAATACCTTCTGGATACATATAGCCCAAATCAGTTACATGAAAACGCACCAGTTGTTAGGTAAAGCGGAAGATTTCACTGTTCCCATCGGCCAAGAAATCAGGTATGCAGGTGGAATTGAATTTAACCAAGAAAAAGAGGGTTCTAAATTTACGTTCAGGGAGCGGTTCATGCAGGAATTTCGTTTTTTTAAAGCCAATAATTATCGACCGGTAGGCAGGGTACGAGCCCGCGCTACTGCTCGGTACGAACTTACCCCTTTTGTAAGCCTCAATGGCGTAACCGAAATTCTTTTTCACGACCCACCGTTGCTTCCTAATCAGAAGTCTTTACGTTTTCATCAGTTTTGGCTCGGAGGAAGTTTTTTGTGGAGTTTAGGCGAACGAGTTAACCTCGAAACAGGTTATACCTTCATTCATGGCCGTCGGGCTACTATCATTGAGTTCGACGAACAAAACATTCTGAATCTTCACTTAGCCGTTGATATTTGATGCGTGCTTTTGCCTTCTTGTTACTTATGTTTTCGTGGTTGAAACCCAACGCTCAAACCAATAGCCGTGCCTATAAAATAATGCTCGAAAGTATGTACAAACATACGGTACCTACGGTGAGCTGTAACGATTTAAAAAAGGAACTCAAAAACGTTGTCTTACTCGATACCCGCGCCAAAAACGAATACGATGTAAGCCATCTTCCAGAAGCACGTTGGGTAGGCTATGATGAATTTAATCCAAAATCCGTAGCTGATTTGCCGAAAAACACCCAAATTGTGGTCTATTGTACAGTGGGTGTTCGTAGTGAACGGGTGGGCGAAAAACTCAAAGCCGTAGGTTTTCAGAACGTTCGTAATCTGTACGGGAGTATTTTTGAGTGGGTTAACCAGGGCAATGCCGTCGTGGATAACCAAGGAAAACCTACCCAAAAAGTACACGCCTATTCTCGGACGTGGGGAATTTGGCTCAACAAAGGAGAGAAAGTGTATGAGTGAGCTTTGAACGATGAGTTATAAGAGATGAGACCGATTGAAGATACTACTATGGGCGATTTTTTGGATAAAAACTACTGGGACGAACGCTATTTGCAGCACCAAACGGGCTGGGACATTGGCTACGTATCTCCTCCGTTGAAACAGTTTTTTGATACCCTCACCGACAAACACCTCCGTATTCTTATTCCTGGGGGTGGAAATAGCTATGAAGCAGTATACTTACTCGAACAAGGATTTAACGATGTGACGGTGGTGGATATTTCGGAAGTGGTATGCCGACGTCTGGCCGATAACTACCAAAATCAAGGATTACGAGTCATTTGTGCCGATTTTTTTGAACATTCGGGCGTGTATGACCTCATTGTGGAGCAAACTTTTTTCTGCGCCGTTTCTCTTTCATTACGAGGGGATTATGTTCAGAAAATGGCTGAATTGCTGTCGGAAGATGGGCTACTTGCGGGACTTTTATTTAATCGCGCTTTTGAAGGTGGGCCACCTTTTGGCGGAAGTGTGGCAGAGTACCAAACCCTTTTCGACAAAGCTGGTTTTAAGGTTGCCTTTGATTTAGCTCCTGCTTCTATTCCACCACGCGCGGGAAGTGAGGTGTTTTTTAGGGCAAAAAAATAGACGCCACCTACAAAGGCAGCGTTTATTGGCAATCCTAAACCTAACTACACTAAAAAATAGGATAAAAACGATTAGTCGGCAAGACTCGTTAAGAAACGAACGATTTTAGTAACTGTCGAAACTGCTTGACGAGTACCTTCTGCACCGTTCTGCGCTTGCTGCGTCACTTCTTTCAAGATTGAACGCTGAGGTACCACTTCTTTTTTCGATTGACTTGCCTCTTGCATGGCTTTGCGGGTAGCAAAAACATTGTGAGGGCGACCAATCGAAAAGGCTGAAGAACTTAACAAACACAGAACGGCGGCGAAGGTAATGGCTTTCATGACTGTATGAGTTTTGATGGTGATTTTGATGATTGATTTGTCCTCTGGCTGAATGTCGGAACGCCGAATCGTTGAAACAAAGATATATGTTTTGTCTGGTATTATGCAATACAAAGTACCTTGTTTTTATTTAATTCGTGTTAAGCGGTAAATTTTAAGGATGAATGGCAATTTGTTTGTTTTGTACTGAAATAATTCCTTTCAGCCAATAACTGTTGTCCTTAGCTACGTCGATTATATGATGCAAATGTGGTATGAAAGGTTGCATGACACAAAAAAAATTGATAAACTGGCTCTTCTGCCCGATGAATCGGGTAAAATGATGGGTGAAACGAAAAAGGGAATTGTTGAGGCGAATAGTTTAGGGTTCTCTTAGGTACATGGTTTTTCTTTCCCCCAGCACCGTCAATACTCCCACCAAATCGGGGTATCTAGCTTGGGTTTGTCAAAATACGTCTCTAAATGGAAGGTAGTATCATTTTTTTTACGTTCTAACCTTAGCAAGACCGTTGCGTGAATGTCAGCCTTCTATCCCCCAATGGGGGTATTGTTTTTGTAAAATTCTACATTTTTTCGGATGGTGCCTTCGTCTTCGCATTGGGTCGCAATCAAACAACAAGGGGCATTGGCAAACAGCTTCTCGAGTACTTCGGGGGCATCTACGAGCATGTTGCTGGTGGAGGAGCCCATAAAAATTTTTATCCCATTCTTCAAAATTTGATAAATTAAGTTTCAAAAACTTAGAGTGTCTATAAAACCCTGAAAAACTTTTCTTATTTCCGCACCAAACGGGCATATACCGTTGCCAACACAGGCTCACTTTCGTTGTGAAGGCGGTCGAGTGCCGTAACAGCGTAGGTGTAGTTTTTGCCACGTTTAGCACTTTTATCAAGCGCGCGCGTTTGACCTTCGTAACAACCTGCCAACAGGCGAGGTGCTTCACTGTTGGAATAACGATAAACGGCATAGTAGTGGGCAAGGCCACCGTCGCGGGCGGCTTCAGAAGCATTCCAACGCACTTCGATGCCGTCGCGGGTATCTTTTACCTGTAAATTTTTAGGAGTCAAAGGAGCTGTATGGTCTTTCCACGGCATGGGGGGGGGGAATACGGGGTCTTTGTAGAAATTGGTACGCAATGAGTCGGCGTGCCCTAGTTTGTTCCCAATCAATGACTTTGAACTAAAAAAAACGCTTCCCAAAATTTCAGGATTGAGGCGAATAAACCGCATTTGATGTGGAAATTCAGACGGATTAGCCCAAGTTCTATCCTTGTCTTCAGTACCAATCCGATATGGCCCCTGACCAATGTACAAATGTCGACCGTAGGTATGTGGCAACCACCAAGAAGTAAGGGTTTTAAAAGGGACTTTGTCAAACTTTGTCGAAAAATAAATCTGTGGAACAAGGTAGTCAATCCAGCCCGCTTTCATCCATTTTTTAGTGTCGGCATACAAATTATCGTATGAGGTTTGTCCTGCTTCTGTGGCCGAACCCGATGGGTCGTCTTTGCGATTTCTCCACACCCCAAATGGACTTACCCCAAACTTAACGTAGGGCTTTTCTGCAATAATTGCATCGCTGATTTGTTTGATAAGTTTATCAACGTTGTCGCGGCGCCAGTCGTCTTTGTTACGAAACCTGCCACCGTATTGTTGGTAGGCTTCTTCGTCTTTGAGGGTTTGGCCAGTGACGGTGTAAGGGTAAAAATAGTCGTCAAAATGAATACCATCCACGTCATATTCGTGGACAATATTGGTTGTTACCGACGTAATGTAATCCCTAACCTCTGGAAGACCAAAGTTGAATAATTTGTAACCATCGTAGTCAAACACCCATTGAGGATGCTTGCGGCCGATATTTTCGTTGGAAATACTCTTACTAGCTCGATGAACCGTGCGATTGAGGTTGAGCCACGCGTGAAATTCAATGCCTCGACGGTGGCATTCTTCAATCATAAAATCGAGGGGATCGTAAAAAGGCTCGGGGGCTTTGCCTTGTTTTCCCGTCAGCCACTCTGACCAAGGTTCTTGCCCGCGCGCATAAAAAGCATCGGCTGCTGCTCGTACTTGCACAAACACCGCGTTGATACCCGTTCGTTTGTGTGCCTCAATGAGTCGAATAAATTCCTCCCGTTGTTCGGCGGGAGGAAGGTTTTTGCGGCTGGGCCAATCGATGTTATCGACCGTTGCAATCCAAACAGCCCGCATTTCGCGTTTCATTCCCATTGGGCCAAAATCACGAGGTGTAGTACGCGGTTTTTTGGATGATTTACAACCTTCTAATACTAAAAACAGCAGCAGGCAGAGCCAAGCGAGGTGTTTTTTCACGGAATGATGCAAGAGTTAAAAATGAGCAAAAAGATTGGTTACATCTACAAATGTAACGATTTTGGTCAATTCGTGCTGCATCTGTATCCTTATACTGCGGTATCAAAACCCTGAAAGTTACTTATTTTGGCGGTGTTTCTTCACCCGTCAAAAAACTATCATGGACAAATCGTACGCAGTCATTAAACATACAATTGCAGCAGTAATGAGGACTATTAGATTTGCTTAGTCGGGGGATATGAGTATCCCGCCTCACGCGTTGCAAAAAACAAAAAAATAGCCCGAACACAAAGGCTCGGGCTTGCAAGGGGTAGTTAGAAAGCGAAAGATTAATTAT
>JALQYJ010000060.1 GCA_023254175.1 Runella sp. | reverse complement strand
ATTTGATGCGGAATACGAATCTGGTAAGCTCCGTTCGCCTACCTCACAATCTATTTACTGATTTTGCGGGCACAAGTGTTGGTAGTGATTTGATTATTCTCCAAAAAGATACCCAAAAAACAAACCTTAGCCACCGCGAACGGCTTTTTATCCAAAATCCACGGGGTGAGTATCCGAGCAACCGCTATTACGAAAACTTGGGGCGTATTGTCCATACCCAGCTACAATTTGATACCGACCAGTATGGTAAACCCGCTCGGATTTTCACCCATCAAGGCGGCATCGAAGCTATAGGGCAAGAATTGAAACGAATGCTGGACGAGGATTTGGGGCAATACCTCAAGCTAATCATACCAACTGAAAAAGCGCGGGTTGTCATTAGTAAAGCCCCACCTACGCCTCAACTTGACCTTTTTGCGACGCTTCAACCAACGTTGGTGATTGAACCTCAGCTTTTTGAAGGCATAAAATACCCTCACTTAAAAGAAGGTTCGTTGGTAGAACAAAATGGGCTTGTGGGTAAGGTGTACGAGTTGGCCGAGGCAAAACCTTCTTTTCGCCCTCTGGAAATCTCGAAGACCCAACAGGAAAAAGTGAAAAGCCTGATTCAGCTTCGAGATAATTACCAGCTACTCTACAATTTTGAGCAGGAATTTCAAGCCGAAAATGCAGGATTACGCCAGCTGCTTAATGAATCGTATGAGCGCTTCTTGGCCCAATACGGCGAGCTAAATCGCAAAGAAAACGTTGGGACCGTCTTGCTCGACCCGCAAGGGAAAGAACTGTTGGCCTTGGAGCGGGTCAAAGAGGGGCAATTTATTAAAGCCGATATTTTTGAACAGCCTGTTTCATTTTCCACAAAACAACGCATTGAAACGGCCGAAGATGCCCTGCTTGCGTCGTTGAATTGGTTTGGGAAAGTCAATCTTGACTACATGCAAGAAGTGAGTGGTTTAAGCGACGAAAAATTGCTGAATCAGTTGCAAGACCGCCTGCTCTTTGACCCGATTCAAGACGAATATAAAACCCGAGAGATGTTGCTTTCGGGCAATGTTTTTGAAAAATTGAGGACGATTGAAGAATGCCTCGAACAAAATACGACGGAGCGGCATCAGGCACAGGTTGAAAAAACGTTGGAAGCACTACGCGAAAGCCAGCCAGAAAAAGTACCGTTTGAACTGTTGGAATTTAATTTTGGCGAACGTTGGATACCGACGCAAGTATATCAAGACTATTTGAGTCATTTGTTTGACCTACCCATTCGGATTCAGTACGCACCATCTACGGATACGTTTACGGTGAGACCCTTGCGAAGTACCCAAAGTAACGCAAAAATTACCACTGAATTTGCCGTAAATGCCCAAACCCGCACCTACGATGGCCTAGATTTAGCCGAATATGCGTTGCTGAATACCAATCCTCACATTACCAAAAAGTTGTGGGAAAATGGCCACGAAATGACGGTCAAAGACCAGGAGAAAACGCAATTGGCGGCCAGTAAAATTGAACAAATTCGTACTCAGTTTCCTGTTTGGCTAAACGAGCAGTCAAAAGACCTTAAAACAGA
>JALQYJ010000015.1 GCA_023254175.1 Runella sp. | reverse complement strand
CCTATAAAAAGCGAATGGGGCTTTCTAAGTCTCAAGATTGAATAAACAAATAAAGCTACGCGTTGAAAGCGTAGCTTTATGGCCTTTTTGGCAATGTATATTTGGATGCGCAACCAAAGATAAAGAGAAGAACCCAAACCTTATACATAAGCTCAAGTTTGCTTTCAAAGTTGTTCTTTTCTTACAAAGTTGCTTTTTGTGTTAAGTTGCTCAAAGTCAACGGTTTATGTGAGTTTGTTTTTTTGTGTTGTTGTAAATTTGTTGTGAGTTTTGCTAACTCAATAAATGTGAACATCTTTAACTCTCTGAAAAAGAGCCTTTTGTGTGGTTGTTTTCAAATCCCGTCCGGACCGCTAAAAAGCTCAGAGAAATCTGAGCTTTTTTTGTTTTATGCCCTTTTTGGCGCTTCTAAGGCACTTTTTTGAAAAATCTTCTACCAACAGTTTTGCTACTTTTTTGATACCTGTTTTTCACGATTACGATCGGAAACAACAAGCCAGCAAAAAACAGAGAGGGCATGGGGGCACTGCCATTTGTGTGTATAATTTGGTTTTCGTTACCGATAAAATCCTTGTGAACACACTTGACTGTTCTTGGCGAACTAGGGCGGATACGAAATCGTAAATAGGATTTTTTATAGGCATAAGAGAGAATTTGAACTTAGTAAGTATAGATTTCGATGACTTGAAAAGCCTAGATTGAGCATGACATATTCAGGCCGTTAGCTTTGATGAGGGTTCTTTGATGTCTTAGTTTAAAATATAGACGCCATGTGAGACCTTTTATCCCCCTAACCTTCCAAACTGTTTGCTTTCTTTGTAATATTGCGATTTTATAATATGCTACACCAGTTTAGAAGTGGTAGTGAAGAATGAAGTCTTTGTAAGTGAATTTCTATGACGAAATATACATTTTCTTTCACTGGAGCATCTGCTTTAATAGCAGAAACACTGGTGATTGCTGAAGAATACGAAAGGTTACAGGATTGGAAGGAAGTACAGAAATCTTTAATGAACAGCAACTTATTGAACAAAGTAAAAGAAGTTACCTTTAAACGTGAGTTTGCCGAAATCAAAAAAAGACTATCACTCCTTACCGCTCCGCAATTGGCACTAATGGTGCATGGAAGCTTGGATGATGCCAAAGCCATGATTTTGCTTTCGCTCGTAAAAGCCTACCCCTTAATTAAAGATTTTATCACGGAAGTTCTTTTAAGTAAATACCTCGTGTTTGACCGATTATTGACCGAAACTGATTACATCCGGTTCATTAATGCCAAAAGTTTTTCGCACGATGAACTCAATAAAATCACGGAAAACACCGCTAAAAAAGTAAAGCAGGTAGTCTATAAACTGTTGGAACAGGTAGGCTTGATTACTAAAGCAAATAATGGCACTATTCTACGGCCCCTATTAAGTACTGGTGCATTGGACGTCATTCTTGCCGACAATCCATCGTTCCTTACCGCCTTTCTTTTTTCTAATGAAGAAATAAAGGCGTATTATATGAAATAAATATGCTCCAACCTCAAAGCTATAGTACAGCGCATCATTTCGACAATCTGTATAAAATATTTTCCAACGCTCGGTTTTTGAATAAAGAAGGTTTGGGAGGGGAATTGCATTTTTTCATTCATTCGTTTCCCGTAGCCAAACAGCCGGAAGTGGAAACAGCTGTTCATTCTCTGCTCAGACGGCTACAGATGAACGGAATTGACGTGGTTGAAATTAATTTGTACAGAGTATGCATTGATATTCTGAAACGGGAAAACCTGTTTGAGCAAATTCTTACTCGGGAGACCGCTTTACCTAAGCAACGTTTACTGAGAGTATTGAGTGGCCCGCTCAATATTGATACTTCAGTAATACCTGAGATTCATGAACGATTAAATAATCAATCAGCCAAAATTGTCTTTCTCACGGGCATTGGCGCCGTGTACCCTGTTATTCGCTCCCATACCATTCTTAATAACCTGCAAACGCTCGTGGGCGATTTGCCTTTGGTGATGTTTTTTCCAGGCACCTACAACAACCATTCGTTGACGCTGTTTGACCAACTGAAAGATGATAATTACTACCGCGCCCACAACCTGAATGACTATAAATTATAATGTTATGACACAAAGAGAGTTATACTTAAATGATATTTTTCGTACGATTGAGGGAGTGATTAAAGCCAATGATGAACGACACGTTCGGCAGGAATTGGAAGAATATGTACTGACCAACGAGCTTTTGGGCATCTCCAATCGAAACCGGATGCTTCCCGGACTGTTTGAAGAGTTGGTCAAAAGTAAATTTAACAGCAGCATCTGGATTTCAGGGCATTTTGGCTCTGGTAAATCTCACTTATTGAAAATGCTGTCGCTGGTGTTGGAAAATAGGGAAATCCAGGGAGCCAAATGTGCGGATATTTTTGCCTCGAAAGCTGCGGCCGATTTTGAACTGGAGCGAAATATTAAAAAAGTGGCTTCGATTCCCACAAGATCCATTCTTTTCAACATTGCGGCTAAGTCGGATGGTATTACGGCGATGGGGTCAGCGACCGACCCTGTACTAAGTATTTTTCTCAAAGTATTTAATGAATTACTGGGTTATGACCCCCTTAATCCCGAAATAGCGGAGGTAGAACGGCACTTGGAAAGCATCGGCCAATACGACTACTTCAAATCAGAATACCAAAAACGTTTCCATAAAAACTGGGAAAAAGGCCGGGAAGCCATTTTTCTGAACCAACATGAACTTGCTGAAATATACGCCGAAATAAAATCCATCAGCGCCGACGAAGCCAACCGTTTTATTGACAACCTCATCAACAATTATAAGTTGGACATAGAAGGTTTTGGCGAATTGGTCGCCAAATACGTTAAAACCCAATCACCCGGGTTCCGCCTGGTTTTTTGCGTAGATGAAGTCGGTCAATTTATTGCCGAAAACGTCAGGCTCATGCTCAGCCTGCAAACCATTGCCGAAACCCTTTCTTTTAAAACGCAGGGACAGGCGTTTATGATCGTGACCTCGCAAAACGACATTGACGCTACCCTCGGCGAGTTGAACGCGCAACGTAAACACGACTTTTCGCGCATCCAAGGGAGATTTGCCATCAAAATTCCGCTGACGAGTGCTAATGCCGATGAGGTTATTCAAAAACGGCTCTTGGTTAAAAATGACCCGGCCCATCACTTATTGGCGGGTATTTACGAAAAAGAGCAGAACAACGTCAGAACACTTCTGAAATTCAATGACAATTCCCGCCAATACCAAACCTACCGTGATACCGAACACTTTATCAATACATACCCTTTTCTTCCCTATCAGTTCGACCTATTTCAGGCCTCCATCAAGGCGTTGTCTGATCACAATGCTTTCATTGGTAGTCAGCAGTCTGTAGGGGAGCGCTCTATGCTAGGCGTGTTTCAGCAGGTAGCCAAAACGTATGCCGATAAAGAGGTAGCGCAGTTGGTTTCGTTTGCGCAGCTATACGAAGGAATCAAGGACGTACTGCAAAGCAACATTCAAAGTGATATTCTGCAAGCCGAAAAAAGCATTGGTTTCGACTTGGCTATCCATGTTTTAAAAGCTCTTTTTCTGGTCAAATACGTCAAGGGTTTTCAGGCAAGTATCAACAATATTGCCATTTTGCTGTTGCCCAAATTTGAAGTGGATTTGTCCACTTTCCACCGTCAGCTGCAGGAAGCCTTGAACCTGTTGGAAAATCAAACCTACATTCAACGCACGGCGGGAGATCTGTACGAATACCTGACCAATCAGGAAAAAGACGTTGAAAACGAAATCAAACAAACCGAAATTGACCCCACGGCCCCCGGTGAGCTGTTGGCAAGCTATCTTTTTGACGAGATCCTGCGGGATTCTAAAGTCAAATTAGAAACCAACAATCAGCCGTATGAGTTTGGGCGCAAACTGGACGATAATGCCATCGGACGGGAGAAGGATTTTTACGTCAATTTTATTACGCCGCTCAATGCCAATTCCGTCACGCGGTCTAATGTGAGTATGTTCTCTATCGGACGGCCCAACGATTTGATTATCTTTCTGCCCGAAGAGAAACGCCTTTTTGAGGAACTGCGGCTCATCAAAAAAACTGAAAAATACATTCAGACCACCAACTCGCCCGCGCTTGATGCCACCAAACAGCGGATTTTGGGCGAAAAAGCGCAACAAAATCAGGATCGGAAAAGAGCGGTGGTCAATCTGTTGAGAGATGGAATCGGTGAGGCTAAAATGTACCTCAACGGCTCCGAACTGACCGATATTGGGACCAAAGACCCCAAAACAAAAATCACACAGGGAGTTCAGCAACTCATCCGGACGATTTATACCAACCTCAAAATGCTCACGGTTGATTTTACCGAAACGCATTTGGTCAACATTGTACAGGGGAAAGACCCGCTATTGTTTCCCGTTACGCTACATGAAGTGGAAATTGAGGTATTGAATCGTATTCAGCGCAACAAGGCCAACTACGAGCGCACCACTACCAAAGCACTGCTCGATACGTTTGCAGCCCGCCCTTATGGCTGGTACCAAACCGCTGTACTTTGCATCATTGCCAAACTGTTTAAACGAAATAAAATCGGCCTGAAACAGGACGGCACCACGCTCGACGACCGTCGGGTGCTGGAGGCCCTGCAAAAAAACAATCAGTACGCCAACACGCTCATTGAGCCCGAAGAAGAAATTCAAAACGCCCAAATTCAGAAACTCAAAAGTTTCTATCAGGAATATTTCAGTGAGCCCAACCTCGGCACTGAACCCAAAGAAATTTCCCGCCTTTTCAAACAGCGACTGGAAAAAGAAGTAAAAGACCTTACAGAAATGTACATCCTGCGCGGTCGGTTTAAGTTTTTGGAGGCGATGGGCGAACCGCTCAACCGTTTGAAGGCATTGGCCCAAAAAGAGTACCCTTACTTTTTCAATGCTTTGAACCACTACGAAGACGAGCTGCTGGACGACAAAGAAAATGTCCTGGACGCCGTTCGGAAGTTTATGAACGGTACTCAGCGGACTATTTTTGAAAATGTACAAACTTACTTAGAAGGCAATCGGGCCAACTTTGACTACATCAACAAAAGCAATATTGAAAAACTGAGCATCGTGGCCGAAAGCCCCGCCCCTTACAAAGGCAACCTCATGCAGGAAGCCAAAACGGTATTGGAGGTAATCAAAAAGGAGGTAACCGCCCAGCAGAAAAACGAGCGCGAAAACGCCGTCGAGCACATCCGTCAGAGTATGGAGAAACTCAGTTCGTTTGCTGATTTTATTCTACTTGATGATAAACAACAGGAACAAATCATGGCTCCTTTTGAAAAAGCAATCAAAGAGCTTGAACACGAGCGATTCATCGGCAACATCCGAACCAAGGCCAACTACACCGCTACCGAGCTGTATCAGAAGCAGTTGGAGCTGATGATGCGGCTGGCCAATCCGCCCAAACCCGCAGCGCCTGGCACGCCTGAGCCTCCCAAACCTAAAATCGTATTTGTGAGAAAGGACAGCATCAGAATTCGCTACAGCAAACCTGCGCTGGAAACCAAAGAAGACGTAGAAAATTACCTCTCAGCCTTGAGAGAGCAATATTTGAGAATCATTGACGAAGATAAACGCATTTCGCTCTAAACAAATGGAAAATATCGAACTCGTAAATTATCGGTGTTTTACTCATCTGACACTTTCATTCAAAAAAAGAGTGAATTTTCTCATTGGGGATAACTCAAGCGGTAAATCTACTTTGATTCAGGCATTGAGT
>JALQYJ010000197.1 GCA_023254175.1 Runella sp. | reverse complement strand
AAACTCGTTTCCTTGGATTGAGCGTGATTTAGGGTTGGAGTTTAATCAATGGGGCTTGCCTACATTGAATGAAACGACCTTCCAATCGACCCTTTCAAACGTGTTTTTTGGGGGGGATGCTGCGTTAGGGCCTAAAAACGTTATCACGGCTGTTGCTCAAGGACATCAAGCGGCGGTTTCGATTGATTTGTTCTGCAATCAGCAGTCACTCACCGAACGCCCGTCGCCTTTCACGAACCTTATTAGCCAAAAAATGGGGATTCATGAGTGGATTTATGACAGTAGCGTTACGACAGATGTACGCTTTAAAGTTCCTCATGCCGATAAAAGTCTTACGCTAAAAGACCGCAAAAAAGAAGTTGAATTAGGGTTTAGCCAAGATACAGGTTTCAAAGAAGCCCAACGCTGTCTCAACTGCGATGTGCAAACGGTCTTCACCGAAAACCGTTGTATCGAATGTGATGCTTGTGTGGATATTTGTCCTACTACTTGTATCACGTTTACGGTGAATGGGGAGGAAGAAGACCTTCGTACGCGTTTGAACGCTCCCGCCAATGATACTGACCAAGATTTGTACGTGTCGGATACGCTCAAAACTGGGCGAGTGATGGTGAAAGACGAAAACGTGTGCTTACACTGTGGCCTTTGCGCCGAACGCTGCCCAACATCGGCTTGGGACATGCAGAAATATTTATATTCAGTTACCAAAGCAGGGAATCAATGCGGAATCTTACAGGAATTAACGACTTAGTAGTTCGATTTGCCAACGTTAACGGGACAGGGTCGGCCAGTGCTAACAATATGTTTGCGATGTCCATTTTTAGAATGGGCATTCCCATGACGGCTAAAAATATTTTTCCCTCTAATATCCAAGGATTACCTACTTGGTACGAGGTTCGGGTGAGCGAAAAAGGCTATTTAGGCCGTCGCGAAGGGGTAGATTTGTTGGTGTGCGTCAACCCCCAAAGTATGAAACAAGATATTGCTTCTGTAAAATCGGGAGGATATTTTGTGTACGATAACACCAAAAATTTACACAAAGATTTTATTCGTGAAGACATCAATTACATCGGAATTCCGATGATTGGTATCTGTATGCGTTTGTACCAAGACCCTCGTCAACGTCAGTTATTCAAAAACATGATTTACGTGGGAGCCTTGGCTGCCTTGTTGGACATTGAGTTGGACGTAGTAAAAGGAATCATTGCCGATGAGTTTGCTAAAAAACCAAAACTTATTGAGCCTAACGTGCAAGCAATGATGGAAGGGGTAAAGTACATTCAGGCCAATTACAGTTTCCCGCTTGGTATACGTGTCGAGCGCCGTGACTTGGTAGGGGATAGCATCGTGATTGACGGCAATACAGCATGTGGTCTCGGAGCAGTGTATGCAGGGGCGACCGTCGCAGGCTGGTACCCAATTACCCCCTCGACCTCGTTGGTGGAAGCTTTCGCAAAATACGCCAATAAATACCGCCTTGACCCTGAAACGGGACTCAAAAAAGTGGCTATCGTGCAAGCTGAAGACGAACTTGCCGCTTTTGGGATGGTTTTAGGTGCATCGTGGAACGGAGCACGTGCGTTCACTGCAACGAGTGGGCCAGGGGTTTCGTTAATGAACGAATTTTTGGGCTTGGCTTATTTTGCGGAAATCCCAGCCGTGTTAGTGGATGTGCAACGTGGAGGACCTTCAACGGGGATGCCGACGCGTACGCAGCAGTCAGACTTATTGTTGGCAGCTTATGCCTCGCACGGGGATACCAAACACGTTTTGTTGTTACCAAGTACGCCTACCGAATGTTTCAATTTGATGGCCGATGCGTTTGATTTGGCAGAACGCTTACAAACGCCTGTCATTGTAATGACAGATTTGGATTTGGGAATGAACGACCACTTGACGGCACCCCTGAAATGGGACGATAACCGTCGTTACGACCGTGGGAAAGTATATACTGCTCAAGATTTGGACGATTTGACAGCAGTGGGCAAGCAATTTGGGCGTTATTTGGACGTAGACGGTGACGGGATTCCCTACCGTACTATTCCTGCCACACACCCTACTAAAGGTTCATTCTTCACACGTGGTACGTCGCACGACGAATATGCCCGCTATACCGAAGACGGGGTGAAAAATGCCGAAGTGCTTGATCGTTTGCTCAAAAAATGGGATACAGCGAAAGAAATTACGCCCAAACCTGAGTTTTATCAAACCGAAAATAAGAGCAATGTCGGGGTAATTTTCTTCGGAACAACGACCTACGCGGCTCTGGAAGCGATGGACTTACTCCGTGATGAAGAAGGGATTACGTTGGATGCTATGCGGGTCACTGCGTTTCCATTCCACTCGTCGGTTGAGGAGTTTATTGCAGCGCACGACCAAGTGTTTGTAATTGAGCAAAACCGCGATGCTCAGTTCCGTACGTTGTTGATTAACGAATTGGAAGTAAATCCGAAGAAGCTCATTAAAATCCTCAATTATGACGGAATGCCAATTACGGCAGAAGCAATTCGCCGTCAGATTGCGGGAGTGTTAGCCACGGTATAAATAAAACTCGATATTCCCGAAAGTTTAAAACTTTC
>JALQYJ010000023.1 GCA_023254175.1 Runella sp. | reverse complement strand
AAATTGGTGGGTTCGCTGCCACTGGGATGGAAACAAAAAATATCCTTTTCCGTAGCCATTTTACACCGTCCCAAGGTGGTGTTTTTGGATGAACCTACTGGTGGCGTCGATCCTATTACTCGTCGTCAATTTTGGGATATGATTTACGAAGCAGCGCACGAGGGTATCACCGTTTTTGTAACAACCCACTACATGGACGAAGCAGAATATTGCGATCGAGTTTCGATTATGGTTGATGGGAGGATTGCAGCCTTAGATACGCCTTCAGGGCTTAAAAGGCAGTTTAAAGCAGAGAGCATGGATGAGGTATTTTTACAATTAGCACGAGGCGCAAAACGAGGAGAATAACGACATGAAAATATTTGTAGCATTTATCCGAAAAGAATTTTGGCACGTACTCCGCGATACCCGCAGCTTAGTAATTCTGCTGGGGTTGCCCGTTGTGATGATGATTTTGTTTGGCTTTGCACTTTCGAGCGAGGTCAAAAACTCAAACGTGGCCATTTTAGATTATTCCAACGATGATGCCTCGCGCTTACTCATCGACCGTATTGACCAAAGCCAGTATTTTAGCGTCAAAGAACGCTTAGCTTCTGAGGCACAAATTGAGCGCGTTTTTCGGCGGGGTGAGGCGCGGTTAGTTATTATTTTTCCTCAAAATTTTCAGGAGGATTTGTCACATACCAACCAAGTACAAGTTCGATTTATTGGTGATGCGTCCGATCCCAATACGTCTAACATTGTCATCAATTATGCCTCTAGCATTTTTCGCGATTATCAAAACGAACTTACCCAACAAAAAAAGTTGCCGTACACCATCGAAACCGAAACGCGGATGTTGTATAACCCGCAGCTTAAAAGCTCGTATAACTTTGTACCAGGTGTAATGACCTTGATTTTGATGCTCTTAGGAGCTATGATGACCTCGGTGTCGATTGTCAAAGAAAAAGAAACAGGAACCATGGAAATCTTGCTTGTTTCGCCTATGCGCCCCTTGTTAGTGGTTCTTAGCAAAGCTGTTCCTTACCTGTTTTTGTGTTTTATCGACGTAATTATCATCTTGTTGTTGGCTGTTTTTCTGCTAGATATGCCCATTCGTGGAAGCCTTCCTTTACTACTGGCTGAGAGTTTGTTATTTATTATCACTACTTTATCCTTAGGTTTATTGGTATCAGCGGTGGTTGATTCACAACAAACGGCCATGTTTTTGTCGCTGGTGGGTTTTTTGATGCCTGCGTTGGTATTTAGCGGGTTTATGTTTCCGATTGAAAACATGCCCCTGCCGTTGCAAATTGTGAGCAATATCGTTCCGACGAAGTGGTATTATAGCATCGTTCGGGCTATTATGGTGAAGGGGTTAGGGTTTTCGTACGTGGCCAAGCAGACCCTGATTTTGGCCATTATGACCGTTGTATATTTGACCGTGGCGATACGTAAGTTCAAAATTCGGTTGGCTTAAAAAGAGAAAAAATGCGAAATCTAGTTTTTTTGTTACAAAAAGAATTTCGGCAAATATTTCGGAATCCTACCATCTTACGAATGATTCTGATTATGCCTATTATGCAGTTGATTGTGATTCCGTTGGCTGCCGATTACGAAATCAAACATATTTCCATCAGTGTTGTAGACCAAGACCATTCTAGCTATTCGTCGAAGTTGGTGAATAAAATGACGGCGTCGGGCTATTTTCAACTGGTTGAATATACGCAATCATACGCCCAGGCAACCAAGACCGTAGGAGATGGGAAAACCGATTTGATATTGACGATTCCTGCGCATTTTGAGCGCGATTTGATTAAGTTCAATAAGGCACAGTTGCACCTAGCAGCCGATGCGGTCAACGGAGTAAGAGCGGGATTGGGAACGGCTTATGCAGCCCAAATGATTGGCGATTTCAACCGCGAAATTCGGGAAGATTGGATGTTGCTGCCTAAGTTTAATGAAATGCCGCAAATTGAAATTACGTCGGCCAACTGGTATAATCCCCATTTTGATTACCATTTGTTTATGGTGCCAGGCATTTTGGCCATTTTAGTGACGATGGTGGGGGCCTTCTTAACGGCACTAAACATCGTGGCAGAGAAAGAAGTAGGCACTATCGAGCAAATCAACGTGACCCCCATCAAAAAGTACGAGTTTATTTTGGGAAAACTGATTCCTTTTTGGGTATTGGGGATGGTTTCGATTACGTTAGGAATGATTGTAACCTTTGTAATATTTCGATTTTTACCCGTTGGTTCTTTTTTTACCATCTATGCTTTTTCGGCGGTGTATATGTTTGGCGTGTTAGGGATTGGCTTGTTAATCAGCACCTTTGTCGATACGCAGCAGCAAGCTACGCTCTTCGCTTTTTTCTGTATGATGGTGTTTATTTTGTTGGGAGGGCTATACACGCCCATCGAAAGTATGCCCGAGTGGGCACAATGGCTGACCCGCATCAATCCGCCTGCCTATTTTATTAAAATCATTCGGGCGGTTTATATTAAAGGCAGTGCCTTTTCTGATTTAATTCCCGAATTTTTGGTCATGATAGTCTTTGCGGTAGGTTTTAATGCGCTTGCGGTATTTAATTACCGAAAAAGAAGCGCGTAGGTGAAGTTGGGTTGTGAGCAACCCAACGCACGTAAATTAGTACCAATTGTAGGTATTTCTAGCTCCTCGGTACGAACTAACCTCCATGACCAAAGCCCCTACCCATAAGTCTACTTCGACTTTGATGGGGACTTTGTTGGCATCGTCCGATACCCAAATTCGAATGGAGTTTTCACCTTTAAAAAGCTCATTATTAGGCATAATAGGCGTAAGCCTGAGGGCTTTTATTTTACCATATTTGGTTTTGACTACGTCCCGTCCACGGTATTTTACTTTGAGTTTATAGACCGAGTTTTCAAAAAACGTGGGCACTTCTACCACTTCGTTGGGGCTAAGTTTTGAGAAATCGAGCGTGCGAAGGAAAAAATAACTACTAATCGCATCCTGAATGTGATTAGGTACATTAAACTTTTTGGTGCCGTTGTCGTCGGTCACTATAGCATCGTCTGTGTCGTGGTTAAACACCGTTGTTTCCACTTTGTGGTAGTTGTTTTCTTGGATATTACGGTAAAATTTTTGAGAAACAATAGCCGAGGTGTCCATCCACGATTGCCATTCGTTGCGAACTTTGGCAAACCAACTGAAAGCCCCTAAGGTAGTTCCCAAGATGTTGATTTTATAACACGGCCGACCATTCACCTGATACACATTTGGGCTTACATCAACGACGGCATTGGCCGCGTTGAATATTCCATAATGTACGCGGTATTCGAGGTGCTCACCTACGCCAAAGTTTGTTTGTGGGATACGGCGATAGAAGTCTTTGGTATGAAAAGAAGAGAAAAAAAGCACAGCAAATACCAAGGCGAAGCGTCCGAGCATATTGAGTGGATGGTAGGTAAAACAAGAACTCCCTAAAACGAGGTCGGGTAGGTTGTTTTCAAGTAAGCAAGGTACTTAGTAAAGTTTTCTTTAAACTTACGCTGAAATTCTTCCTGAAACTGGTTTTGTTGGGAGTGATACGTTAGGTATCCGATAAAAAACGCATTATTGGGGAGTTTCGTGCCTCGCCAAGGGTATTTTTTTCCAATAAGTCCACCCAAAAGCGTATCCGATTGTTGAACAATATAGCGGATTTGTCTCGTTTTTAAGGTGTCTTTTTGGGCAGAAGTTAGCGAAGGGCGGAAGGTGTTGTACAAACTATCAAGCTGTTTTGCTCCCCGTACGATGTGCTGCGAAATGGCGTCGTTGTAGCGTTTTCTGAACTCGTATTTTTCCAATTCAGGAGAATTTGCCCCGTATTTGGCGGTCAAAAAACGAATTGCTCCGTAGTCGCCCACAAAACTGGCGAGGTTTTCGTTGAGTTCAAGGTTGTTTTTGACAAACAGTGTACCGTGCGTCATTTCGTGAATGATAAGGTTGGCTAAACTCCCTGCACCTCGGTACAGCATTGATGACAGAATAGGGTCCTTGAAAAATCCCAGTGTACTCCAAGCCGATACTTCGTTTAGTTGAGTATCAAACCTTTCTGCAATTAGGAGTTGTTGTTCTTGTTGGGCGCGGGTACTGTCAAAAAAGCCTTTGTAAGCAAACGTCCCTATGACTGGAAAATCCCATTGGCGAGGTACGAGGCGATATTTTTCAGAAGCTGTTAACACCCACAAAATGGGCTTGCCGTGCTGGTTATAAAACTCAGTATAACTGTCCGAAGAGTCTAGTCCCAAGGAGTCGATAGCAAATTGTTTGATTTCTCCAATGAGCCTGAGCCGTTGCTTAAGCGAGTCTGGAAATGATGGGTCTTTCAATACCTCCGTTACAGGCTCAGTATTGAACAAAATTTGAAGCTGGCCCTTGGCTTGCATGTACCCATAACTGACTAACTCTCGGTAATAGAGGCCGAGAATCAGCAATAAGCCAAATAAGCCCAAGAATATTTTTTTGAACATGGATAGGTGCTTATAAAAGATGGGTGAGTGTAACGAATCACAATCTGATATTTTACTACTTTTCAAGAAGAATAATGATACGACTAATAATAGGTTTGAGAAGCCTGATGTAACTAGCCCTATCTAGTTTTTAACTAAAATCGTTTAGTTATGAAAGTAGATAGTGAATAGGATTATCTTGAAATAAAGAATGACTAATAATAGAGAAACAAGTAAAACGAGAAACGCATGTTTTACTTGCTTAATACACATAGGAGTGAAATTATTAACTTAGCTCATATCACTTAGCTTTTGAGGGCCTATTATTTGGCTTCTTAGTTTTTCTAACGATAAATTTTTCTGGAATTGTTGGTACTTTTTGGGAGAAATTCTAAAATGTTTTTGAAACATTTTGGTAAATTTTATTGGGTGTGCATATCCAATAATTTTAGACACAGATGTGATTGTATGCCCACTTCGAATGAGATTTGCGGCATGATCCATTTTTTTAATCATATAGTATTGATGAAGTGTCATTCCATAATACTGCTTAAAAAGTCTCTTAAATGTACTTTCTTTCATGCCTAATTCTTCACAAATACCTTCCAGTGAAGGGGTTTCTAAGTCAAAATTGGATCTAATGTACTTACTTATTATTTGCTCCAATTTTTCAGCAACTATTGTTGAATGTTCAAATGTTTCATGCGCTTCATCATTCGCTTCTCGTATTTTTTCGGCACTTTTCAATACTTGATTTTCAGTACCTTCGTAAGTATAACTTATAGAAAATGGAATCCGTTTTTCGATAAGCGTACTTTCTATTTTTTTAAAGTCTTCGATGTTCAAGAATAACATTATTTTTTCTTGTAAAGTAAGGTTTGGTCTAGCGTTCATTGAATCGTTTTTTATAAATCTTTGTAAAACCAGATATATGACTATATCCAATTTTTAAAGCAATTTGTGATAAAGTGTATTCTCCAGTTTGATGCATCTTACGGGCATAAACTAATTTATGTCCAAGCATATATTTATAGGGGCTTTGCCCATATATTTTCTTAAATAATTTTTTGAACTTACTTACACTCATTCCTACTTCTTGCGACATCTTTTCAAGCTTTGGAATGGGTTCGTGTATATTCTGAATTGATTTTTCGACTACTTCTTCTATTTTTTTTTTCTCTTTTCGATAATATGCACTTTCTCGACAATATGTTATACTGTGCTCAATTTCATCAATAACTCTATATATTAAATCGTAAACAAAGGCTCTAAAAAATAAAATATTGAATTGAGAAGAATTAAGCTGCTCCCAGAGTAAATTAAATCTATTTGAAACTGCCGAATTTTTTCGACTCCATTCTTTACATAGATTCGGAGCGACTATTTTAATTTCCTCAATTGGTAGTTTCAAGTCATTAATAATCCAGTTTTGATCTAAAAATAGAAAAAAATGCTTATTATGACTTTTATCAAAAAATTTAAACCAAAGGGAATTTCCAATTGAATACTCTTGTAAATAGCTAGGTAAATTTTTATGCGAACCAATGTGAAGTAAAAACTCAGCAACTACACCATAATATATGTCCTTCCCAACTTCCGTCTCTTTCAAATTCATTGAGTTACTATAGTTGGCGTCTTCTACCACTGCAAATTCTATATCCATAACTACTTATTCTTGTTAACTCATGAGTATATACGATATACTTTATGTTTTATCCTTGATTTTCTCATTATTAGACCACAAAACACAATTGTGCGAAAGTAGCCTGAAAAGGGTGTACTGGAAAGATTTCTTTTAAAAAAAAACGTTTTGGGGTAAAAAAAAGCTTTTAGGGTACTTTAAGATTGCCCTTAATAGGCGAACAAGTAGGTCAAAAAAACGTTTTTTGACCTACTTTAAAATGCTTGGCACAATATTTGTATACAACATTTACGTTTTTCTATTGTTAAATTTTAAAGTTTTTCTCTCAGTAAATCAGGCACTTAGCGAAATGTAACATTAAATACCTATTTGTCAACAACTCCGCCACAATATTTGCTAGTGCTTGTTGCTTACCCTTGCTAGGTCTAATCAATCGAAAGACCACCTATCCGAATCATCGATAGTGCTCTCCAAGTAATTGTATTTTGGGATATTTTTTATTGAATGTAGCTTTTGGGAACATTCTATGCCAATTTGGAAACTAAATCGGCATCACAATTGGGCGATAATTAAGTGAAACGCTCAACGAATGAAAGAAAAATGCACTTGTGCATAATTCGTGAAGTAAAACCCAAAACCAATTCAACAAAGGCATCCATATGTTTTATACATAAAACTAAGTTCCGCTATCTTACTTCTTTTGTTTTTATCTGCTCTTGTAAAAGTACAAATAGCTAATGCTCCATGTAATATTGTTTCTGCTTGGACAGGCCGTACCCATACAAGTTTTACACCGAGTGTTACTGGTGATGTAGGTTCTACACTACTTATTAAATATTACCCCTTATTTAATTCATACTCATAATCAATTATTCAGTGAAAACGTTTTTTCAAGCTCATTTCGCAAGGGCATTAGCAGGGCTACTTATTTGCTTTGCTACACTCCCGACATTCGCCCAGGACGTTGGTGTCAACATTTTGAATCAATCTCCTTACGTCCCTCTACTAGATACCACTGGCCGAGTTACGGTAGATGTGTGTAACAATGATGGTGGTGGTACTGCCGCCGATTCAGGTAAAGTAAGTGTATCCATTGCATTTCCAGCGGCTATCGTTGGAAATATTATAGGAGTAACAATTACGGGCTGGTCAATCACATCAAACACAGGAGGAACCATTGTTTTAACCAATACAACGGCCATTGCGGCAGGAGTTTGTAGTCAAATTTTACTAGGGTACACTGCCTCTGCTGTGGGCGGACCTTCGACAATTACAGCAACTCTTTCGTTTCCAACTGGTGGCCTAGTGGGTGACATTTCAACAAATAACATCGGTACTACCTCGGTTGAAGTAGTGGTAGACACTGACGGTGACCTTGTTCCTGATGTAGACGATTTGGACGACGACAACGATGGTATTTTAGATACGGTTGAAGCAGCAGCAGCTTGTACGAGTGCTTCAGGGACTGTAGCTGCCAATGTCGATTGCGACGGTGACGGGGTGCCTAATCGACTTGACCTTGACTCTGACAATGACGGGATTAACGACGTCAACGAAGCCAACGGAACCGATGCCAACTTCGATGGCTTTGCCGATGGAACTCCTGACCCAGTGACGGGTATCCCAGCAACTGCAGGCTCTGGAATTACTCCCGCTAATACCGATGCAACAGGGGGAACCAATCCTTACGACCTTGATAGTGACGGCGACAGCCTTACTGACTTCACCGAATCAGGCACGGATCCTTCCTTGGATGCTAACGAAGATGGTGTGGTAGATGGCACCGCTGACCCCGACTTGGATGGTATCTTAACCCCTGTTGATGCCACACCTGCAACCATAGGTGACAATCTCTTCCCTGATTTGAACTCGACTATCACAATTGGTTCGCTTGAATTTGCCAACGCAGGAAGTCAAAAAGATTTTGTAATAAACATCTTTGAAGTCAGTAACAGAAGCCAAATAACAGGCACACCTATTTCTTTTCGTTTGACTAAGGTTTCTGGTTTTGACATTACTTATTCAACCACCTCTGGAACCTCCAACGTCGGTTCAACTATTAGCAATGGTAACAGTGAATGGGATTTTGTTGACGGAACCGATTACATTACCGTCACTGCTAAGGCTGGAACAACTATAGCGGCCAATGGCCAAAAAATAATTGGGTTTACGGTGACGCGTAAAACGGACATTCCCCCAACAACAACTCAAAACATTACTGTGACGTCTATCAATGGTTCTGCGGGTGAAATTAAGGTTGACAATAACATTGCAATTATATTGATAACCGCTAACTAATCTTGTTTCTATGAAAGCTCTCCAAACGTTTATCTTCGTGCTGAGCCTATTCTGCATTATTAAAGGAAATGCACAAGATATTGGCATGAATATTTTGAATCAACCATCTAGTGCGCCTCAGGGTTCAACTAACGGTCGAATTGTTATTGATATTTGTAATAACGACGGAGGCAGTTTGAGTAGCCCAATCAATAAAATTCAGCCACTCATTTCTTTACCTAGTGCACTTGTTGACACATTTGTCACGGTTATTCAAAACGATGGGTGGTTGATTGTAAACAAATCTGGTAGTACAATTCGATTTCAAAATACCGCATCTATCGCTCCTGGTGAATGTAAATCAATCATCTTAGGCTACAAGGCTGTAAACGTTGGAGGGCCTTTGACTGTTACGGGTACGATTCAATTCTCGGGTCCACAAACCTCTGGAAATAACCCCGCCAATGACTACAGTATCACCTCAATTACGGTTACCAATTTACCTATTGATACTGATAGCGACGGTATTGCAGATGATACAGATTTGGACGACGATAATGATGGAATTATAGATAGCGTAGAAAACGCCGCAGTTTGTTCTACTATACTTTTCAATGGAGTGGCTAATGTAGATTGTGATGGTGATTCAATTCCTAACCGCCTTGATTTGGATTCGGACAACGACGGCATCAACGATGTCAATGAGGCCAATGGTAGTGATACCAACGGTGATGGTTTTGCCGATGGTGTCTCCGATACGATAACAGGTATCCCTGCCAGTGCCAACGCTGGCTTAACCCCTCCCAATACAGACGGAACCGATGGAAGTGACCCTTACGATTTGGATTCGGATAACGACGGGAATACCGATTTGGTAGAAGGAGGCTTAAACGCTACTCTTCTTGATACTGACAAAAATGGAGTCGTTGAATGTATTACCAACTGTGATTCAGACAACGATGGTATCATAAACCTTGTCGATGGTCTATCTACTATTTATGGCGACTCTATTACGAATCGCCCTCCTGTTGCCCAAAATGACACTTACTCTATGTTGCAAGGAAATACGTTGACTAACAATGTATTAACCAATGATTCAGACCCTGAAAGTAATACTCTGACCGTTTCTACGACTCTATCCGAAGCACCGTTGCATGGAACAGTATCTATTCAACCTAACGGTTCATTTAGCTACACTCCTTCTTCGGCTACCTTTGTAGGGCAAGACTCGTTTTGCTATACCGTTTGTGACAATGGTACACCAAGCTTATGTCAATCAGCCTGTGTAAATATCACTATCGGAGCAAACATAGTTGACCTATCCGTTTCAAAAGTCGTGGTTGGAAGTAAAATTCGTAGCCTGAACGATACAACTATGTACCAGATTGTTGTTCGTAACAATGGGATAATAACCGCCACCAACGTCGTTGTGAAAGACAGCACTTCCGCAGGTTTACGAATCGTAAGTGGTGTTCCTAGTAGTGGTAGCTTCACAGGTAATACTTGGCTTCTTCCAAGCCTTGCAGCAGGAGATAGTGCTACACTTATGGTTACGACAGTAGTCGTTACTGAAGGAATAAGTTTTAACTTTGCTATCATTTCTCAATCTGATCAGCTGGATAGTATTAGCGTCAACGACAAGGCCGAAAGTTGTATCTCGGTTCCGGTTACTCTTTGCTCAGGACAAAGAGTAGAAGCCTCTGTTCCACCCGAATATACGAATGTTATTTGGTATAAAGATGGTATTCAAGTAGCCACTGGCAATGTTATTTTATTCTCAGAAATAGGTACATATACCTTTACAGCGAGTAATGCAACTTGCCCCGCAAATGGCTGCTGCCCACTTATTATCGAAGAAGGGACTAATTGCTGTCCTGTTCAGCTATGTATTCCTCTAACGGTGGTCAAACGAAAGAAATAACCTTACACCTAAGTTTGGCGAATTTTTATTCAAGAACGGGTTTCAAAAACTTCCGAAACCCGTTCTTTTGTATGCTAAGAGAATCTCAAGAAACCAAAGCACCTGAAAATTTCACTCATCTACTTAGAATAAATTAGAAGCTATTGTTTACCAAGGCTACTTACTTTTAAGTGTCACTGCTTGCGTTTTCATTATAAAACTCGTAATTTTGCGGGCAATTTCTGATAAACTCGCTTTTGTGCATGACGGTCGTATTAACCGTCCGCTCACAACAGCCCCAATTCAATCAAAACAATGACTAATGAGTTAATCAAGCTAGTAGAATCTGAATTCTCTGGCCGCCGCGATGCTTTTCCAGCTTTTCAAGCAGGAGACACTGTAAATGTTCACCTTAAAATTATTGAAGGGACGAAAGAACGTATTCAGGTATTCTCAGGAACAGTTATCCAACGTCGTAACATGGGTGGAAGTGGCGAAACTTTCACTGTTCGTAAAGTATCTAATGGTGTAGGTGTTGAGCGTATCATTCCTATTTTATCACCAAGCATTGAGAAAATCGAACTCGTACGTCGTGGTAAAGTACGCCGTGCTCGTTTATTCTATCTTCGCGGTAAACAAGGTAAAGCGGCTCGCGTTAAAGAAAAGAAGTAATTCTTTCTTATTACCGAGTCTTGATAAAAAGCTGTCTCTTAAGGCAGCTTTTTTTATACTTTTTCTTCAATTATTTTCATTATGATGATTACTTCGCCATTTTCGATTCGTTTTGTTAAATACCAAGGGACGGGCAACGACTTCATTATGATTGACGACCGTTCTGAAACCTTCCCAGTGAGCCAACCCCTCATTGAGTTTTTGTGCCATCGCCGCTTTGGCATCGGTGCTGACGGGCTCATTCTTCTACGCAATGCCGAAGGCTATGATTTTCGAATGGTTTATTTCAATGCCGATGGCTGCGAGGGCAGTATGTGCGGCAATGGCGGGCGTTGTACCGTACGTTTTGCCCAAGACTTGGGTCTTTTTGAAGAGAATACGACTTTCATTGCTGTGGATGGAGAGCATAAGGCTGTAGCTTGTGAAGAAGAGATTTTTCTAAATATGACCAACGTGGCTGGATGCGAAAAAGACGGCTCTGACTATTTTCTAAATACAGGTTCTCCACATTTTGTACGTTTTGTACCCAATGTCGAAAACACAGATGTCGTTGCCGATGGTAAAGCTATTCGTTATGGTGAAGTGTATGGCCCGAAGGGTGGGACTAATGTCAATTTTACCGAGGTATTGGGCGAGCAATCCATTTATGTCCGCACTTACGAGCGCGGTGTAGAAGATGAAACTTATTCATGCGGAACAGGTGTAACCGCTTGTGCTTTAATGGCCTACCAACATTTAGGAATGAACGAGCCTATCAGCGTAAAAACTAAAGGAGGGTCACTTCGGGTATCTTTTGTCGCGCATGAAGATGGGTCTTTTGATAACATCTATTTGATTGGCCCCGCAGTGAGGGTATTTGAGGGAGTATTTGAGGTTAAATAGTTAGATAATCTTGAGCCATTTGAGACATATAAGAGATTATAGGGTTGTTATTGATGTATCTTATATGACCTTATATGTCTTTATAGGGTTCAATCATGAATCCTCCACCTCAAGAATCCCACCGCGAAGGTGATAGATGCTTTTTGCCTGAAAAGTATCACTTCGACAGTAGTCTTTGGCCGCTACTTTAGAACGTGTACCGTTGGTGCAGACGACCACAATGGTATTAAAAGGAAGAAGTTCAGCATGATGCTCGCGAATCTCTGCCAAAGGAATATTAATGCCGCCAATATTGAATTCTTCAAACTCCCAAGGCTCACGTACATCCACTAAAATTGTATCGACATTGGTGGCTAATTGCTCGACTTCTTGCAAAGAAAGGTCAGTGTAGGTACTCATTGGTTAAATAAACACAATATCCGTTATGATTTCGTAGCCAAACTCACGATTGAGTGATTCAATGAGTTTTCTCTTCGCAATTACTAATTCCTGCGCTAATGGCGCTGAAGTAAGCTGCAAAAACAAAACTTTTTCTTTGACGTAAATCGCACTTGTACGCGCTGCAATTTTGGAACCCACTAGCTTCTCCCAATGAACTTTCACCGAAGTTTCATCAAATTTGGCATTTAAGCGGTACATTTCAAGCATTTTTCCAATGGCATCACCCACCGAAATAGTACCGGGCTTTCTAGCTGCGTTTTCTTTTTTGAAGCGATAAATCATAATAGGGTATTATAGTATCTGGTTACAAATTTATAGGTATTGGGTGCTTGTACAGAGTTTTTTGGGTAAATTATTTTGGATTTCGGTACTTCTGCCGTAATATTGCCTCATCAAGTCAGTTGCTTCTCATTCGCACAGCGATTGATTTATAAAGATGAGGGGAGAGAATAGGCTCTACGAACCTCTGGCAACCTGTTTTAAAATACTAGAAATAAGGTGCTAATTCCTACCTGAGCGATCAGGGCATATAAATCGAAACATTCATGTTAAGATTCTTAGAAAAATTGCGTACGCCCTTAGCGCGTATTACTGCGTTCGGCTCTCCACAAGTGGGCTTTTATAGGCCATCACTAGAATATATTTTTGTTTTTTCAAATCCCAACCAATAACCATTAATTCTTTACGTCCATGTCAGAGCTCCGTTTTGAAACCCTACAGCAACACGCTGGCCAAGTTATCGACCCAGTGACTAACGCCCGTGCTGTACCCATTTATCAAACTACAGCCTATGCCTTCAATAGTTCAGAACACGGAGCTAATTTGTTTGCTCTCAAAGAGTTTGGTAATATCTATACTCGTATTATGAACCCCACCAACGATGTGTTTGAAAAACGCATTGCTGCTTTGGAAGGAGGTGTGGCTGCGCTTGCTGTTGCTTCAGGACACGCTGCTCAGTTTTTAGCTATCAACAACATTACGTCGGTTGGCGACAACTTTGTCACAACTTCATTTTTATACGGAGGTTCGTACAATCAGTTTAAAAATTCTTTCAAAAACATCGGAGTAGAAGCTCGCTTTGCCAATGGCGACAACGTTGAAAGTTTTGAAGTACTAATTGATGATAAAACCAAAGCTATCTACCTCGAAACGATTGGTAATCCAGGATTTAACGTCCCTGATTTTGAGGCATTTTCACAACTAGCGTCTAAATATGACCTTCCTATAATCGTCGATAATACCTTCGGTGCAGGAGGTGCCATTTGCCAACCTATCAAATGGGGCGCCCACGTGGTGGTCGAATCGGCAACAAAATGGATTGGTGGCCACGGAACCAGCATGGGTGGCGTAATTGTAGACGCAGGAACATTTAACTGGGGCAATGGAAAATATCCTCAATTTACAGCACCTTCACCAAGTTATCACGGCCTTGTACTCAATGATGTGTTTGGTATTGGTGGGCCTTTTGGCAATATCCAATTCATTATTCGTACTCGTGTAGAAGGTTTGCGTGATTGGGGACCAGCTCAAAGTCCATTCAACTCATTTTTGTTGTTACAAGGGTTAGAAACACTTTCCTTGCGCGTGGAACGGACGTGCGAAAATGCACTTGCCCTTGCAAAATGGTTGGAAGAACATCTTTCTGTTGCGTACGTCAACTACCCTGGTTTAGAAAGTAGTAAATACCATGAACTAGCTAAAAAATATCTCTCACGGGGTTTCGGAGGGGTACTTTCGTTCAAACTCAAGGCGGGCAAAGAAGCAGCTGATAATTTCGTAAATTCGCTCAAAATGATTAGCCATTTGGCCAACGTAGGTGACTCAAAAACCCTCATCATTCACCCAGCGAGCACTACCCATTCGCAGCTTTCGGAAGCAGAGCAAGCCACGGCGGGAGTAGAGGCAGGTTTATTGCGAATTTCAGTAGGAATTGAGCATATCGAAGACATCAAAGCAGATATTCAGCAAGCCCTAACGACAATTGGTCAATAATCACTGATTTGAAGTAAAGCACTTAATTACCTTGACAGTACATACATTTAAATACCCTTACACTTTTCCATTGGAACTCGGCGGCGAACTTGCTGGGTTCCAACTGGCTTATACGATTCATGGCACCTTAAATGCCGAGCGTAGTAACGTTCTTTGGATTTGTCATGCACTTACAGGAAACGCTGACCCTACCGACTGGTGGGATGGCTTGGTTGGAAATGGCCTGCATTACGACCCTAAAGATTGGTTTATTGTTTGTGCTAACGTGTTAGGCTCTCACTATGGCTCTACCAACGCACTGAGTACCAACCCCCAAACAGGCGAGGCATATTACAGAACTTTTCCAGACGTTTCAATACGTGATAATATTTATGCGTTCGAACTGCTACGGGAAGAGTTAGGCATTACGCATATACATACACTTGTAGGCGGGTCATTGGGCGGACAACAAGCGGTCGAATGGGCCATTATTCAACCCGAACTCATTGAAAATCTTGTATTAGTGGCTACCAATGCTGTTCATTCCCCTTGGGGAATTGCGTTTAATGAATCGCAGCGGATGGCCATTAAAGCCGACCCTACATGGAGTGAAGCGCGCTCCGATGCAGGCATCGAAGGCATGAAAGTAGCCCGCTCGATAGCGCTTCTCTCTTACCGAAACTACGACACCTACGATTTTACCCAAGCTCGCGATAGTAACGAACAAACCGAAAACTTCCGCGCGGCTACTTACCAGCAGTACCAAGGAGATAAACTTGCTAATCGGTTCAATGCGTTTTCGTACTGGACTCTTTCGCGAATGATGGATTTGCACAATGTAGGCCGTAATCGACCGAGTATTATTCATGCACTTGCTCAAGTAAAAGCTCGTACGTTGGTAGTAGGAATTAGTTCGGATATTTTATTTCCGCCGTCGGAGCAAAAATTTTTAACCAAACACATCCCAGAAGCTGAATATCAAGAAATTGACTCTTTGTACGGTCACGATGGCTTTCTGATTGAGTATAAACAGCTCCGCCAGATTCTTACGTCTTGGGAAAAGAAAAGGGTTATCGCTTAGACAAAAGAGCTGGCATAATTTGTATTTAAAATACAAGGTAATGATAAGGAGTATCGATATTGAGAATTTTAGGTGCTTTCATAAGACGCCCATTGAAAACAATAGTGCTATGAATGATATTGAAATTTGAGTTTTGAGACACCCTCATTCCCTGATTAATCAAAAAAAAGATTTGAAATAATGACCAACAGGAAGAATACTACTATCACGATGAGGTAGTAAAACAAGTCGATAAACGGATAGTCGTGACGATTTAATTTATCCAACCATTTATTTAGCATAGCATTAATGAGTTAATTTGGGGGCAAGCAACCATTAGGTTGTATAGAAAGAGGATATTTAGCTCGCAAATCTAATGCAAATTTTTGTAAATACGCCCCTCAACGAAGCGCTACGCCATACCTTACGCCAGGAATTTCCCGAGGGGCATCAGTTAGTGTTCAGAGTAGAACTACCTGATGATAGACAACTTGATGCTTTTCGTAATGCCAATGTAATTTTAGGAAATCCACCTGTGGCGTGGTTTACGGAAGTGCCTGCTCAATTAAAATTTTGGCAACTCGAATCAGCGGGGTTTGACGGGTACAAACATCTGCAACTACCCGATGTGACGATTTGTAACCTTGCCGATTATTTCTCTGTCCCTTGTGCCGAAACTATCGTTGCTGGTATCCTCGCTTTTTATCGAGGTTTGGAAGAACTTACCCTGTTAAAAGCCGAAAAACGCTGGGTTGGCTCGCCCATTCGGTATCGTTTGGGCTTACTTACGGGAAAAAGAGTAGTGATTTTGGGCGCAGGGAGCATTGGCCAAGCCGTCAAAAAAATGCTCTCGGGATTTAATTGCAGCCTTCAAATGGTGGCACGTACACATCCCGAGGCCACCATTCACTCTCCTGAAGCCCTCTTTGCGATTCTTCCCCAAACAGACCTAGTTATCAATTGCTTACCGGGGTCAGCCAAAGGCTTCTTTACATCTGATATGATTAAAGCTTTACCTCCCCATGCTGTGTTTGCTAACATTGGACGGGGCTCCACTGTGGATGAACCTGCATTGATAAAAGCCTTGCAAGATCAACGCCTCGCGGGGGCGGTACTCGATGTAACTCAAGTGGAGCCTTTGCCACCAACCCATCCATTTTGGGAAATGTCAAACGTGATTTTGACCCAACACACAGGCGGCGGACAATCCCATGAACAGGAGGGAAAAGTTGTTATTTTTGCCGATAATTTCCGACGCTTTATCGAAGGGCAATCTCCACAGAATCAAATAAATTTATCAAAAGGATATTAGAGAATAGCGAGTTATAACAATTACAAAACATGGTTCTTTCTCCCGAACAAGCGCTTAAAGAAATACGCCAAAAGAAAATTCAACCGCTGTATTTTATTCACGGCGACGAACCTTATTACATTGACTTACTAGCCGATGCCCTCGAAAAAGCAGTTGTTCCCGAATCTGAAAAGGGGTTTAATCAATTTGTTCTTTTTGGCAAGGACGCCGACGTGGGCACGATTCTCAACTACGCGCGTCGCTTTCCGTTTATGTCGGAGCGGCAACTGGTTTTGGTGAAAGAAGCTCAACAGTCTAATGGCTTCGATACCAAAGATAAATCGGCTCTCTTGGACGATTACGCCACTCGTCCGCTGTCTTCTACGGTGCTGGTATTGTGTTTTCAGGGCAATTTTGACATGCGAAAAACCTTGCCAAAAACCTTTGAAAAACACGGTGTTTTAGTACAGTGTAAAAAAATGTACGACAATAAACTCCCCGATTGGGTAGGCGAGCATGTGCGCAGTTTGGGGGCAAAAATCAGCATCAAAGCGATTCAAATGTTGGTTGAAAACATCGGTAACGACCTTAAACGCATCACCAGCGAAATCGACAAAATGTTGCTCAATCTCACCGCTAGTGAAGAAATAACCGCAGCCGTGGTGGAAAAATACGTGGGTATTAGCAAAGAATACAACGTGTTTGAATTGCAAAAGGCGTTGATTCAACGCGACGTGATTAAGTCCAACAAAATAGCAAACTACCTCGCTGCCAATACCAAAGAAAATCCTTTGCCTCAGGTACTTATTATTTTGTACAATTTTTTTAGCAAAGTGCTTGTCGTTCATGGGACGCAAGATAAGTCAGAAGTCAATCTCGCTTCGGTGTTAGGAGTTAGTCCTTTTTTTGTCAAAGATTATCTCTCAGCCGCGCGGCAGTATTCGTTGGGGCATGTAGCCAAGGCTATCAAAGCCTTGCGTCAAGCCGACAATGCTTCTAAGGGGATTGAGTCAGGTTCCAAAGACGAACAAGCCATTATGCAAGAACTTGTGTTTACTATCTTACACTAGAGCAGTTTCAGCCTTATTGGCCATCAATTTCGAGTTTTATCTTCTTTCCATGATTTTTCCTACAAACCGACCTACGTCTTATCATTCCCCAAAATAAAAATATTAACTTTGAACATTCTAAACTTTCATGGCTATGAAATTGGTACGTTTGTGGATATTTTTCGTAATGACCTTGTTGGGACTCAGTCAGTGTAATATTACCAAGACAGGAGGCTGCGACCCAACCCCCAACACCAGTCTTTCTAAAACGGAGCTTTTGGTAGGCAAAAGGTTAAAAGCGTGGGTGTTAACTGCTTCAAAAATCAACGGTAGTGATGTTTTAGGACAAAGCATTCTTTGAGTTTGCGACAATAACATGGGCTTTGAAAACGACAAAATATACCCTCGTCAAGCTCACAGAAAATACCCTCCAAGTTTTGTACATAAACGTGTTTGGAGAAATTTTAGAAATGACCTTTAAGCCCAATTAATATTCTTGCAACAACTTCTTATCGTCATTGCTGGCCCCACGGCAGTGGGAAAGACTAACTTATGCGTTCGACTTGCCCAAACGCTCGGAACGGAAGTCATTTCAGCCGATTCACGACAATTTTACCGTGAACTTTCCATTGGTACGGCCAAACCCTCACTGGAAGAATTGAAGGGTGTTCCGCACCATTTTATTGATTCTCACTCCATTGAAAGCTTGTACAGCGCAGGTTCGTTTGAACGCGATGCATTGGCGCTGTTAGAACAATTATTTCGGGGCAAAGAAGTCGTGCTTCTCACGGGTGGGTCGGGGTTGTACATCAAAGCAGTGTGTGAAGGACTGGATAACTTGCCAGAAACCCCACCCGAATTGCGCACCCAACTCATGACCCGCCTCGAAACCGAAGGCTTGGCCATTTTGCAAGCGGAACTCCGACAACTTGACCCCGTTTACTGCGCTACTAACGACCTCCAAAATACGCAACGGGTGGTTCGTGCGCTGGAAGTGTGTTTGCTCACGGGAAAGCCATACTCGTCGTTTCGGGAAAAACAGTTAGCTCAGCGCCCTTTCCGAATCATCCAAATTGCCTTAGAACGCGACCGCGACGAATTATACCACCGCATCGACGCCCGCATGGACCAAATGCTCGCCGCTGGGTTGGTCGAAGAGGCGCGTTCGGTTATGGCTTTTCGTGAGCACAATGCCCTCCAAACCGTTGGGTACAAAGAGATTTACGATTATTTTGACGGAGCCTATGATTACGCCGAAATGGTAAGATTACTCAAACGCAATACCCGACGCTACGCCAAACGCCAAGTAACATGGTTTAAGCACCAAGGCGATTTTCGGTGGTTTCACGCCTCCGATTTTGAAGGCATTTTGTCGTATATTAGTGAACAACAGTCAGTAGTTAGCAGTCAGTAGTTCGCAAACAGCCAACAGCACCCTTACTATTTTTAACAATTTAACGGTCAATAGATAACAATTACACGGATAACAAATCAAAGAACAACCCCTGCCATGTCAAACGAAGAAATTGTTGAAGTACTTGAACTTACCGTCAAATTAATGGAGCTTCATAATGCCGACGTGTTCAAAACGCGGGCATTTGGTTCTGCCGCTTTTAACCTCGACCGCTTCAAAGATGCCGAGCTTGCTAGTCTTTCGGCCGATGAACTGATAAAAATTCAGGGAGTTAGTAAAAATATGGCGGGGAAACTTGTGCAGCTTATTGCCACGGGGCACTTGGCCGAACTCGACGAATTGTTGGCCCAAACTCCCGTCGGCGTCTTGGAGATGTTCAAAATAAAAGGCATTGGCCCCAAGAAAATTGGTACTATTTGGCGTGACTTGGGCATTGAAACCCTTGAAGGCTTGCAAGTGGCCTGCGAAAGTGGCCAAATTGCCAAATTAAAAGGCTTTGGGGAAGGTACGCAACAAAAGATTTTGGACTCGATGGCCTTCTTACGGAGTCAGGCGGGGAAACTTCGTATGGACAAAGGAGAAGCCCTTGCTACCCTTATTTTGGAAGAATTGCAGCCTCATTTTGCCCAAGTGGCCATTACGGGAGAAGTGGCTCGTAAGTGCGAAATTGTGGAAACGATTCAATTGATTATCGGTACCGACTCACCCGTAGCTGCGGCTCGAATCATCGGTTCGGTGGGTTGGTTGGTACAAAATCCTAAAGAATCGTCGCCGTTTGTCTGGCGTGGCAAAATCCAAGACCGCAGCCAAGCCACTGATCTTCCGCCCCAAGGCGAAGAAGTGGAAGTAAAAAAGACATTAGAAGTAAACGTTGAAATTCAATTTGTTCAATCCGAACGCTTTGAAAACGAGCGTTTTATTTCGGACAGCGCCCCCGCTCACCTTTTTGCCAAAACCCCGTCGGGACATACGCTATTATCGTTGGCCAACACTGCCCAAGCGTTTGTGTCTGCCGAAGAAATTTACCAAAGTGCTGGGCTTCCCTACATCGTTCCGGAAATGCGCGAAGGATTAGGAGAATTTGATTGGTGCAGCACCCACACCAACGAAGACTTGGTGGAGTGGCAGCACCTACGCGGAATTTTACACAACCACAGCACCTATTCTGACGGAAAACACAGCCTCGAACAAATGGCGCGTTTTTGTCAAGAGCTTGGTTTTGGGTATCTTGGTATTGCCGACCACTCCCAAACAGCCACCTACGCACAAGGACTCAACGAAGAACGTGTAGAACAACAACACGCCGAAATAGACCGTCTCAATCAGACCTTTGCCCAAGAGTTTGCACGGCCGTTTAAAATCTTGAAAGGCATCGAATCCGATATTTTGGGCGATGGCTCGCTCGACTACCCCGAAAGTGTTTTGAAAACTTTTGATTTTGTGGTGGCGTCGGTTCACAGCAACCTCAACATGAGCCTCGAAAAAGCTACAATGCGCTTACTTCGAGCCATCGAAAATCCTTATACGACCATTTTGGGACACCCAACGGGCCGTTTGCTGTTGGCACGGGTAGGTTATCCCATTGATTATAAATTAATTATTGACGCCTGTGCCCAAAATGGGGTCGTTATCGAAATCAATGCGAGTCCGTGGCGTTTGGATTTGGATTGGCGCTGGATTCGGTACTGTATGGACAAGGGCGTGATGCTTTCTATCAATCCCGATGCCCACGAAAAAAATGGCTACTATGACATGCACTACGGTGTAGCTGTGGGGCGTAAGGGAGGTTTGACCAAAGATATGACCTTTAATGCACTATCATTGACTGACCTTGAAGGATATTTAAGCAAACGTAAAAGCCGCTAAAGAGCTTCACTTGACACAGATAAACACATAGTTTACTTCTGTTTTCTATGTGTTTATTCTAGTATCCTTTATGTGTTTAAGAATGAATGTATAAAAACCTTCCCCGCAACAATTTTACCTTTCTCGCATCATTTTTGCCCGATAACGCGTTACTACTAAAAGAAAACTATCTTTACGTAAACTCTTGGCATAATGAAAAAGTTGTTGTTCGGGCTTTTGATTTTCGCAACTGCGTTACAATCTTGCAAACCCGACCCAGACCCTAACGAAAAAAATACGCTTACCCTTTCTTTTTCGAATAAAGTAGGCATGCAAGATGTGGTGCTGGGCAAAGATTTGTACCAAAATGCGGTGGGCGAAACGTTCGGGGTAACTACCTACAATTATTTCATCAGCAACATTTCCTTCAAAAAATCGGACGGTACGCTCTATACTGTTCCGCAAGATTCGAGTTATTTTCTCATTAAAGAAACCAACCCTGCTTCCAAAAAAGTAACCTTGCGAGGCGTTCCAGCGGGCGACTATACCGAACTCCGTTTTACGATTGGAGTCGATAGCCTTCGAAATACGATGGACATTAGTCGTCGAAAGGGTGTGCTTGACCCAGGCGACGTTACCCATGATGGCGACGGGATGTATTGGTCGTGGAATTCGGGCTATATTTTCTTAAAAATTGAAGGAACTTCACCTCAAGTGGCCGCTGATGCCGCAGGAAACCGCAAATACCGCTATCACATTGGAGGATTTGGGGGCTATAATGCCAAAACATTCAACAACCTCCGTACCGTGACGTTGCCGTTGGGAAGCGTAGCCGCTACCGTTGGCCCCAACCAACAGCCCGTGATTGAGGTCGTGAGCGATGTTTCTAAGATTTTTAATGGTACGCAAAAAGTAAGCCTCGCCCAGTATCCTACGGTGATGTTTGCCGATTATTCAAGTACGATTGCCAATAACTACGCCAGTATGTTTAGCATTGGTAGTGTAAAAGATTAACCAGCTATGAATAAGTCGTTTCTCGTCATCGGTGGTATGGTTTTATTTGGATGGGCGGCGTGTCGGCAATCATCGTCATCCACGCCCGACCCCACTACGCCCACGCCCGAGACGCTGGAACTGCCTCGGCCTAGCTACTTTCCTCCGCTGGTGTATGACCTCAAATCTAACCCGCTTACGTACGACGGGTTTCAGCTAGGTCGCTCGTTGTTTTACGATGGGCTTTTATCACGAAATGGTACCATTGCCTGCGGAACTTGTCACCAACAAGCAGTCGCTTTTACCCACCACGGGCACGATTTAAGCCACGGAATTGACGATAAAATTGGCATGAGAAATGCACCGCCTATTCAAAACATGGCGTGGATGAAAGAGTTTTTCTGGGACGGGGGCGTGCATCAGTTGGATTTGTTTCCGATTGCGCCCATTGAAAATCCCGTTGAAATGGACGAAAAGCTACCGAATGTCCTCCAAAAACTCCGCGATAGCAAAAACCCCAACTACCCCGAACTGTTCAAAAAAGCCTTTGGCAGTACAGAAATTACAACCGAGCGTTTTACCAAAGCTCTGTCGCAGTTTATGGTCTTTTTGGTGTCCAATAACTCCCGTTATGACTTTTACCTACGCGGCACAACCAACGCCCTCACGGCGACCGAAAAAGAAGGATTGGCCTTGTTTAAACAAAAATGTGCGACTTGCCATGCAGGCGAATTGTTTACCGACCAGTCGTTTCGTAACAATGGCCTCGACAACAGCCGCAGCAGCGACCAAGGGCGGTTCCGCATCACTCAAAACACCGACGACCTCCATAAATTTAAGGTTCCTAGCCTGCGCAACGTCGGTTATACTTCTCCTTACATGCACGATGGGCGCTTTAGTACCCTCGAACAAGTGCTAAATCACTATGCCATCAACGTCCAAAAAACCGCTACCTTAGACCCAGGGCTGCAAGCAAATGGCCAACTTGGCATTGCGATGACCGACGGCGAAAAAGCCAAAATCATTGCCTTCTTAAAAACCCTCTCCGACGAACAATTTGTGAAAGATTACCGCTTTGCCGACCCAGGTTTTGGGAAGGCTTTTTAGCAACTGCATTACTCCCTTTTAGCGAATGCTGCCGTTATCACTGGAGGTAAAGAGGTATTCATCCCTAAATTCCATTTTAGACAGTGCCTTAGATTTACCTTGATAAGGTTCGGTTTTTGGGAAAATCTGTCAGTTGAAACTTCGTTACTCAACGACTCAAATTCGCTGCACGTAGACAGTTGACTACCCGTGGCGGTGCCTTTCCCAACGTAGTGGCCAAATATCACAGAGGCGACAAACAAGGCTATAATCTCCGTAAGTAGGATAATCAAATGGATATTTTTAAGTGACTTTTTTTGCCTGATTAGTGGCTCGTTGGTAAGGGAGGTTAGTTTTTCTGGTTTCGTTGTCGAGAACGACAAAAGTGGCGGTGTAACCTGCTTTGATTTTCCCAAAATGATCACCTACACCTACTACTTGTGCAGGGTAAGTTGAGGCCATTCGAAAAACTTCCTCTTTGGGAAGCCCCACCGTTTGGATACAAAAACGGACGGCATCAAGCAGCGTGATGGCCGAACCGGCCAATTTTCCATCGTCATTGAGCAGACGAAGCCCATCGTAATTGGCGGTAAAATCTTCAAAAACAAAACGTTGGGGCTCAATTTTTGCCAAAGTAGCATCCGAAATTAAAAAAAGTCGGTCGCCCATGAGTTGCTTGGCAATGCGTATGGTAGCGGAGTCGCAGTGATGACCGTCGGCAATGATGCTGGCGTGCACGGTTGGCGTGTCCCAAATGGCTGAAACTACCCCAGGTTCGCGGCTTTCAAAGGGGCGCATGGCATTGTAAAGGTGTGTCGCCATCGAAATTCCCGAGTCAAAAAAAGCCTTAGCTTGTTGGTAGGTTGCATTGGTATGCCCCATTGAGAGTTGAATATGGCTGTTTTGGAGGCGAGTAAGAAGCTCAGGAGGCCATACTTCAGGCGCAATCGTCATCAATGTTAGCAGTCCTTGGCTTTGCTCAATGATTTCTTCCAGCTCGGTTTCGGTAGGGATACGTACTTGCGCGGCGCTGTGTGCTCCTCTTTTTTCAGGGTTGATAAATGGCCCCTCAATGTGTAGCCCCAACACTCCTGTTTTTCCCGACGCAATGTAAGCTTTGGTTACTTCAATGGCTTTCAAAATCCGTTCCCGTGACGTAGAATAGAGGGTAGGGATGATAGCCGCTGTTCCGTCTTGCTGATGGGTATTGACCATATCATCCAATGATTCGGCCGATAAATCCCGCACAAAAAAGCCCGTTTGTCCGCCGTACAATTGAATGTCAACAAAGCCTGCGGTGAGGTCGTGACCTTGCAGGTCATAAACGGGTAAGTCGTTTGGAATCAATTTTGTAGGTACGATGCGGTTGATGCGGTTGCCGTCAACGACCACGGCATGTTGGGTAAGGACAGTCTCGCCTGTATAAATGGTGCAATTGGTCAGAACGTACATGGAATCGGGTTTAATTTGTGAACTTGCCGAAAGATGTGGAACTTTCGGCAAGATTTCCAATGAATAATGAATAAAATTTGGCTTTCCTCGCCGCACATGAGCGGTCACGAACAAAAGTACGTACAAGAAGCATTTGAAACCAATTGGGTAGCTCCGCTGGGTCCCAACGTCGATGGGTTTGAGAAAGACCTTAGCCAATATGTAGGCGTCGGCCATGCGGCGGCGTTATCGTCGGGGACGGCGGCGTTACATTTGGCCTTGGTAATGCTCGGGGTAGGGCAGGAAGATGTCGTTATTTGTCAGTCGTTTACCTTTGCGGCCTCGGCAAATTCAATTGTGTATCAAGGCGCTACGCCCGTATTTGTAGATTCAGAATGGCAAACGTGGAATATCTGCCCCGAGGTGTTAGAGGAGGCTATTAAAAGCGAACGAGTCAGAGGAAAAAATGTAAAAGCAGTGATTGCGGTGCATTTGTATGGGATGCCCGCCAAAATCGACGAAATCATAGAGGTGTGTGCTCGTTATGAAGTTCCCCTGATTGAAGATGCCGCCGAGGGACTAGGGGCAAGTTGGAAAGGACGTAAATTAGGTAGCTTTGGAAAGCTGAATATTTTGTCTTTTAACGGTAATAAAATCATCACTACCTCGGGCGGTGGGGCTTTGCTATCAGAGGACGAAGCGTTGATACAACAATCGCGCTTTTTGGCCACTCAAGCCCGCGACAATGCCCCTCATTACCAACATTCGCAGATTGGTTATAATTACCGAATGAGCAATGTTTGCGCCGGAATTGGCCGAGGACAAATGCAGGTAATTGACGAGCGTGTAAGCCAGCGGAGGGCTAATTTTGAATGGTACCAACAAGCTTTTGATGGCGATGAGCGTATTGCTTTCCAGCCTGAAAGAGAAGAGAGTTATGCGAATCGTTGGTTGAGCTGTATTCGTGTGGATGTGGTAAAAACAAAAGGAGTAACTCGCGAAACCCTTCGGGTGGCCTTGGCGTCAGAAAGCATTGAAGCATGCCCTTTATGGAAACCCATGCACCTCCAACCTGTGTTTGAAGGGGCACCCTATTATGGTGGACAAGTAGCAGAAACACTTTTTGACGATGGTTTATGCCTCCCGTCGGGGTCCAATTTGACCGAAGACGACCTTCAACGAGTCACGGAAGTACTGAAACGTACCTTAGGCTAGGCATTGATTACGTTGCAGCACTTTTTTGATTTTTTCGTCATTTTTACCCGTTACAAAAACTCCATGGGGTTCCAAGCAATGCGGGTGTCGTCGTGCCATGTATTCATTTCTGCAAAATCAGCGGTTGACAATTCAAAGTCAAAAACGTCTATATTGGCCGCGATACGGTGTTTTGAAACCGATTTTGGAATCGTGATGGCTCCTTGCTGAATTGCCCAACGGATAAGCACCTGAAACGTACTTTTGTTGTATTTTTCAGCGATGTTGATGAGTCGCGGATCATCAGATTTCAGTCCTCGCACTAAAGGCGCATACCCTTCAACTTGAATACCTCGTTGGCGACAGTAGTTCAATTCTTCGGGCAAGTGACAATACGGACTTAACTCAATTTGATTAACGGCTGGGACAATGGACGTATGCGGCCAAAGCTCCTCAAAATGAGGGGTATAATAATTAGAAACCCCAATAGCACGCGCTTTCCCATCAGCATAAAGCTTCTCAAGAGCCTTCCATGTTTGGAGACGGTGCTCACGCACAGGCCAATGGATAAGATACAAATCAACATAGTCGGTATTGAGTTTACGAAGGCTCTCCTCAAACGCCCGAAGGGTAGCGTTGTAGCCTTGGTCATCGTTCCAAACTTTGGTTGTAAGAAAAATCTCATTTCGTGCGATACCACTGTCGCGCATAGCTTGTCCTACTTCCACCTCATTGTGATAGGCAGCAGCGGTATCAATGAGCCGATAACCAAGTTCTAACGCCCACAAAACGGCTTGACGGATGTCGTGGCCAGGTTGAGGGTCGTACACGCCTAGTCCAATTTGAGGCATTTGTAGGCCATTGTTTAACGTAACCAAAGGTACCATGGGTAAAAATAGGTTTAAGAGTTGATTCTGCAATTTGGTAAAATTATTTTTTGTGGCCTATAATTACCTCTTTTGTTTATTAATAGGTGGGGAATGATAAGACCGCAGGTAGCATCGCTGTGATTCTGTTAAAATGGGTGGCTGATGGTCGGGCAATGAAAGAGGTATTATAGAATAAATACTATAAAATCATTAAAAAGTAAAATAAATATAGGGCCACTCCCTAAAATACTTATCTTGAACTGACCTGAGAAAGCAAAAATAAACGAAAGTGTATTGAGGCATTAAATCGGTAAAATACAAATTAAAGGAAAGGTAAGTATAGGTAAAATATTTGGCTAATGAGGTTAATTTGCAAATTTTATTGCGTAAATAGACGAAATATGATGTATGTCTAAATAGTGGAAAAGTATAAATTTTACTTTTAGAGATTTTTAAAAAGTTTAAAAAAATTTCGAATATATTTCGATTATTTTTGTTTTCTTTTGAAATTTGCAAAAAATAAAAATTTGACACTGCATAAACCACAACAAAAGGTTAATTTCATTAAGCTTTTAATGTTTTCTTTTTATTTCTTTTCTTTGGAGGAAATTAATCTGTTCAAATGTTTTAAAAAGTAAAACAATGCTTCCAAATCAAAGAAGAGAGAAAATACTGGAACTATTGTACGAAGATGGCTCTGCCAAAGTCGTGGATTTAGCTCACTTGTTTAAAGTAACTGAAGTGACTATACGTCAAGATTTAGAAAAGCTTGAAAAAGAGGGGATTGTAGTACGGGAGCATGGAGGTGCATACCTCAAAAGTGTTCGAGAACAAGTAAGTTCGTTTTCGTTGGCACACCAAGAAAACATGGACAAAAAAGAAATAATCGCTGCTACTTGCCTTGACTACATCGATAATGGAGATACGATTATTTTAGATTCGGGAAGTACAACGACGGAAATCGCAAAAAAAATCAAAGGAAATCGCCGCCTAACGGTCATCACCAATGCCATGAATATTGGCTTGATGCTGGGGGCGGAACAAAACATTGAAGTCATCCTGACGGGAGGGGAGTTTAAGCCACCGACGTTGTCACTGACGGGGCAGAAAGCGGCTGATTTTTTCAAAGGCATTCACGTGCAAAAGTTGTTTTTAGCCACGGCAGGGATTTCGCTCAAAGCAGGTCTTACCTACCCGAGTATCAGTGACTTAGTAGTAAAAAAAGCAATGATTGATGCCGCCGAAACTACCTACTTGGTAGCCGATTCGAGCAAGGTAGGAAAAAGTGCTTTTGCAAGCCTCGGGGCGCTGTCGTTGATTAATTATTTGATAACCGATAGTGGTATCGAAGACGGTCATTTACAGCTTTTCAAGCAAAACGACATTGAAGTGATTATTGCGAAATAGTGGAAAAGAAGGTCAAGATAATTTAAGAAGGGCTTTAGCCCTGATAAACCTCATTATTCGAAAAGAATTTATAGAAAATGGCAAGTATTGGTATCATCATCGGGAACAGGGACTTCTTTCCCGATAGTCTGGTTGAAAAAGCAAGAACCGAAATCATTGATGTTTTTGCAAAGTTAAAACTTACCCCTGTCATTTTGGACAGCAACGACACCAAGCTGGGGGGGGTAGAGACGTTTAAAGAAGCGCAAAAATGCGCTGATTTGTTCAAAGCTCACCGCGAAGAAATCAGTGGAATTTTGGTGCTTTTACCCAACTTCGGTGATGAAAAAGGAGTGGCAGACACGCTGAAATTAGCGAATCTGAACGTGCCTGTGTTGATTCAAGCCTACCCCGATGATTTGAGTAAAATGAATGTCGTCAATCGCCGCGATTCGTGGTGTGGGAAGATTTCAGTTTGTAATAATTTGTACCAGTACGGAATTAAATATACTCTTACAAGTCAGCATGTTAGCTCGCCTTCTTCGGCTGAGTTTCAGAAAGATTTGATGGATTTTGTAGCCGTTTGTCGCGTGGTAAAAGGACTGAAGAATGTTCGTATTGGCGCCATTGGTGCACGGCCCGGGGCGTTTAATACGGTACGCTATTCCGAGAAAATCCTTCAACGAAACGGCATTACTGTGACTACTTTTGACCTTTCGGAAATTCTTGGTCGCGCCAATAAATTGACGGCCGATAGCGCTGTGGTGAAACAACATTTAGAATCCATCAATGCCTACGCACCCAAAGGAAAAACGCCGAATGAAGCAATGCTCCAAATTGCGAAGCTAGATGTGGTATTGAAGGAAATTATGGAAGAAAATGCCCTCGACGCCACCGCCATTCAGTGCTGGACGAGTTTGCAACAAAACTACGGTTGTAACGTCTGCACGAGCATGAGTATTATGAGCGAAAACATGCTTCCAAGTGCGTGTGAGGTGGATGTAACGGGAACGTTGAGCATGTACGCCATGCAGCTGGCGTCGGGCTCACCGAGTGCGTTGGTGGATTGGAACAACAACTACGCTGATGACGAAAACAAGTGCGTGCTTTTCCACTGTGGCAACTGGGCGAAGTCGTTTTTGCCTGATATTCAAATAAGTAATGCGCCGATTTTGGGTACGTCGGTAGGGGTTGAAAATACCTATGGTGCCTTGGATGGTCGTACGCCTGCGATGCCGCTGACTTACGGGCGCATCAGTACCGACGACCCGAAGGGCATCATCAAAGCGTACATCGGTGAAGGCGATTTAACTAACGATCCACTCACGACATTTGGAAACCGTGCTGTAGCTCAAATTCCTGATTTGCAAGGACTCATGAAATACGTTTGTCGTAATGGTTTTGAACACCACGTGGTGATGAATGCCTCAAAAACCGCTGACATTCTAAAGGAAGCGCTAGAGAATTACATGGGTTGGGAGGTATATCAGCATATTTAGTGATGAGGATTTAGTAATTTCTGTGGACACAGAGTTTCACGGAGTTGTTTTTTGTTAACAATCAGAAGATTCTTCTTTGTGAAACTCAGTGAAAATAAACGTAAAAGAGAGCCGCTGAGTAACTCTGTGTCTCCAAACTATACTCAAAATGAATTTAGAAGTCAAATCAACGGAATACCGTAGAAACATCCTCAAATACATTTATAAAGCCAAGGCGGGGCATACGGGAGGGTCGTTGTCGTGCATTGATATTCTTAATGTGTTGTACAACGAAGTCCTAAACGTTTCGCCGGAAACGTTCACTTCGCCCGACCGTGACCGTTACATCCAGAGCAAAGGGCATTGTGTGGAGGCGTTGTTTGTGGTGTTGGCCGATAAAGGCTTTTTCCCTGAGTCTGACTTGGAAACGCTCTGTAAATACCAATCGCATTACATTGGTCATCCTACGCGAAAAGTCAACGGAGTAGAGCAAAATACGGGAGCGTTGGGGCATGGCCTTCCGATGAGTGCGGGCGTGGCATTGGCGGCAAAAATGGATAACCGTGATTATCGGGTGTTTACGTTGATGGGAGATGGCGAACTGCCCGAAGGCTCCAACTGGGAAGCAGCACTTACCGCAACGCATTATAAATTAGACAACCTCTGTGCAATTGTGGATTTGAACGGTTTACAAATCACGGGGCCGACTAAAGATGTGTGTAATACCGAGCCTCTGGATAAAAAATTTGAGAGTTTTGGTTGGGCAGTGCGGCATGTGGACGGCAACGATGTGGTGGCACTGAAAGAAGTCTTTGATGCTTTACCGTTTGAAAAGGAAAAACCGAGTGTGATTATTGCCCATACGGTGAAAGGAAAAGGCGTAAGTTTCATGGAAAATGAGCTCAAATGGCACCACGGCGTCCCGACTGAGGAGCAATATAAAATAGCGATGCAGGAACTAAGCCCAGCCCCCTAACCCGCGCGGCGTCGAAGTGGCATACCACCTGTCCAAATGGGAAAATTTAAAATTTTACTATATTAATTAGTTGTTTATCAGCTGTTTAACGAAAATAACTAACAGATAACAGTGGCTTGCCACTTAAAATAAAATGGGTAATGAAATACTAAAAGCCCCCATTGGGGTGACGGGGGCTGCCAATCAAGACGTGTTTTCTGAAACACTGCAAGAATTGGCCGCGACTGACCGCAATATCGTGGTTGTCACCAGCGATTCGCGTGGGTCGGGGAAATTGGTGCCGTTTGGTAAAAAATACCCCGCGCAAATCGTAGAAGTAGGGATTGCCGAACAAAATTTAGTAGGTATGGCAGCGGGATTGGCCTCGGCGGGAAAAAAAGTATTTGCCGTATCGCCTGCTTGTTTTTTGACTGCAAGGGCGTTGGAACAAATCAAAAACGACGTTGCCTATTCCAATAACCCCGTAAAACTCATCGGAATCAGCGCGGGAGTGAGTTACGGCGCTTTAGGATCAACGCACCATAGTTTACACGATTTTGCAGTGCTTCGGGCCATTCATAACATAAGGATTGTTGTTCCTGCTGATAGCTTTGAAACTATCCAAGCAGTACAGCAAGTAGCCGCATCGGAGCAACCGTATTACTTGCGTTTTGGCAAGAAACCTATGCCTTTGTTGGACGAAAGGGGAGAAACAACCTTCCAAATCGGCAAAGGACGTGTGGTTCGACGGGGGAGCGACGTGGCCATTATTGCCAATGGTGAAACAGTGTATCCTGCCTTGCAAGCAGCTCGCAAACTGTCTGCTGAAAATGGCATCGAAGCGACGGTAGTAAGTATGCACACCATCAAGCCTTTGGATGAAAAATTGTTGTCGGAGCTTGCTGTTGAATGTAAAGCTATTCTGACCGTGGAAGAACATAGCGTGAACGGAGGCTTGGGCGAAGCGTGCGCCTCGTGGTTATTGAAAAACCGTTACCACAAACCGTTTGATATTCTCGGAATTCCCGACGAATATACCGTTACGGGCTCACAAGTGGAGATTTTGAGCCATTACGGAATTTCGGAAATTGGTATTGCCTCACGAGTAAAAACACTAAATACCTTGACATGAAACGCCTTTTGTTATTACTAACTCTGTCGTTAACCCTGCAACTTTATGCCCAATCTCCCGAAAAAAGGCGGGTATTAGTGCTGACCGACATTGAAAATGAACCCGACGATACCGAGTCGATGGTGCGTTTTTTGGTTTATTCCAACCAATGGGATATTGAAGGTATCATTGCTACGACCTCCGTTCACCAACGCGAGCGTGTTGCTCCCGAAAGCATTCGTAAGATTGTCAATGCTTACGACAAAGTGCGCAGTAACCTACTTTTACACGAAAAAGGTTTTCCCGAAACCAGCTATTTGTTGAGCATTATCAAATCGGGACTCCCCAAATTTGGCATGGAAGGTATTGGCGAAGGAAAAGATTCGGAAGGCTCCGAATGGATTATTCGTCAGGCTGATAAAACCGACCCTCGCCCGCTGTGGCTACCCGTTTGGGGCGGTGCCAATTGCCTTGCGCAAGCCCTTTGGAAAGTTAAAATGACCCGCACGCCCGACGAAGTGGCTAAGTTTGTGGCAAAACTTCGGGTTTATACCATTTCTGATCAGGACGACACGGGGCCGTGGATTCGCAAAAACTTCCCACAGTTGTTTTATATCGCAAGTCCAGGCTTTCATGCCAACGGCGCGTACCATTATTCTACGTGGACGGGTATTAGCGGCGATAAGTTTCATGGGCGATTTTCGGGCGGAAATTTCAGTATTGTTGATAATCCTTGGCTGGAGCAGCACATCCGCAAAAATCACGGGCCGCTGGGGGAAGAATACCCGGCCGTGAAGTTTTTGATGGAAGGTGACACGCCTACGTTTTTATACTTAATGGAAAATGGCCTAAGCGACCCCGAGCATCCTAATTGGGGCAACTGGGGCGGGCGTTATGAGTTTTATACCCCACGTACCCAAAAATGGTTTTACGAACCCGAAACTCGCCCGATGTGGGCTGATGCCGTGGACGAAGTGTTGGGCGCCGACAGTGTTTATCATACAGGAAATCAGGCCACGATTTGGCGCTGGCGCGAAGCATATCAGCACGATTTTGCGGCTCGTATGGACTGGTGCGTAAAGCCTTACAAAGAAGCAAATCACCCGCCCGTGGCGAAATTGGGTCATGCTAACTTGCTCAAAGTAAGAAGCGGAGAAAAAGTACAATTGAGTGCCCAAGGCAGTACTGACCCTGATGGCAATAACCTGCGTTATGATTGGATGTATTATGCCGAACCGGGTACGTACGGAAACAAAAACGGAATTCAACTCACCGACCGTAAAAAAGCGGAGACATCGTTTGTCGCACCTAGAGTGACCCAACCCGAAACTATCCATATCGTGTTGGGTGTCACCGATAATGGCACGCCTGTCTTGACGCGTTATCAGCGGGTCATTGTGACGGTTTTTCCTTAAAAAAATGATTATATGTTTTATCAAAAAAAATCAAGGAACGCTAATCAGCATAATGCTCGCCAACGACGAGTATTCCTCCTTTGGGGGGCAGGGGGCTTTTTTTTCTTTTTCCTACTTGTTGGTTGTGCTGACAAAAAAGATTCAAACGCGCCGAAAAAGATGGCGATTATCATTTCGACTCTCAACAATCCTTGGTTTGTGTTTTTGGCCGACAATGCCGCCGCCAAAGCCAAAGAATTGGGCTACGAAACCAAAATTTTTGATTCTCAAAACAACACGGCTTTAGAATCTGACCACTTTGAAAATGCGTTGGTGTCGGGGTACAGCGCTATTTTGTTCAATCCCACGGATGCTGAAGGCTCGGTTATAAATGTGCGAAAAGCCAAAGCTGCGGGCGTTCCTGTGTTTTGTATGGATCGTGAAATCAATGCTACGGACGCGGCAACTTCGCAGATTTTGTCGGATAGTTATTCGGGTTGTGTAGAATTGGCTAAGCTTTTTGTGCAACAAACCAACAAAAAAGGCAAATATGTAGAGCTCCTCGGTCTCGTGGGCGATAACAATACGTGGGCGCGTTCGCAAGGGTTTCACAGCGTGGTTGACAACTACCCAAGCCTCAAAATGGTGGCGCAACAAAGTGCCGATTTTGACCGAAACAAAGCCATGGAAGTGATGGAGTCTATCATGCAAGCCAACCCCAATATTGACGCCGTTTTTTGTGGAAACGACGCCATGGCTATGGGAGCATACCAAGCCCTCGCGGCGGCGGGTAAAGCTAGCAAAGTAAAAGTGTTTGGCTTTGACGGTGCCGATGACGTGGTTTCGGCGATTAAGGATGGGAAAATTGTGGCGACGGGGATGCAGTTTCCGAAAGTAATGGCACAAACGGCTGCTATTTATGCCGACGAATATTTGAAAGGCAAACGCGAATTTGCCCAAAAACTACCCGTAGCAGTTGAATTAGTCACCAAAAAGAATATCGAAAACTATGCCGCTTTTGGAAAAAAAGAACAATAAAACGCTGCCGTGGCTCAAGTACGGAATTGGAAGTGTGGTGGTGATGATTTTGGCGTACAATTCGGTGTATTTTAGGGAGTTGGACGAGGTGAAAGCTGAAGCTTCGGGGAAGTTTGATGCCGCCGCTTTTGCCAAAACCTTTTTGGAAAAACAGCTTTCGCCTAAACTGGCAATCGCTCCTGATATTGACGACCTGACGACCTTGCTTTCGACCGATAAAAACAAGGCGTTTGATGCCTATTCGCACGCGACGGCGATTGGCAACATCCGTTATTTTTTGGTGAAAGGCCAAGGAGTTATTACCCAAATCAACGAAAACGACCTGACGATTCAAACGCCAAAACAACAACTGACGCTTGCGATGGAGTTTATTTATGGCAATGCCCTACGGGACGCGTCGGGAGAGTTTGACATTACGAAATTTACCAAAACAGCCGACATCAACAACGTCTCGTCCGAACTCAATAAGCTTATTCGGGCGTCGGTGGTATTCCCGTTTCGTCCCAAAGCCAAAGTAGGTGATACGGTGCAGTTTGCGGGAGCGATAGCTCTCAACAAAGAACACCTGAATCTGACCGAAATCGAGGTTGTTCCTGCATCGTTAAAATAAGTTACTGCAATAGGTTTTATATGTTAGTTGCCGAAAATATCACCAAGCGATTTTCGGGCGTCACTGCCCTTGACAACGTTTGCCTTGAACTCCACGAGGGCAAAGTCAATGCTATTTTGGGGGAAAATGGCGCGGGAAAGTCCACGTTGATGAAAATCCTTTCGGGCGTCTATCCAGATTACGAAGGGCAACTCCTGTGGAACGGACGTCCTGTCCGTTTTACTAATACCAAAGAAGCCCAAGAGGCAGGAATCGCCATCATTCACCAAGAACTTAACCTGATTCCGTACCTGAGCATTACCGAAAATATTTTTTTGGGACAAGAATTAGAGACGATTTGGGGAACGTTGGACAAGAAAAAAATGCGCCAAACGGCCACGGAGTTGCTCCAAAAACTCAAACTCGACGTTGCTCCTGAAACAAAAATTAATGAGTTGAAAGTAGGACAGCAACAATTGGTTGAAATTGCGAAGGCGCTGTTGCTCAGTCCTCAAGTGATTATCATGGACGAACCCACCTCGGCCATTACCGACCAAGAAGTGGAGACGTTGTTTGACATCATCAATGAGTTGAAGCAAGAAAATAAAACCATTGCCTACATTTCGCACAAGCTCGATGAACTGTTTCGGATTGCCGATCGCTACATTGTGCTGCGCGATGGCAAGTCGATTGAATCGGGCGAAATGACAGGCATGAATCACGACCAACTGATTCAAAAAATGGTAGGGCGGGAGATTTTTGTGCACCAAAAATCTGCTATATCAGTGCCCCAAGAGGAGTTGTTGAGCGTCCAACATTTTTCGCTCAAACGCTCGGCCAAACGCCCTGAGTTGGTACTTGATAATCTGTCGTTTTCGCTTAGACGGGGCGAAATTTTGGGTGTTTTCGGGCTGATGGGAGCGGGAAGAACGGAGCTTTTGGAGGCACTTTTTGGCCTGCATTCTTCCTTGACCACGGGGGCGGTGCTGATTGAGGGTAAAGAAGTAAAAATTACCTCGCCCGTCGAGGCCGTAAAAGCAGGGTTGGCTTTGGTACCCGAAGACCGAAAACGAGATGGCATCGTGCCCATCATGAACGTGCAGCAAAATATTAGCTTGGCGTCGTTGGAATACCATGTCGAGAAAAATGGCGTACTAAACACCCAAGCCGAGGCTCAACTGGCGACCAAGTATATTCAAGAATTAGGGATAAAAACCTCGTCGTCGGGGCAATTGATTAAAAACCTCAGCGGCGGAAATCAACAGAAAGCGATTTTGGGAAAATGGTTGGCCACGCATCCCAAAATTTTGCTTCTCGATGAGCCTACGCGCGGCATTGACGTACACGCAAAAAGCGAGATTTATAAGTTGATACTTCAGTTGGCGGCATCGGGACTGGGGATTTTGATGGTTTCGTCTGAACTTCCCGAAATCTTTGCGGTTTCGGGCCGAGTTTTAGTGCTGTCAGAAGGAACATTGACCCTCGACACACCCATCGAAAACGCCACGGAAGACAAACTTTTAAAAGCAGCCATTGCAAAGAAATGTTAATAGTTAATCTGTTATCTGCGGTGTGGCACGAAGCAAAATCATGAGTACGGGTTTAGTCCTCAACCAATTAAGAATATTAATATGCTATTGAGCAAATAGAAAAAATATGCAAACGACCCTTGAAGACCAGAAGAAACGTTTATCCAAGCTACAACCCCTGATTGCACTCTTCGTTTTGTGCCTCATTATCGGGTTGTTGTCCGACAAATTTTTCACAGTTTCTAATTTTTGGAACGTCCTCCGCCAAATTTCCGTCAATATTTGCTTGTCGGTGGGTATGACCCTGGTGGTGCTAATGGCAGGAATTGACCTGTCGGTGGGTTCGGTCTTGGCCTTGTGCGGAGCGATTACGGCGGGTTTGTTCAAAATGGGCATTGAACTGCCTTCGCAAAATCTATACATCGGATTCACACTTTTGGGGGCTTCGTTGGCGGGAGTTCTGACGGGCGCGTTGTTAGGGTTTTTCAATGGTTTTGTCATTACCCGCTTCAAAGTTCCCTCTTTTGTGGCTACGTTGGCCATGTTGACCGTCGCTCGTGGCCTTACCATGCTTTGGACCAAAGGCTTTCCCATCAGTGGCTTGGGCGAGCAGTTTGCCTATATGGGAACGGGTTGGTTTTTGGGTGTTCCTGTGCCTGTTTGGATCAGTGCGGCGGTGGTGGCATTGGCGGTGTTTTTATCCGATAATACCAAATTGGGACGTTATATCTACGCCATCGGTGGCAACGAAAACGCCTCGCTTTTGTCGGGAATTAACATCAACAAGGTCAAAATCATTGTTTATACCATCGCAGGAGCATTGGCCGCGGTAGGCGGACTCATGGTGACTTCGCGCCTCGACTCAGCCCAACCCAACGCAGGAACGGGCTACGAGTTGGATTCGATTGCGGCGGTGGTCATTGGTGGCACATCGCTTTCGGGTGGAAAAGGAAGCATTTGGGGCACGGTGCTGGGAGCAATTATCATCGGTGTGTTGAACAACGGTTTGGTGTTGCTCAACGTTTCCCCTTTTTGGCAACAAGTGGTCAAAGGTTTCGTGATTTTGTTGGCCGTAATTATTGATAAAGCAAATTCCAAAAACGGATAAATAAGCCCCTCCAAGTCTCCAAGACGTGGAGGGGGCTATCTCTATAATATACTTGGGTTCAAAGAGCCGCTTTGTGAACTTTGTGTTGCAGTTCTTTGCGCCCTTTGTGGTTTAAATAAACTTCAAAAATGGCTTACATTCTCTCCATCGACCAAGGCACGAGTAGCACCAAAACGTTGATTTTTGACGCAGCGGGCAACGCCGTCGCACGGGCATCAGAACCTTTAAAAACGCATTATTTTGGCGAAGGTTTTGCCGAACAAGACCCCGAAGAAATCTATCAAAACGTACTCACTTCGGTACGGAAGTGCGTGGCAGCGTTTACGTTAAAAGGAGGAAAAACGGCGGATATACAGTCGGTGGGTATTTCTAACCAACGCGAAACGTTTGTGCTTTGGGATGAAAACGGACAGCCGCTGCATGATGCCGTGATATGGCAATGTAAACGCTCCGTGAAAGTTTGTGAGTCGTTGAAAAACAGAGGGTTAGAGGAGAGTGTTCGCAACAAAACGGGGCTGATTATTGACCCGTATTTTTCGGGAACAAAAGTAATGTGGCTCAACGAAAACGTTGAGGCCGTTAAAACAGCCATTGCCGAAGGACGCGCGTACTTTGGGACAGTTGATACGTGGTTGTTGTTCAAACTTACCCAAGGACGAGAGTTTTTGACGGATTATACCAATGCTTCCCGCACGTTGTTTTTTAATTTAGATACCCTTGCGTGGGATGCAGAGTTACTGGAAGCATTTGGACTTTCTAACGTCCGTTTGCCCGAACCAAAACCCTCGGCGTTTGCGTTTGGGTTTTCTGGTTTTGAAGGGCTTTTTGAAACTCCTGTGGCCATTACCGCCATGATAGGCGACAGCCACGCTGCGGCTTTTGGGGAAGGTTGTTTTTCGTCGGGAACGGCCAAAGCGACCTTGGGAACGGGTTGTTCGATTTTGATGAACGTAGGCAGCGAGCGCAAAAACTCGACCCAAGGAATGATGACGACGGTTTGTTGGAGTGTGGAAGGACGAGTAGATTATGCCTTAGAAGGAGTTATTGTAACGTGCGGGGCAACCGTCGAATGGCTCAAAAACGAACTAGGTTTGATACAAGACAGCCACGAAACTGAGGCCATGGCACGGGCGGTGGAAAACAACGGTGGGGTGTATCTCGTGCCTGCATTTAGCGGCTTGGGTGCTCCCCATTGGAATATGAAACGCAAAGCGTCGATTACGGGATTGACGTTTGGTAGTTCTAAAAACCACATCGTTCGGGCGGCGTTGGAGTCGATTCCGTACCAAATCAAAGACATCATTTCGGCGATGGAATCAGATACTAAAGTTAATCTCGAAGAGTTGATGGTGGATGGAGGAATGACTTCCAACGGTTTCGTAGTGCAGTTTTTGGCCGATTTGTTAGCAAAACCCGTCGCTACCATCGGCCTTGCGGACGTTTCGGCCTTGGGAGCAGCCTATTTGTCGGGTCTTGGGAGTGGGTTTTGGGTGTCGATAGCAGAAATTGCCCAGTTGCACAGCGCCAAAACGTACCTTGAACCTAACCTATCCAATGCCACTATTGCGGGTGATTATGAAGGTTGGCTTACCAACGTAAAAATGCCATAAAAAAAGATTTTTAACCGATTGCGGGAATAAAGGGGGTGGGCATCATTTTTTACAACGAGCCTCCCCTCAAGCGCATTATTCTCGACGGAACTATGGCCATTTCGTCCGATTTTGAGTTGATGGGATAAAAAACGGCTGAGCTGATTCTCAACAATGCTAAAGAATACATAGAAGTACCGTTTTACCTCACACTCGGGGCTGCCTTGTGATTTACCATTTCTCAATGTAGCCCAATTGCTGGTCTTCGTCTTCGTATTCCAACTCGGCATCTTTTTCCCAAATCTCCATTTCGCAGGGCTTGCAGTTGAATCGCAATTTGTACTCCACTTCGCCGTGTTTTAGGGTAAGTGGCTCGGTCAATTTTTCGCCCATGGTAGCCCGTTGGAACCGCGCACATTTCCCCAACTCGTACTTGACGCAGTATTTGGTGGTCATCACCCGCGATTTGCCTGGGTCCCATTGCAATTCAAATGCCTTTTCGATTTCTGTCACCCCATGACGTTGGTAAAACTCCCGCGCCATGTGATTGGCCACATTATACATAAAATCAAGCTTTTGAACGGGGTAGGGGTGGTTGGTTTTTTCGATTTGAAACTCTTCGCGGTGGTAATCTCGCACCCTAATTTCGGCCAATTCTTCAAGCACTTCGCGGCGGATTTCGTTGACTTTTGACGTAGGTAAAAACCAGTTTTGGCTAAACGCTACTTCCATAGCGTCCACCTCAAAAGGCGTATTGCCTGTTTTTGTCAAGTTCTTTTTGATGTTTGGAATCACCGATTCTTCCGTTCGCGCTAGTTCTTTGGCGCTGGTGAGCGTGGAGCTGTATTGGTGGCCGTCTTCGTCGATGGCGAGTAGCTGGAAGCCCTCGGCGGTTTCAGAAAAATACAGCGAAACACCAATTTTGCGCACCGCACTGTTTTCTCTCTCTACCATTTTATTGAACTCTGCATCCGAATTTCGGTAAATGACCGTTCCTACAGGAAGTGGCTTAAAGGTATTTGGAATGACAAGGTTATTGAGAATGACGTTGATTTGAACCCCGTCGGCTACGCCTTCTTCATTGATAAAATAGAGGCCATCGCCGTTGTTGAGTTCTTCAAAATTCTCAATTACGTAGCCCTTTCCTTTGATTTCCAACAGCTTGCCAATGTACTGCCCCTGCGATTTCGGGCTTTCCCACGAGCCAATTTTTTCTTTTCTTTTATTGACAAAATAATCGGTATAACCTCGGTTGAAACTTCGATCCATTTGGGGTTCAAAGTTGTAGAACGTACGTCCTGAAGAGGCTTTTTCGTAGTTATCGCCGTTTTCGGCTAAAAATGCGTCTAATTTTTTACGTAAAAATGACGTATTATTTTTTACATAAACGATGTCTTTCAAACGCCCTTCGATTTTGAATGAAGTAATCCCTGCCTCAATCAAATTGGGTAGTTGGTCGCTCAAATCTAAGTCTTTGATGGACAATAAATGACTGTTGGAAATTAATGTTTCACCCTTCCCATCAATGAGTTGGTAAGGCAAACGGCAGTTTTGAGCGCAAGAACCACGGTTGGCACTTCGCTCGCCATTGGCCACGCTCATGTAGCAGTTGCCGCTGAACGACACGCACAAAGCCCCCGATACAAAGAACTCCAATTCGATGTCGGTCGCTTCGTGGATTTCGCGGATTTGGTCCAAGTTGAGTTCTCTGGCCAATACCGCGCGTTTCATGCCTGCATCGGCCAAAAATTTGACGTGTTTGGCGTCGCGGTTGTTGGCCTGTGTACTTGCGTGAATCACGATGGGCGGCAAATCCATTTCCAAGATGGCCATGTCTTGGATGATGAGTGCATCCACGCCAATTTTGTATAATTCGTGAATGAGTTTTTGGCAAGTGGCCAGTTCTTCGTCGTATAAAATGGTGTTGATAACGACAAACACCTTTGCCTTGAAAAGATGGGCGTAGCGTACCATATCGGCAATGTCTTCGACCGAGTTGGTGGCATTGGTTCGGGCGCCAAACTGCGGAGCACCGATATAGACAGCATCTGCCCCTGCATTGATAGCGGCCATTCCTTGGTACAGGTTTTTGGCAGGAGCAAGAATCTCAACTTTCTTTTTCATTTAATTATCTATCCGTTGTAAGAATGGAGCACAAAATTAGGGAATTTTGAGGAGAAGCCCAGCAGGGAGTTTGCAGACACGTTTTGAGCGAAGTATCCCATATTTATGCTGCTTGAATTGTGGAAGAAAGGGTTTTGTTAGTTTCCGCCCATTTCGCATTGGTAAGATTGCAACATCAGGTATAAATTGCCTGTGTCTTTGTGATAATCACCGATATTTTGGCATAAAGTAGCTATATCGTCGTCCATAAGGTATTGACTAAAGTTCGACAGTCGTTGCGCAAGCGTTCTGCATTTTTTGCTGCGCTTTACTTCTTGAATAACAGAGCTGATTCAGGTATGAGAATGAGAGCTATGCAAAACAAAATCAGTGAAAGTAAGTTTATGTTAAAAATTCATTTAAACGTATTGTTACATCATGAAGAAGTTTGTTTTAACTCTTGTAATTTCCTTGTTTACTACATTGATATCCATTGCTACTAACAACCCTGATGCCGTATTAGGAGTTTGGAAAAATGGAGAAGGAACGGGTTTAGTCCAAATCTACAAGAAAGGAGAGCGTTATTTTGGTAAAATTGTTTGGCTTAAAATTCCCAATAATCCTGATGGCACCCCCCGCGTGGATGTCAATAATCCTGAAGAAAAACTACGCACTCAGCCACTTAAAGGGCTTGAAAACTTGAGAAATTTCAAGTTTGTAGGAGAAAATAAATGGGAAGAAGGGAATATTTATGACCCTAAAGTAGGAAAAGACTATTCTTGCGAGATGAAACTCGTTGATGACAACACGCTCGAAGTACGTGGCTATATTGGCGTGTCGGTGTTTGGTCGAACGGATGTATGGAAACGACAAGTAAAAAAATAAAGCAGTAAAAAAAGCCCGCCTAAGCGGGCTTTTTTTTGCTATGGACTTACCAAATTTATACCTACGTTGAAATAGAGCGGATTCCCAAGATTATTTTCAAAAACAGGTCGTTGATTGTCTACGGGGTTTTGCGTACTGAAGACATCAAAACGCCAATTATAGCGCCAACCTACTTGAGCAGATAACCAAATAAAGCCAGCCAACTGCCGTTCATAAGTAATACGGGGTTTCATTTCGCCACGGCGCAAAAACCAATCGGGTTCATTGGTATTCTTGGGGCTAAGGTAATAGGCATTGCCTTCGATTTCGAACCCTGCCATCAAATAGGATGTCGGTCCGAAGTTGCGACGAATATTCAGGCGCGCAGGTAAAAGTGCCTCAATACCCCACTTTTGGTTAAAAGTACGATTATAAAGCAGCGCGGGAATGTGCAAAACCTGTCCTGCACGGTAAGTACGTGTGAGACCAATTCCCCACATAAAATTGTCGTTTTTCTTCCAGCCAAAAATCGCAGCACCACTGTAGGTCACGGCTTTACCCGAAATTTGGTCTAAGCTGCGATAGTTACCATTGAGGTCTGCCTGACCTTGGAAAATCAAAAAGTGGGTACTATTGAGTGGCTTGAAAGCCGTAGCATTAAAGCTTGTCATACGGAGGCCGTTTTCTAAGCGACCAAATAAGGTCGAGCGTTCGGGGTTTGCCAAATTGACCGATGTATTCCAGTAGCTTACCCCCAAATTGAGGATAAAATTAGAACGAGAAACAATCGGGGTATTGAAAGCCAGACGTAATCCACGAAACGAATTGACATGGGTTGAAGCAACAACTTGGCCGTCTACTTTTGACCAATGAAAGGGTAATTGAGCCTCGTAACCTACCGAAATCAGTTTAGTTGGACTAAGGTAAGAAACTTTTTGGGTACAAAATGCCTTGGTCGAAGAGGCATCAGCATCCCCAAACTCATCAAAATTGATTTCTTCTGTCTTTGTAGTGTCGGTTTGCGAAAATAGAGCAGGAGAAAAAAAGAGGCATAAGCCAATGAGGTATAATTGCGTAAATTTCATTTTAGTTTATTGAAGATGATTAGGAATATCCTGTTGATAGCTGTTCAGCCATAACTTCACAAACTCAGGATTTGTTTGTGTATTTGTTGATATTTTATCAAAAGTGTTGTGTCAACCCGCCCCTTTGCTAAAAATAAGCCTTTATTCTAAGCTGCTCTAGCTGTTTTGGATAAAGGCTCCTTATTTTTGTGCCATTAACCATCCCCAACCCATGTTTTTTAATGGTTTTGCTAGACGAACAACGCCAATTTATTCGGGAACACCTGTCTGCGCCGGTGGCGGCACTGTTGCTCAAATACGGTAAAAATCGAGAAGTTGAAATCCGCCAAATCGAGGCTCGCCAAAAAGCCAAACAAAAACTACCCTCGTGGTATGCCGAAGAACGACTCGTTTTTCCGCCTGCGGTTTCGGTAGAACAAAGTTCGTCGGAAACAACGGGGCGTTACAAGGCGGCGTTGGTGTCGGGTACGTTGATGGACGCAACGGGTGGAATGGGAATAGATGTTTCGTTTTTTGCTAAAAGCTGTACATCAGTGCTTTATGTGGAGCAAAAGCCCGAACTAGTGGAACGGGCAAGGTATAATTTAGACGTGCTAGGGCTTCAAAATGTGCAGTGCTTGCAAGGAAATTCGCTGGAAATTTTACCAACGCTCGACAACGTTTTTGATTGGATTTATCTGGACCCCGCCCGTCGTTCGGCTGATAACCGCCGCGTAGTAGGGCTGCGCGATTGCGAACCCGACGTGGTGACGTACCTGCCACTTCTTCTGCAAAAAACCAAGCGGCTGCTCATCAAAGCCTCGCCGCTGCTCGATCTCAAACAAACTTTAATTGATTTGCCCCAACTGTCGGTGATTCACGTTGTTTCGGTCGAGAATGAATGTAAAGAACTGCTTTTTGAACTAGCATCGGACGCCCAAACCACGGTTAGTCCAATGGTACGGACGATTAATTTTAAGTCGGACGATACGGTGCAAAAGTTTGATTTTGAGTGGAATAGTGAGTCGAGTTTGGCCGTAACGCTGAGCGACCCACAAACGTATCTTTACGAACCGAATGCCTCGGTACTGAAAGCAGGGGCGTTTAAGTCGGTAGCCAATGCGTATGGCGTAGAAAAAATAGCACCCCACAGCCACCTTTACACCTCAGCGACCCTGATGGAGCATTTTCCTGGGCGGATTTTTCAGGTGGAAGCTGTCGTAAAAGTAGATATAAAGGCATTGTCACCGTATCTTACCTACGGGAAAGCCAACCTGACGGTGCGTAATTTTCCGCTTCCCACCGACGAGTTACGAAAAAAACTTAAACTCAAAGAAGGCGGCCCTACCTACATTTTTGCCACTACCTTGGCCAATGGAGATAAACGACTTTTGGTGTGTAAAAAGTCAATTTAAATTTTACATTTGCCGAACCCTAACCTTTATAGGGTGTTGCATAGAAACCCCTTCGCCCGAAAAAAGTAACTGGATTCGAGAACTATCCAATCAAAGTTGGAACTTAGAGTTGGTCGTGCTAGGGGCGGCTATTTATTCTACCTCGTTTCTTCCCGAATTGACCGATGTACCGCCGAAGAAAAAGGGAAAAGGTATAAAAATGGCTTGGGGGCTTTGTTCAGCACTCGCCCTTTTAGGTAAGAATAACCGAAGCGGAACGAAATTTCTTGGTTATTTTGGTTTGAGCGTAAATAAGTTGTCAGAGTTAGGTGAAATAGATTCAATAAACGGCAACAGCCACAGCTTCCCCCTTGTCAATCAGTAAATTAGACTTTGATGGTATAGTCATGAACGTTAGCATTGGTGAACCGCTTGACATTTGTCAATTTTTCACAAAAGAATATCATTTTTTTTGGACGAAGATTCTGGTGCCAATTCGTATTATAACTTTGCATTCTTTTTCAAAAATTCAACTATTCGTCAAGCATCATGTTTTTTGCACGTCGACCCGATAAAGAATATCCCAAAGAGCCCGAATCGCGGATGGTGATTCGTTTTCAGGATTGTGACCCGCTTCAACACCTCAATAACGCGAAGTACTTTGATTATTATTTCAACGCCCGCGAGGACCAAGTGGCTAAGCTCTATGAGTTTAATTTTGGACGGTTATTTCGTGAGTTAGGCCAAAGTTGGGTGGTGTACCAGCACCAAATCGCCTACGTGCGGCCAGCGCTGGTGAGTGAGTGGGTGCGAATTACATCGCGCTTGATTTATTTTAGCGAAGATACCATTGTGACCGAATACTACATGACGGACGATTTGCGGACGCAACTCAAAAATGTGCTTTGGGTAACGTCTAAGTACATTGATGTACGTTCGGGAAAGCGGACGGTGCATCCACCTTCGATTATGGAGTATTTGGAGACAACGTGCTTACCAAACGTTGATTATCATAACTGGAATTTCAACGAACGGATTCGAGAAATTAAACAAAATCTGAGCGCTGCTCCGACAAAAGGGTAAGGAAGAATGAACTGGCTGCACACTACAGCGTTTATCATTGGATATTATTTAAAACGAGCGCATTGGTTAAGTTTGGACGTTGTTGCGGGAGCAATGCTTACCCACACGATTGCCCAACGCTTGCCCGATGGGCACGGAAAAGTTTCGTGGGCGTCTACGTTACTGGTAGGGATAAGTGTTTTTGCTATTTATGTTATCGACCGCCTGCTTGACAATCTAAAAACAAAAGTAACTACGCCGCGGCATCGTTTTCATGCTAAAAATAAATCAGTACTGTTGAATGTGCTTGCTGGACTTGGCGTAGTTGGGTTACTATGTCTCTTTTGGTTGCCTAAAGGTATGTTTACCATTGGGTTATCGCTAGTTGTTTTGGTAGTAGGTTATTTGGTGGTCGTTTTTCGAACATCGTTAACTGACGGTATGCAGCTCTTTAAAGAACCTATCGTTGCCCTAATTTATACTGCTGGAATATGGGGGACAGCCCTCTCTGCTGCCGCTGTATCCCCTTGGGAAAGTAAAATTCTAACGGTGCTTTTCGGAATAGGGGCATTCCAAAACTTACTTCTGTTTTCGTGGTTCGAGTCCTTTGATGTGGAAGAAGGATACTCATTGGCTATTGCGTGGGGGACCGAAGCCGTCAGTCGGGTGCTGACTTGGTTAAGTATTTTGGTGTGTATGGCGGCGTTGGGCGTCTTGGTAGCGACCTCGTATCGGTACTGTGTGAGAGCTGCCATTACAGTATCTGCTATGAGCCTAACAATGGACTACCTCAAACGACGCTCATCATCGGTACTCGCCGCCGAACGCTACCGCTGGCTTGGCGATGGCATCTTCTTTTTTACCCTTTGGCTAGTTTAGTGTTTGTAGTTTTAGATTTCCAGTTCTTTGTGATTCCGACCATAGGAGGAATCTACGTTCTTATCTCCTAATTCGTAATTCAAAATTCCCAATGGCTATTTCTTCTTCTTAATCGAAGGCTTGATAGTCGCTTTGGGTTGTTTTGGCTTTTGTTGGCGATTTTCTGGGGTATATTTTGATAGTAAAGGCTCAGCCCCGCGTTTGCGACGCAGGTATTGGAAGCTCCAAAGGCATGCCAAACAAAGCATTAATAACCAGTAACTATCTACAAATTCGGTACGGCGAAATTCCAAAATCCATAACGCAAAAAAGCCTAATGACGTCCATCCCAGCAGACTTTCAACTAAAGGAGTTTTCATGAGTTTGATGTCTCAATAAGTTGGTTAGCGTGGCAAAGGTACGACCTTTAGGCGCTAATTGGCACGTGGCTATTTAAAAAAATCCACTTAGGGTTGTTCTTTGAGCCAAGCAATGACCGCAGGATATGGCTGCTTGTGTATGTTTCATGAGAAAAGCGTATGTTCAAAACCTACGTATAATAATTAGGTAATTCGTTAAGAATTTAACCCCCAAAAATGAACTTTCTCAGTTGTAAAAAAACGTTGTGCAAAAGCCCTATAAATAACCTTAAAATGACCCGTTTTAGTAGCTGTTTTCTTTGTAAAACCTAAAAAAATGAGTACTTTTACAGGTAAACAAACCTATTATTTTATATTTTAATATCAACCATGGCAGACAACAAAGAACAGAAATTTAAAGCCCTGCAAACAACGCTCGAGAAGCTTGACAAAGCCTACGGAAAAGGCACAGTGATGCGTCTGAGTGACAAAAAAGTGATGGATGTGGAGGTAATTTCAACGGGTTCCGTTGGACTTGACCTTGCCCTAGGAATTGGCGGTTTGCCTCGCGGACGGGTCGTAGAAATCTACGGGCCAGAATCGTCAGGTAAAACTACACTTGCCATGCAGACCATTGCCGAAGCCCAAAAGTTGGGTGGTTTGGCGGCTTTTATTGATGCAGAACACGCCTTCGACCGTGTGTACGCTCAAAAATTGGGAATTGATACCCAAAACTTACTTATCTCGCAGCCTGACAACGGTGAACAAGCGCTCGAAATCGCCGAACATTTGATTTCATCAGGAGCCATTGACATTATCGTTATCGACTCCGTCGCGGCCCTTGTTCCTAAAGCAGAAATAGAAGGCGAAATGGGCGATAGTAAAATGGGTCTTCAGGCACGTTTGATGTCGCAAGCCTTGCGTAAACTAACGGGGGTTATCAACCGTACCAACTGCTGCTGTATTTTCATCAACCAGTTGCGTGATAAAATCGGGGTGATGTTTGGAAGTCCTGAAACAACAACGGGGGGGAATGCTCTCAAATATTACTCATCGGTACGTTTGGACATTCGTCGTATCGGTCAAATCAAAGAAAGTGCTGATAATATTACAGGAAACCGTACGAAGGTGAAGGTGGTGAAAAACAAATTAGCGCCGCCATTCAAAGTAGTTGAGTTTGATATTATGTACGGAGAAGGGGTTTCTAAAGTAGGGGAAATCATCGACTTAGCAGTTGAACTCGAAATCGTGAAAAAATCGGGTTCTTGGTTTAGCTATGACGGAAATCGTTTATCTCAAGGTCGTGATGCCGTGAAGCAGTTATTGAAAGATAATCCTGAATTGGCAGATGAACTTGAAGCTAAAATTCGTGCGAAAGTGAACGAAGACGACGACGCACTTTTGGATATAAGTCAACCTAATATTGCCGATGACGGAACGCCTGATTAAGGCTACTAAGGCTACTATAACCTCCCGAAAATTTTAAATTGTCGGGAGGTTGTATTTTAACCCTCACTCAATATCTCTTTCGAAATCACCAGCTTCTGAATTTCACTCGTACGGCCTCATTAGACACTCTGCACGACACTTCTGAGGTGTAATACTTGGCGGTTTGCGCTCTGAAGAGTTACTTTTTCGTGACGGTCTTTGCGGGGCGCGGCATCATACACGAGCAACTTGGTCGTTTCTATTTCGGTGTGTATGTCGGCAAGTTTGAACGAAATGCCCTCAAGTTCGAAATCGGTTTGCCCAATCGCTGGCGTTCTTTGGAGTAAGCTAAGGTGGCTTTAAACGTACCAATAGCGAACGTAAGGTCGCATGTTGCTTTCTGCAAAATCTCGAACCTATTGGGCAATTAATTCTTGGTTTTCTACAATTTTTAACTTCATCTTCAAGAGCGATTAAAGGAATAGTTTTGAATGAAAGAATCTCAACCTAAGATTATTCAATGATTATACCAAGCAATAATGAGTGAACGGTTGAGGGAAGAAAAGTAAAAGATTACGCAAACGTTTTCGGAAGCGTAAATGAGTACATAAAAACGTGATTGTTGCAAATTTTTATTTATTGTTATGATAACCTTTAGGGTAATATTTTTTTAAAAAAGCATTAAAAGAGCCGTAAAATCAATTGTTACTCTACAAATTTGTAGAACAGTGGAAGGGATTAAAGAATTTATTCTAATTTTGAAGCTGTTTTGTTAGACTCGAAAAAATACAATTTTGAAGAGCCGTACATGAAAACTAATAACCAAAGCATTTATCTATGAAAATCGCTGTAGTAGGAACTGGCTATGTAGGACTCGTAACAGGAACTTGTTTTGCAGAGACTGGTGTACAAGTATGTTGTATTGACATTGATGTTAAGAAAGTTGAAAAACTTAATAACGGTATTATTCCCATTTACGAGCCAGGTTTGGATGTCCTTTTTCATCGAAATGTAGCCGAAGATCGTTTGAAATTTACCACCGATTTGGTCGAAGGAATCAAAGGTGCGTCGGTGATTTTCTTGGCATTACCTACGCCTCCAGGGGAAGATGGGGCGGCTGATTTGAAATATATTTTGAAAGTAGCAGACGATTTGGGCCAAATTATGACCGAATACGCTGTTATCGTGGATAAAAGTACGGTGCCTGTGGGTACGGCTGAAAAAGTAAGCGCAGCAGTTGCTAAAAATGCAAAAGTGGAATTTGACGTGGTTTCCAATCCTGAGTTTTTGCGCGAAGGTGTGGCCGTAGAAGACTTTATGAAGCCCGACCGCGTAGTGATAGGGACAAAGTCAGAGCGTGCCAAAAAAGTGATGGAGAAATTGTACGCACCGTTGGTACGCCAAGGCAATCCTGTCATTTTTATGGATGAGCGCTCGGCTGAAATGACCAAATACGCTGCTAACTCGTTTTTGGCGATGAAAATTACGTTCATGAACGAAATTGCCAACCTGTGTGAATTGGCAGGAGCAGACGTTGACAATGTGCGTAAAGGAATCGGAACCGACAGCCGTATCGGAAAGCGATTCTTGTTTGCGGGAATTGGTTATGGCGGAAGCTGCTTCCCGAAAGACGTGCAGGCGCTTGCCAAAACGTCGGAAGAATACAAGTATGATTTCAAAGTGTTGAAATCAGTAATGGAAGTAAATCAAGACCAAAAGATTAAACTTATTCCATTGATTAAGAATCACTTTGGCGGTGATTTGTCAGGGAAAACCATTGCGGTTTGGGGGCTTTCTTTCAAACCTTACACGGACGATATTCGTGAGGCACCTGCACTGGACAACATCAAAATTTTGTTGGAAGAAGGAGCAAAAGTGATTGCTTACGACCCCGAAGGGATGGAAAATGTGAAGAATTACGTGTTGGGCAACAAAATTACTTACGCTCATACGCCATACGCAGCCCTTGACGATGCCGATGCGTTGATGATTTTTACCGAGTGGCCTCAATTCCGCACGCCAGAGTTTGAAAAAATGGCGTTGTTGATGAAAAACAAATTGATTTTCGACGGACGTAACGTTTACGAACTTGACCAAATGCAAGAGTTAGGGTTTACTTATTATAGCATTGGCCGTGAAGTAGTGAAAGGCTAATCGTCGTTCAAGGATTACACAAGGCGAGTGCCATGGTTGAAAAAATCAAGGTGCTCGCCTTGTGTAATCCATAGCGTAGCCAAGAAAAAGCTAAGTTTTAGAAAGCGAATGGGTTTTCGTACTTTTGCGGTTCGACAACAATTCTCTGATTAACCGAATCAAACATTCTTATATTTTCCCCAAATGAAAAGAGTTTTAATCACTGGTGCGGCGGGCTTCTTGGGTTCGCATTTGTGCGATAGATTTATCAAAGAAGGCTTTTACGTGATTGCTATGGATAATCTTGTGACGGGCGACCTTCGCAACATTGAGCACCTGCGTTCAAATACCAACTTTGAATTTATTCACCACGATATTTCAAAGCACATCGTTATCGACGGCGAATTGAACTATATTCTCAATTTTGCCTCGCCAGCTAGCCCCATTGATTATTTAAAAATCCCAATCCAGACTCTCAAAGTAGGTTCGTTGGGGACACACAACTGCCTTGGTTTAGCACGTGCCAAAGGTGCGCGTATCTTGGTAGCCTCTACTTCGGAAGTGTACGGTGATCCATTGGTGCATCCACAAAACGAAGAATACTGGGGACACGTAAACCCTGTGGGATATCGTGGCTGCTACGACGAAGCCAAGCGCTTCCAAGAAGCAATTACGATGGCCTACCACCGTCACCATGGCGTAGAAACGCGTATCGTGCGTATTTTCAATACGTATGGCCCTCGTATGCGATTGAACGACGGACGGGTATTGCCCGCTTTCATCGGACAAGCACTTCGCGGTGAAGACCTTACGGTTTTCGGGGATGGCTCACAAACTCGTTCATTCTGTTACGTAGATGACCTCGTTGAGGGAATTTACCGTTTGTTGATGAGCGATTATGCGATGCCAGTCAACGTAGGAAACCCTGCGGAAATTACGATAGGTGAATTTGCGGAAGAAATCATCAAATTGACAGGAACAACCCAAAAAGTAGTTTATAAGCCCCTTCCACAAGACGACCCAAAACAACGTCAACCAGACATAACGTTGGCAAAAGAAGTGTTGGGTTGGGGGCCTAAAGTGTCGCGTGAAGAAGGCTTGAAAATTACGTACGACTACTTCAAAAATCTTCCAGAAGAGCGTTTGTACGAAGAAACTCACCACAGAGAGTTCAAATAAGCTTAGGGTTCACGCAAAGACACCAAGTCGCAAAGAATTCACTGCGACTTAGCGACTTTGCGTGATTCTTTTTTTAACAGACTCTCCTCAAAATGCCCAATAAGGCTCCATCTTCTTTACCAGTTTTTCGTCCAGAATCTTGATATTCAGCAATTCTTGAGCTGATTTGTAAGCGCCGTGTTGTTCGCGGTAACGCACAATAATCTCTGCTTGGCGTTTCGATAGGTACGGATGTCGGTCGATATCTTCAGCCGAAGCTGTATTGATATTGATTTTTTGAACAGGCGTACGAACCACCGCCCACCGCTTCAATTCGCTTAATGCCAAAGAGTCAAGGCCGAAAATTTCGCTGTATTGAGCCGTAGTGTTAAAACCACCCAAGCCGTCTCTGAATTTTACAATTCTTGTTGCAAGTTTGCTGCCAATTCCTTTTAAACGAATGAGTTGGCTCGTATCTGCTGTGTTGATGTCGAAGGGAGCAGGAGCGGCGTTTTTAGCAAAAGCTGGAGGTACAAGTAGCGGTGAACTAGGGGCAGCAGTGGCTGCATTTGTTTCTTTGGGTGTGGGCAAGCTAATGTATGGTTCTAAGCGCTCATACAGCGTGGGTTGTAGCCCGTAAATTCTTTGTAGATCTTCTTTTTTGCGAAAGTTTCCCCCTTTGGAACGGTACTTTTCGATGCGTTCGGCAATGAAAGTGGGCATTCCTAAGGCTTGAAATTGCTGTACGGTGGCGGTATTGGGGTCAAAAGGGAATAGTTCGGGGAGCTCGTGGGTGCTTTCGGGTGTTTTCGCGGGGGAATTGGCATAATTTTTCGAAGAATACGTTGGCTTCTCGGGCTGTAAGGTTTCCAAAACGGCCACCAAACTATCGGCAGTTTGGCGGTCAGCTTGGTTTATTTCAGGAGAAGAAAGAGGGAGTAGCCTGCCTACTACAAAAGGCCCAAACCAACTCAAAATCATCAGGGTGGCAAGTACCATAAAACCCCGCGCTTGACTGCGAGAGACCCCAAATTCGTCACGAATAGCAAATAAAAGGCGCTGAAACATAGGTTGTTTTTTAGCCTTTGACGCAATGAATGCTTTGGAGTTACTAAATGCGGCCTAGATTATTTTTGTAGCAGCGGTAGACTTGGGTGGCTTTCAGCGCCGAAGAAGGCAATGGTAATTGTAAAAATTGGGTGTTGTTCAGCACAATTTGATAAACATGAAAATGACTATCGCTTCTTGCCCCTTGCAACAGTTCTTGATAAATGGTGGCGTTATTCTCTTCCCACGAACTTGGCTCCCTCAGTTCGTCTAGTTTTTGTAAAGCCATTCTGTAAAGATAGAACTTGAGAGCTTCGTTGATGGCCTCCTTTTTGGTTTTTGCCCCACTACAAGCTATTACTTGGCTCAACAACTGGTCGTCGATTTCAGCATTTGTTCTCATTGGGCTTTTATCTACACACAAAAATAGAAAAATTATACACATCGACAGGATTAGCCGCAAATTGCGTAATTTTGCGCCCCAATACTAAAGATAACCGCATGTGCGGCTCCGCGAAGCGGCAAACCGCAATTAACCAAATAACGCATAACGTTCTCATGAGCCAAGCTCCAGCAACTTCCTTACAAGACATCGTTTCTCACGCTAAAGAATACGGTTTTGTATTTCCTTCTTCTGAAATCTATGACGGTTTACAAGCAGTTTATGACTACGGTCAAAACGGGGTAGAGCTGAAAAACAACCTCAAAAACATGTGGTGGAAAGCCATGACGCAACTCAATGACAACATCGTTGGGATTGATGCGGCTATTTTTATGCACCCGCTCACGTGGAAGGCGTCGGGTCACGTGGATGGCTTCAACGACCCCATGATTGATAACAAAGATTCAAAGAAGCGTTATCGTGCCGACCAACTTCTCGAAGGAAAAGCCGAGCAATATGCCGCTGAGGGTCAGGCCGAAAAAGCACAGGAGTTGTTGAACGAAATGGGACGTTTGTTAGGGGATAATAACCTAGAGGCGGTGCGTGAATTAATTATTGCTGAAGGAATTAAATGTCCTATCTCGGGTACGTCCAACTGGACAGAAGTGCGTCAGTTTAACCTTATGTTTAGCACGCAAGTGGGTTCGGTGACCGAAGATTCAAACTTGATTTACTTGCGTCCCGAAACAGCACAAGGGATTTTTGTGAACTTCTTGAACGTACAAAAATCGGGTCGGATGAAGATTCCGTTTGGAATTGCCCAAATCGGTAAAGCGTTCCGTAACGAGATTGTAGCGCGCCAGTTTACGTTCCGTATGCGGGAGTTTGAACAAATGGAAATGCAGTTTTTTGTACGTCCTGGCACCGAAATGGCGTGGTACGAACAATGGCGCGATACCCGTTTGAAGTTTCATCAAGCGGTGGGTCTTCCTACGGAAAAATTGAAATTTCACATTCACGAAAAATTGGCGCACTATGCCAATGCTGCCGTGGACATTGAGTATCAGTTTCCGTTTGGTTTCCGCGAAATTGAGGGAATCCACTCTCGCACGGATTTCGACTTGAAAAACCACCAAGAGCTTTCGAAGAAAAAGCAACAGTATTTCGATAACGACCTCGACGAAAACGGTAAGCCGTTTGGAAACTATATTCCGTACGTGGTAGAAACGTCGGTGGGGGCAGACCGCTTGTTTTTGGCGGTGCTTTGTAATGCCTTTACCAAAGAAATGGTGGGCGAAGGCGAAAACCAAAAAGAGCGTACAGTGTTGAAATTACATCCTGCTTTGGCGCCTTTCAAAGCCGCGATTTTCCCATTGGTGAAAAAAGATGGTTTGCCAGAAAAAGCCCGCGAAATTGAAAAAGCATTGAAAACTGAATTCCGCGTGTTTTATGAAGAGCGCGACGCGATTGGTAAGCGTTACACGCGCCAAGACCTTATCGGAACGCCATTCTGTATTGCAGTTGATTACCAAACGCTCGAAGACAACACCGTGACGATTCGCCATCGGGATAACATGGAGCAAGAGCGCGTACACATCAACGAACTCAAAGCGAAGATTGGCTACGCCGTATCGGAGCAACGTATTTTGGAGGCGATTTAAATGTAGCGGCGTCGGTATTTGATTCCACCTGTTATGATTTCTTGGCTGATTAGGTCGAGTTGTTCTGTCTTTTTTTAATTTTGTTCAAAGTTTGGACATTAATAAGGTTAGTTATATGACAGCGCTTCCTAAAAAATACTATACTCCTGAAGAATACCTAGAATTGGAAGAAAAAGCTGCTTATAAAAGCGAATATATTCATGGAGAAATCTTTCCAATGGGTGATTTTGAAGGTGATACGCCCGAAGCAATGGCAGGGGCTAAACCTGTTCATAATGCTATTCGAGAAAATTTATCAGGAGAATTACACATTCATTTCAAAAAAAAGAAAGGATGTCGCTCTTATTCAAGCGACCAGCGCGTTTTAATCCCTACTACGGGTCTCTATGCGTATCCTGATTTGATTGTGGTTTGTGGAAAGCCTGAGTTTTCGGATAGTCAGACGGGAAGTTTAACAAATCCTGCGCTGATTGTGGAAGTGTTATCTCAGAGTACCGCTAACTACGACAGAAGCGAAAAATTTGAACTTTATCGCGACATCGCGACGTTCAGAGAATACCTACTCATCGATTCGCGTCGTGTGTGGGTAGAGCTTTGGCGCAAAAGTGAGCAGGGAATTTGGTCGTTGATGTTGGAAAGTAAGTTGCTAGAAGCAGTGATACATTTGGAAACGATTGGGGCTGATTTGTTACTAGCCGATTTGTATGCTAATACGGAAGATTTACCAGAGACGGTTTTTAGGATTCGATAAACGTAAAAGAAATTGATATGCAAAAGGGCTGAAAGTGAACTCCGTGTGAAACTTTCGGCTCTTTTGTTTTTTGTTCCACCGATTAGTGTCGATATGTACAATTTGCAATTTTGGCTTCTATGCCTTAGTAACTTCCTATTTTCTGCCAGTTTTCAAATGATGATTCCCGAATTGCCCGATTACCTAACCGCAATGGGAGGACAAGCGCATATCGGGTTGATTATTGCCCTTTTTACTTTTACGGCTGGATTGTCGCGGCCATTTAGTGGCAAACTGACCGATACCATTGGTCGGGTACCTGTCATGGCTTTTGGGTCGTTGGTGTGCTGTGTGGCGAGCTTGTTTTACCCTTTTGTCCACGTGGTGTGGGGCTTTTTGTTGCTTCGCTTTTTACACGGATTCTCAACGGGAACAAAACCAACCGCGACGGCGGCTTACGTCGCCGACATCATTCCCGAAAATCGTCGTGGAGAGGCGGCGGGGATGTTAGGGATTTTTACCGCAACGGGCATGTCATTAGGACCCGCCATTGGAAGTTACCTCACGATGTCGATGGGCATCAACCCCATGTTTTTTGTGTCATCGGCGTTTGCGTTGTTGTCGATTTTGATTTTGCTCAACATGAAAGAAACGTTGGTTCAAAAAGAACGTTTCCGATTGAGTATGCTCAAAATCAGTCGTTCCGATTTGTTTGAACCGCGCGTACTCAACGTGTTTTTGGTGATGTTTGCCGTTTCATTTTCGTCAGGAGTTATTCTGACGCTCATTCCAGACGTGAGCAAAACCCTCGGGATTCATAATAAAGGGCTGTTTTTTACGGTCTATACCATTGCTTCGTTGGTGATACGGGTGTTTGCGAGTAAGTCGTCTGATGTCTATGGGCGGGTTCCTGTGATGATTGTTTCGTCCATACTTTTAGCGGTTGGGATGGGTATTTTGGGCGTTAGCCAATCGGTGTGGAGTTTTTGGACGGCGGCGATTTTGTTTGGTCTTTCGTGGGGACTCAACACGCCTACCTTAACCGCATGGACCATAGACCTCAGTCACCCCGACTATCGCGGAAGGGCATTGGCAACCATGTACATTGCGCTTGAGGCAGGCATTGGTGTAGGGGCGTGGTGGTCGGGCTGGTGGTACGGCGGAAAGTTCGCCAATATCCCCGTGGCCTTTTATGTTTCGTCGGTTTTGGCGCTAGCGTCGTTGGGGTACCTGTTGTGGTGCAAACGCACGCATCGCACCGTAGTTGGATAAAAATTAAAAACTAATGACCTTCCTCAGTACAACGCGTTGGTTTGTGTCGTAATTTTGCCCCTGATGCAAGAACTTCGTACCCTCATCGGAAAAGAAATAACCCTCGAATGGCGCCAACGCTACGCCCTCAACGGGATGCTGTTGTACATTGTAAGTACGGTGTTTGTCTGTTATTTGAGTTTTAAACTCAAATCCAACCAGCTGACGCCCATTATGTGGAACACGTTGTTCTGGATTATTATTTTGTTTACGGCGGTTAATGCCATTTCTAAAAGTTTTACCCAAGAACGCGCTGGACGCCTTTTGTACTATTATACCATCGCAAGCCCACAAGGCATTATTCTTTCCAAAATCATTTATAATTCGGGATTGATGCTGGTATTGTCGTTGACGGGTTTTGGGTTTTACGCTTTTGTGATGGGTAATCCTGTCGGTGATTTGTGGATGTATTTAGTAACGATTTTTTTGTCAAGTATCGGCTTTGCGTCGTCGTTGACGATGGTGGCGGGGATTGCCTCCAAAGCCGAAAACAACGGCGCTTTGATGGCGATTCTGAGTTTTCCCGTGATTATCCCTATGTTGTTGATGGTGATGAAGTTAGCAAAAAATGCACTCGATGGCCTAGACCGTGGGTCTAGTTCGGAAGAAGTCATGATTTTGTTGGCGTTGGATGCCATCGTGGTTAGTTTGTCCTTAATTTTGTTTCCTTATTTGTGGCGTAGTTAGAGAATTAAAGTAATACCTTATGAAGAATAATTGGTGGAAAATAGTAGCGGTGCTACTGCTGACTTATACGCTTTACTTTGGATTGATGGGGACGGTTCCTCGCCGTGCCATTTTGAACGAAAGTATTCGTAACGTGTATTTTCATGTACCGATGTGGTTTGCCATGATTGCGATGCTCACAACCTCACTGGTGTATGCCATTAAGTATTTACGTACCAATGATTTACAATACGACCTCAAATCGGTAGAATTTACCAACGTAGCTATTTTGTTGGGGATTTTGGGTTGCGCTACGGGCTCGCTGTGGGCGTCCGTTACGTGGGGCGACCCTTGGCCAAGTGACCCTAAGCTCAACAGCGTCGCCATCAGTATGTTGATGTACTTTGCCTACTTAATTTTGCGCGGGTCGTTTGATGATGAACAGCGTCGGGCGCGTATTTCAGCGGTATATAATATTTTGGCCTATGCGGTGTTCATTCCTCTTATTTTTATTCTTCCTCGCTTAACCGATTCATTGCACCCTGGAAACGGTGGTAACCCCGCGTTTAGCGAATTGGACATGGACAACCAAATGCGACGAGTGTTTTATCCCGCTGTGATTGGCTGGGGATTACTTGGAACATGGATGGCTACGGTACGAGTGCGAGTACGCAAGTTGGAGGAGCAGGCAGATTAGATGATGGCAATCAAAAGGTTAAAAATAAAAAATGGACAATCTAAAATAACGAGTTGAAATGAAAAAATATAGCAAAAACATTATTATCACTACCCTTCTTTTTGTGTTGGTTTCTTTAAACCTATTTGCACAACAAGCTGTTGAACAGGAAATCTCAATGGCTGATCAAATGCGGGCTGATGGTAAAATTTGGGTGGTATTTGCGGTTATATCGGTCATTTTTGTGGGGATTATTGCCTTTTTGGTGAATATAGATAGGAAAGTTTCAAAGCTAGAAAAACAAGCAAAAAAATGAGCCTTTTAGATTTGATAGCCCAAATCGAAAAACTACCACTGAAAAAACAAACAGAGGTAGAAGACTTTGTTGATTTTTTGGTATATAAAGCCCAAGGAGAATCAACGCCAGAAAGAACGGAAACTAGTTTTGGGAGCTTTAAAGGGAAAATAATATAATCATGCCTGATGATTTTGATGAGCCTCTGGAGGACTTTAAAGAGTATATGTATCTATGAAATACCTATTAGATACACATATATTAATAAACTATCTCAACTCCCGTTTCATCATTGCGCCCCACTTGATGGGACATTGATTGCGCAGGCGTTGACTGATAACCTAAGTATTATAACAAAAGAACAATTATTTGAAGAGTACGGAGTAACACGAATTTAGTAAGCATCAAAAATCAGTAAACAAATGAAAAAGATACACATTTTTGGACTTATAGTCATCGCGATTGCGATTGGAATCATCGTTTCGACTTACGGAAACGCCAGTACGTATTCCAACTTTACGGAAGCCGAGGAATTGGCCAAAGAAGGTGAGAAAACTGAAATTCACGTGGTGGGAAAACTCACCAAAGATACAAACGGACAGATTGTGGGAATGAAGTACGACCCCGTCATGGACCCCAACTACTTTGAGTTTATGCTAGCCGATACCAACAAAGTTGTTAAAAAAGTAGTGTATGGTAGCCCCAAACCCCAAGATTTTGACAAGTCGGAGCAAGTAGTTGTCATTGGGCGTATGGAAGGCGACCACTTCGCTTGTAATAAAATCTTGATGAAGTGCCCTTCAAAATACACCAACGAAAAGCCTGATTTTAAAGAAGCTACGGCTGCTAAACTGTAGATTATACTCAACATGACCCTCGGAAACTTAGGACACCTTCTCGTCATTTTATCGTTTGTAACGGCATTAGTAGCCACTTATGCTTATTTGCGTGTTACGCTGTTACGACCCGATTCGTTAGAACTTAGTGCTTGGAAGCGCTTCGCAAGAGGGGCTTTTTACGTACACGCGGCGGCCATTTTGGGCGTGTGCGTCACGTTATACACCATTATTTATGGGCACCATTTTGAGTATCACTACGCGTGGAGCCACTCCTCGAAAGCGTTACCGTGGTATTATATGCTCTCGTGCTTTTGGGAAGGCCAAGAAGGCAGTTTTATGCTTTGGATGTTTTGGCAAGCTGTTTTAGGGGTTATCTTAATCCGTACCAACAAGCTCTGGGAAGCTCCTATGATGACCGTCTATACGTTGGTACAGGCGTTTTTGACCTCGATGATTCTGGGCGTTATTATTCCTGGCATTGATTTCAAAATTGGAAGTACGCCTTTCTTGACCATGCGTGAAGCCATGCCCGACTTGCCAGTTTGGGCTGCTAATCCGAATTTTGTTCCTCAAGACGGAAATGGCCTTAATCCTTTACTCCAAAATTACTGGATGGTGATTCACCCACCTACGCTGTTTTTGGGTTTTGCGCTTACGCTCGTTCCGTTTGCGTATTTGATGGCAGGGCTTTGGAGAAAACAAGTCATAGAATGGCTTCGGCCAGCCTTGCCTTGGATGCTTCTAACGGGCGTGATTTTGGGCGTGGGTATCTTGATGGGGGGCTATTGGGCCTACGAAACCCTGAGTTTCAATAGTTACTGGAGTTGGGATCCCGTCGAAAATGCTGTTTATGTGCCTTGGTTGGTAGGAATTGCCGCCTTGCACACCATGATTATTGCCAAGAAAAATGCTTCGGCGCTCAAAGCTTCGGTGATTTTGGTGATTGCTCAATTTATCCTGATTTTGTATTCAACCTTCCTTACCCGGAGCGGAATTTTAGGAAATGCCTCTGTACACTCCTTCACCGATTTAGGGCTTTCAGGGCAGTTGTTGCTCTATTTGTTGGCTTTTATTGCGGTTTCGGTTATTATTTCGGCCCGTGCTTGGAAATTGCTCCCTACTGATGCCGAAGAAGTCTCGACCTATTCGCGGGAGTTTTGGCTTTTTATTGGGGCCACCGTGATTTGTTTGGCAAGTTTTCAGGTGATTATCCCTACTTCTATTCCTGTTTGGAACAAAATCGTGGAAAGTTTTGGAGGGGTATCTAAACTAGCACCACCTACCGATGCCATAACGTATTATACAAAATTCCAACTCTGGTTTTTTGCGGTCATTGCCATCTTGACGGGTATTGGCCAGTATTTTTGGTGGAAACGTGTTCAAAAGGGTAAAATGCAGGATTTGCTAACGCCCCTTTGGATTTCATTGTTTATCACTGCTTTGCTTATCACATTTGGGGGAATTAATAAACTTCCCTACATCGCTTTGCTGACGGCTTCGGTGTTTGCGTTAGTGGCAAATATGGTTATTATTTTGGGGGTGCTCAAAGGAAGCTACCGACTTTCAGGGGGAGCGATTACCCACATTGGCGTGGCATTGATGTTGATTGGTATTTTATGGTCTTCGGGGTATCAAAAGGTAGTGTCGCTCAATGGCTCGGGGCTTTTGATTTCAAAAGACGACTTTTTTACCAAAGACGATAATAAAGAAAACAAAGAAAATGTCTTGCTTTGGCTGGGCCAATCGACGCGTATGGGCGATTATTTGTTGACCTACCGTGGTCCTCGGACCGAAATCCGTGATGTACCGCAGTACGTACCAAGTAGTTGGTTAGATATTATTGAGGGTGATTTCCACGCGGTTTGTTTGAGAGATATTACAGTTGGCGAAAAAACTTACCATAAAAAAGGCGATACGGTAGCGGTGTATCCCGAAAACGTTTTCTACGAAGTGGAATACCGCGAACCGACGGGTCGCATCACGACACTTTTTCCGCGGGCGCAGTTTAATAAACGTATGGGATTGGTGGTGTCGCCTGACATTAAACGTGAACTCAATAAAGATTTGTATTCGTTTGTGACTGTGGGAGGAAACCCCAGCGAGACAGAGGAATGGTCGCCTACCGAAAATTTTCGAGTGGCGTTGCAGGATACGTTTTTTGTCAATGACTACGTGGCGGTGCTCGAAAGTGTTACCCGCACTAATGCCGTTGAGGGAGTTTCGTTGAATCCCAACGACATTGCAGTAAAAGCACAAATCAAGGTATTGGATAAAGAACGTGAGTACTTCATTGCACCTACGTTTGCCATCAACCAAGACCGTATGGTAATGCGGAAGCCCGAAGTAAGCGAAGAACTTGGATTGCGGATTCAGTTCATGGAAATTGACCCTAAAACGGGCACCTTTAGCTTTGCAGTGAATTCGAAACAACGAGACTACATTGTAATGAAAGCAGTTGAGAAGCCGCTTATCAATGTGCTTTGGATTGGAACGCTTGTGCTCGTGATTGGTTTTGCACTTTCAACTTTACGTCGTTTTAGGGAGTTTCGCCTGATTAGGGATAAGGGTGTTGAGCTGGAAAAATAATAGACTAGGTTATTGGAACGTTCGAAAAATAACAAAAAAGCAAGGACTTATGGCCCTTGCTTTTTTGTTTCTACCTAAAATAAATGAATTTGTATACACTGTGTCAACACTCATTGGATTGGTAAAAATCAACGTTTTTTTGTAAAAGAAGAGGCTCTTGCTCAATTGCACTCAAGCCAGTTTAAGTACATTTTTATTTTATCGTTTGTTAGGCAGAGTGTAAAAAAGTAGTGAGTTATAAGACCTCAAAAGAGGTAGTTGTATCACGAAAGTACTTTTGGCCGTTTTTTTGCTTGTGTTTTAACAGAAAGACGTTTAATATCGTTTATTGAAGCACAAAATGGCTTCATTGGAGGCTATATATTTCTGAAAATTTGATTCAGTTTGGGAAAATACTGCTTTTAAGTACCCTTGTTGTAGTGACAATGGTAACTTCATTGCGCCCACCTATAACGGAAGATATTAACGTCGAACGCTTCGAAAAAACGCTTATTTTTAAGAAACATCAATTCGAAATCAGTACAAGTGAGGCGGGAGCTGTGCGTGAAATGGTGATGAAAGTGAGCCGTAATAACCAATTATTAATTACGATTCGCCAGAAAACCGACGGTTGGGTCATTAATGCCGAAACGTCTGACTTGGACCAAAACAATTCCCCAGAGATTTATATCTATTCGTGTACGTACGGCAGCGGAGCTTTTGGAAAAGTATATGGCTACCAATTTTTCCCCGACTCGTTTGACAAAATCCACATGGCTCCTCTGACGCCCGAATTATCGAAAGGGTACATGGGGCACGACATGTTCAAAATGGCAGATGATCACCTGATTCGGCAGTTTCCTATTTATCTCTCAGGTGATATCAATGCCAAAGCAACGGGTGGAGTTCGGGAGATAAAATATAAATTACAGGATATTGACAAACGACTGGTGTTGATACCAGAGTAAAAATGGGGCGGGTTATGAGTAAAGTAACCCGCCCACACTACTTATAAGCCACAAGCACCTGCCAATGCGCGTTTGGTATATACCTTGGCCAGATGTTTACGATAGGCTTTCGAAGCATAATGATCTTCATTCAACTCAACCCCTTCGGCGGCGGCATTAGCGGCTGCTTCGATGGTTTCGAGAGAGGCAGACTTACCGATAAGCGCAGCTCCTACGGCTTCGTCCAAAAAGGCACCGTCGGCGCTTACGCCCGTCAAGGAAATAGTGGCATCGGTGATAGTGCCGCCATCAATAGTGACCGAAGCGGCACAACCTACAATCGCAAAACGAGAGGCAGGTTGCATAAACTTACGATAAACACTGCGCGAACCTGCCGCAGGGGCTGGAAGCACAACTTCAGTAACAATTTCGCCTTCTTCGAGGGCCGTGTAGAAAAACCCTAAGAAAAACTCCGTCGCTGGAATCTCACGGGCACCGTTGGGGCCTTCTACTTTGATACTGGCATTGAGGGCAATCAAGGCCGCAGGCCAGTCTGCCGAGGGGTCGGCATGGGCTATGCTTCCGCCCAAAGTACCTACATTGCGAACCTGGGTATCACCAATGAGTTCTCCTGCTTCAATCATTACCCCGTAGCGACTCTGAATTTCTGCATTGGAAATAATGTCATGGTGTGTACTGGCAGCTCCAATCGCCACGCCACCATCACGGACTTCGATGTAGCGTAACTCGGGAATACGAGCAATGTCAATCAACAATGAAGGGCTGTTGAGACGAAGCTTCATGGCGGGAATAAGGCTGTGGCCGCCTGCCAAAATTTTTGCATCTGGGTTTTCTGCCAAAAGGCTAATCGCCTCGCTCACCGACCCTGCGCGTTTATAATCAACTGCTTGTGGTATCATGTTTAAATGCTTAAAAGCCCCCTTGCCCCCGAAGGGGGGATTTATAGTTTAATCTCTCAACTAGGGCAGAGATTCCCCGAACAAAGAACTCCCCTTCGGGGTTGGGAGCTATTGCATTGCTGACCAAACACGCTCAGGAGTAAGCGGCATACGGATGTCTTTGACTTGATGACCTGCTGACCAAAGCGCATCAATCACGGCATTGACCACGGCAGGAGTAGAGCCAATACACCCTGCCTCACCCGCTCCTTTAACCCCAAGTGGGTTATGCGGACAGGGCGTTACTTGGCGGTCGAGTTCAAACATCGGCAAATCATCCGCACGTGGCATGGCATAATCCATGTACGAGCCGTTAATAATTTGGCCATTCCCATCAAATTCAACCCCTTCTAACAAGGCTTGTCCAATCCCCTGAGCCACACCACCGTGGATTTGTCCGTCCACAATCATTGGGTTAATCACATTTCCAACGTCGTCGACAGCGATGAAACGTTTTACTTTGGTTGCTCCTGTTTCTTTGTCAACTTCTACCACCGCAATATGACAACCAAACGGATACGTAAAGTTGGTAGGGTCGTAGAAACTGCTAAAGTCAAGCCCTGGCTCAAGGTTGGCAGGATACACGTGTGGTACGTAAGCCGTCAGGGCAATATCGCCAAAACCTAATGATTTATCTGTCCCTTTGACGGTAAATTTACCATCCGCAAATTCAATGTCATCGGGTGAACATTCGAGTTTGTGCGCCGCGATTTTGGCACCTTTTTCGATGATTTTATCCAAACTCTTCATAATTGCACTGCCTCCTACGGCCAACGAACGGGAGCCGTACGTACCCATCCCGAATGCAACCGTATCGGAATCGCCATGAATGATGTCTACGTCTTCCATCGGAATACCAAGGCGGTCGGCAACTACTTGTGCAAACGTCGTTTCGTGCCCTTGTCCGTGGGAATGGGCTCCCGTAAATACGCTAACTTTTCCTGTGGGCTGAACGCGCACTTGACCCACTTCGTACAAACCTGCGCGCGCACCCAACGAACCTACAACGGCCGACGGGGCAATACCGCAAGCCTCAATGTAGGTGGAGAAACCTACGCCAAGGAGTTTACCCGAAGCGGCGGCTTCGTTTTGGGCTTTGCGGAAATCTTCGTAGCCAAGCATTTCGAGGCCGCGCTGAAGCACACCGTGGTAGTTACCACTGTCGTATTGCAGAGCGACATTGGTTTGGTAGCCAGGCTGTGTTATGCCGTCGAAGGCAGGAATAAAGTTTTTGAGACGTAATTCGGTAGGGTCAACACCCATTTCTAAGGCCGAAAGGTCGAGAAGGCGTTCCAATAAATAAGTAGCTTCGGGTCGACCTGCACCACGATAAGCATCGACGGCAGTTGTATTGGTAAACACGCACGTCATTTCTAAGTGAATCTTAGGTGTGGTGTAAACTCCTTGTAAAAGCGTACCGTGCAGATAAGTCGGAACCGCCGTTGAGAATGTAGAAAGGTAAGCACCCAAATTGGCAAACGTCTTGATGCGAAGGCCGACGATTTTGCCGTCACCATCAAAACCCATTTCTGCTTTGGTGACGTGGTCGCGGCCGTGGGCATCGGTTAAAAATGCCTCTGAACGTGTTTCGGTCCACTTGACAGGGCGGCCTGTTTTTTTAGCCGCAAGCGTGACCAATGCTTCTTCGGTGTAGTGATAAATTTTTGAACCAAAACCACCACCTACGTCGGGGCCTACAACGCGCACCTTGTGTTCGGGCAAACCCAATACAAACGCACACATCAACAAACGAATGAGGTGCGGGTTTTGGGTGGAAGTATAGAGCGTGTATTTATCGTAAACGCCGTCGTAATGGCCAATATAACTGCGTGGCTCCATGGCATTGGGAGAAACCCGCTGATTGACAAACTCTAAAGTAGTAATATGAGCTGCTGATGCCATCGCTTCATCTACCTCAGCTTTTGGATTGCCAATTTCCCAGTCAAAACAAATATTGTTGGGAACATCGTCGTGAACCAAAGGCGCACCGGCTTCTACGGCCTTGGAGGCGTCGGTAACGGCAGGAAGTACTTCATAATTAATAATGATAGCCTCGGCAGCGTCTTGCGCTATTTCGCGACTCTCAGCGACGACCATCACAACCGCATCCCCTACGTGGCGTACTTTGTCTTTGACCAACAGCGGGTGAGGAGGTTCTTTCATAGTGTCGCCATTTTTGAAGTTGACCTGCCAGCCACAAGGAACGCCATAGTGGCCTACTTCATCGCCCGTCATAATGGTCACAACTCCTTGCATCGCAGCCGCGGCTGAGGTGTCGATGCTCTTGATGCGCGCGTGGGCGTACGGACTTCTAAGGATATAGGCGTGGGTCATACCTGGGAGGTTGATGTCGTCGGTATAGCGACCTTTACCAGTGATAAAACGCTTGTCTTCAGTGCGTTTTACTGATTTTCCAATGAATTTATTGCTCATGATAGTTAGCCCCCCAGCCCCGATGGGGGAGTTTTTTTATCTCTTGTTAACCGTCATTGATTAGGGAGTCAATTGGTTTTATTAAATCCTAAAAATTGGGTTATATCCCTGTATTAGGGATGGCCTGCCAGCGTTTAGGAGGCGGCTTCCAATTGTCCAGCAGCGTGTTGCACCGCCCGAACGATGTTGTGATAACCCGTGCAGCGGCAAATGTTTCCTTCCAACCCTTCGCGAATTTCTTGTTCGGTAGGATTTGGGTTACGGTTGAGCAAATCGGCTGCACACATAATCATGCCAGGGGTGCAGAAGCCACACTGAAGGCCGTGTTCTTCTTTAAAGCCTACTTGGAGTGGGTGCAATTCGTCGCCCGAGGCCAGCCCTTCGATGGTGGTGATGGTGGCACCGTCGGCCTGGGCGGCAAGCATGGAGCACGATTTAACGGCATTGCCGTTAAGGTGAATTGTACAAGCACCGCAGCTACTGGTATCACAGCCTACGTGCGTGCCAGTGAGGCCAAGAACATCGCGTAGGTAATGTACCAAAAGCAAACGGCCTTCTACCTCGTGAGTGTGTTGAGTACCGTTGACAGTTACTGTTATTTTTGGCATACTTCTTAAAAAGTTATGTGCTTTCGCACGGTTTAAAGGAAAGATGTTTTTTGTTTCAGCCCTTCCAAATTTTGGAACAGGGCTCTTCGGTCGGGTTGTGGTCAACCTTTGCTTGGTACGTTCTAACCTGCTGTGGAGAGTTCGTCTTCGAAATTTTTGAAAAATTGTTTGGTCAAAGTGCTGGCGACGCCACTCATCACGCGATTCCCCGTACGAGCCAATAGCCCTGACATATCAGCTTTTCCGTCAAAGGATAATTCGGTTTGAGAATCTGAAAGTGGCTTGAGCATCATATTAATATCGGCATTGACGTTGCCAATTTTGCTATTTTGAACTACACGCAACGTAAAACTCTGAGGAGCAACGGCATTGGCTACTTCGGCTTTTCCTTCAAATTTGCCCGCAACTGGCCCAATTTTTACCTCAGCAATGGCCTTGTAAACACCTTCGCTTTCGAGCTCAAGGCGCGATATACCTGGCGTCACTTTGGCCAATGTATCAGGGTTCATCAACATTGCCCAAATGGTTTCAGCGGATGCGTTAAGAGTATGAGTTCCTGTAAGTTCCATATAAAAAAGAGGTGGTTAAGTAATAAAAATTATTGAAATAATAATATTTCAAAGCTACTACAATATAATACTCTATGCATGGCACTATTGTATTAAAAAACAGAACAATTCTATCAAAAAGCGTGATTAGAACTTAACGATTTTTTTGCGGTAATTGGCGGGGGTATCGCCCGTGGCTTTTTTGAAGACTTTTTGGAAGTAGTTGAGATTATTATAGCCACACGCAAAACAAATGTCTGAAACACTGTACGATGTGTTGTATAAAAGCTTCATTGCCAATTGAATTCGTTGTTGGTTAATGTATTCTACGGGGGTAATGCCGTACTGCTGTTTGAAACAACGAAAGAAATTAGGCTCGCTCATGCAGGCTTTGTCGGCCAGATCTTTGATGGTTAGATTTCGGTGAATATTCTCTTGTACATACTTAACGGCATACGCAAGCCGATTGGTATTAGCCAACTGTTGAAGATTAGTACTAAGCACCATGCGTGCTTTGGTTTGCATGAGGCGGACAATAAGTTCTTGCAGTACCAAATTGGCGAAGTAGTCTTTAGCCGCATTGTTTTCGGTAAACAGATAAATAAGCCGCCCAATGAGTTGATGAATAGCAGCTTCGTTGGTAAAATAAAAATTGTCGTTGGCAAACTGCCAGCCTTGGTTATTGTCTACTAATGGAGAGTGCTCATTGAGGGTTTCGACAATGGTACGAATCTTAGAGGGCGAAATCGCCAATGCCAAGCACTGAGTGGGGTTTTGGCTGTGAGCTTCGGGAAAGTCAATGCGCATGGTTTGATGGGCAGGGACAATCACCGATTCACCAGGAAAAAAATCGAAGGAAGGCGAGTTGGTCAGGTGCATTACTTTCTTACCCCGAATCATACTTGCCAGTACGGGATTAGAAAAAGTAAGCTCTACGTTTTGGGCGGCTTGGTGGGTTTCGTAAATATTGAGTTCGGCATTATCAAGGGTATAGGCAGTACGGTTTTCTACAACGAGTTCTAACTTTCTGCTTTGGAGATGGGTTTTAATGTCGAACGAATTCATAAAGAGGAAATGTTAATTTGAATAGCGACCGTTCACACTGATTATTGGATATATACCAACAATTTTATGATTATTTCTATAAAAAAACAACAGGGTTTGGGAATTAAAATTGCATTAAGCTTTTCGTTGCTGCTTCTCATTCGAATTGATTCAGCCAATGCCCAAAAAAAAGACACAGTGCTACTACGCCAACTAGCTCCCGTGACCGTGACTGCTACGCGACTTGAAATCAATGAAAAACGTTTGCCAGCGGCATTGACTGTGCTCAGCGGTGGTCGAATCCAGATAGGGCAGCCCCAACTTTCGATGTTTGAATCGCTGGGAGGAGTGGCAGGGCTTTTTGCCCAAAATCCTGATAATTATACCCAAGACCTTCGAATTTCGATTCGGGGATTTGGCGCACGTGCAGCGTTTGGGATTCGCGGGATTCGTCTCTATGTGGACGGCATTCCTGAATCTACTCCTGATGGCCAAGCCGACGTCGATAATATTGATATGGGTGCTATGCAGCGGTTGGAGGTGATGCGTGGGCCGTCGTCGGGATTGTTTGGCAATGCAGCGGGAGGGGTAATAAGTTTACAAACAGACAATGTGGCCCAAATGCCGTTGGCCGAGGTGCAAGGAACCGTGGGTTCGTACGGTATGCGGAGTTGGCGTTTTAAAATGGGGGTGCAACAAAAAAAACTTCAAATGGTATTGGTAGCAACTCGTAACCAATCAGAAGGTTACCGCGCCAATAGTCGCATGGAAAGTACGATTTTGAACCTTAAACTACGCTATGATTTTGATTCGTTGACGCGCCTTTCGGTATTGGCCAACTACGGCAACAGCCCTTTAGCTGACGACCCAGGAGGACTTACATTAGCGCAAGTAGCCGAAAATCGTCGCCAAGCCCATCCAAACAACCTTCGATTTTTGGCAGGAGAGTCGGTGACGCAAGGCCGTGTGGGAATCACGTTTGAAAAAACGATGGGTAATCATCTGATTTTTGTGCGTGCTTTTGGAACAAAACGCGATTTTGCCAATTATTTGGCGTTTCAGGCCGCAGGGGCAGGAACTATCAATCGAACGTTTGCAGGAGGTAGTTTTCAGTACCAGTTTTCTCAGAAATTTGATTTCCTTAGTTACCGTTTTCGGATAGGAATGGACTTAGAGTCGCAAGGAGACACCCGCCGACGATTTGATAACCTGACGGGGGTACGGGGAAAGTTAACTTTCGACCAGTTGGAATCGTTTAAGAACATTGCCTCGTATATTACTCAAGAGCTTTCGTACAAAAAAATAACGATGTTGGTAGGGCTACGTTCGGATGTGATTCGCTTGAAAGCAACCGATTATTTTATGTCGGACGGCGACCAATCGGGTGGTCGTAATTATAGTCGTATCAATCCTACGTTGGGACTGTCGTGGGAAGTTTCTCCTGCGGTTAATCTCTATTCCAACTTAGGAAGTAGCTTTGAAACCCCAACCATGAGTGAGTTGTCGAATAATCCTTCGGGGACGGGTGGATTTAACCTTGAGCTAAATCCACAGCAAGCCCTGAATTATGAGATAGGGGCGAAGACCTATTTTGGACAGCGCGTTCGGGCTGATTTGGCGTTGTTTACGATTGAGGTAAAAGACGAATTGGTGCCGTACCAAATTACGGGACAAGCCGGGCGGGTGTTTTTTCGAAACGCAGGTCGTTCCAAACGACAAGGCATTGAGGCAAGTTTGAATGTGATGTTGGCCAAAGGTTTAACCCTGTTTTCTAACTATACTTATTCGCATTTTAATTACCTTGAATACCGAACTTCGGCAGGGAAATTTGACGGGAATGTACTGCCAGGGATTCCTAAAAATGCTGCGCAGGTCGAGCTTCGCTATTTTACGCCTTCGGGGCTATTTGCGATTGCTCAGGTACGCCATGCAAGTCAACTCTACGCTGATGATGCCAACGCCGTGACTGCCAATAAATACAGCCTCGTGAATCTACGTTTGGGTGGACAAAAGACGTGGCGGAAGTTTCACATTGAGCCTTTTGTGGGGGTAAATAATTTGTTGAATGAAACCTATTTTCAGAACGTTCAAATAAATGCGAGTGCCAACCGCTATTTTGAGCCAGCACAAGGGCGTTTTTGGTTTGGTGGGTTAAAAGTTGGCTTGAATCGGTAGTTGAAGACTTTCTAAGTTCCTAGGTCGTGGTTTTCAAACTTGGAAGGTTTGGGCAACTTTGTAAAAAAATGATAAACGTTTAAACTTTTTTATGGATGCTGCATCTAAACAATACAAACAAAAAACAAACTGCCTAGATAGTTAGTTACTATGAAAACAAAACTCATTTTTGCCGCGTTAATCCTTGGATTTATCTCAATTTCGGCTCAAGCAACGGAAAAATCACGTAAATTTCATCATCGTAAGCATCTCCACGATAGAAGAGAGGATGTAAGAGACCGCAAAGAAGATAAACACGACCGTCGCGAAGATGTTTGCAATCGAAGAGAAAACAGAAGAGATAGACGTAAGGGAACTAATTAAAAGGGATGAAATGTTATATAATTGTTAAAACAACAGAAGTTGTTTCACAATTTATCCAAGTAATCTTACATTAAGGAAAATATTTTTAAAATGGCTGTATGGGTTGGACACGCCTCGACTTTTAGTTGGGACGTGTCTTTTTTATTTTCTTGACGAGGTAAGGTTGGGATGAGCGAGCAGCAGAACGTAGAAAAAAAGGTTGGGTTTCACGTTGTCAGTTCGGGTTTTAAGTACGAATATTGCCAATAAATATACTCCATTTTATGCAAGAACATCACTTACAGGTAAAGCGAACGGCGCGTTATTTTACGCTGGGCGAACTCAACGAGTCGACCCAAAATGTTTGGTTTGTACTGCACGGATATGGGCAATTGGCGCAGTTTTTTATCCGAAAATTTGAAGTGTTGAACGACGGCCAAACCTTTATCGTTGCTCCTGAAGCTTTATCTCGGTTTTACCTCGAAGGTGTTTCGGGTAGGGTGGGGGCGTCGTGGATGACGAAAGAAGAACGGCCTCACGAAATCTCAGACTATATCTTTTACCTCAATCACCTCTATGACACGTTATTGGAGGGCAGAGATGTGTATAAGCTGACCATTAATTTCCTTGGGTTTTCGCAGGGGAATGCGACTTTGCTTCGGTGGCTCAACAGCGATTATGTTCGCTGCGACCGTTTGCTTATTTGGGCAGGCTTTTTCGGAAATGGTATCGCCGACGTGATTGACCCCAGTAAATTGACTAACGTTCCTACTACGCTCGTGTATGGTTTGCAAGATGAATATTTGGTACAACTTGATGCCCAAAAATACGAAGAGCCTATTCGGTTTGCCATTCCTCACTTAGAAGTGGTGACTTTTGGAGGCCGCCATACCGTTGACCCTACTACTTTACATCAACTTGTGAAAGGATAAAGCCCTATTTGTGGCCACAGCCGTCAATGTAGGCCGTAAAAACACTGCCTGCTTCGACCTTAAATCCTGGGTTTAACTGCACGTATTTTTGAGCGTCGTAGGTCACTTTTGCCGTGGCTGAAACAACGTTTTTGGCTTGGATATTGTCACTTACTTCAAATTTTACAGCCTCAGAAACAGTGTGGTTTAAAAGCAAAATGGTTGTACATGGGTCGATTCGGTACAATAGTTTATTCACCTCTAACGTCGAACTTGCAGTGTTTTCGAGGAGTGCCCATGCGGTATTGGTATCGGTATTGTGGTTGGCTAAGTTTTGCTCAAGACTCACCGTAACTACTTTAGGTTCAATGGATTTTAAATATAAGCTATCCAGAAGTTGATTGATGGTCGTGTAGTTTTTGAAAGAACGCCCCACCAAGTTATTGTGTAGGTCCATGGCAGAGGCGGCGTTTTTTACCAGTGCTGTACCTGCGTCGTTGTATTCGTAAGCTGAGGTAAACTGCCTTACAATTTCGGTAGCCGCGGCTTCAGTAGCCCCGATGTCTTTGAGTTTTTTAACCGCCAAGGCATTCCAAACCGAGTGTCGGAAGGCGTTGGAACTGTTGTCGTTTTGTGCTTGTGCACCCGCCCCAAAGCGCTGGTCGGTGTAGGTATTGGCTTCGTTTCCTGCATCAAAAATTAATTGAGCTTGAACAGGGTATTGGTAGGCCAAAGCTTGAACACGTGGATTAAATCCCAATAATGAATTAGGTAAATGCCCTTTGGAATGAACCAAAAGTGCTACAAAAATAAAAAAGAGCGACGTAATAAAACGACGTTGCATGGTGGTTGGTTAGGGAAGAGTTAGGCTAGTAAAGGTACGTGAAAATAGGGATACTTTACAACAAAATACCCGACTCACTCTAAATTAGTGAGCCGGGTATCGGGTATCAATAAAATACGATTTTGGCAACTACAGGCTGATGGTCAGAAGGATAACGTTGGTCTTTGGCATCGGTTAAAACGCCGTATTTCAACACTTTGATGGGCGAACTGACAAAGATATAGTCGATGCGTTGCTTCATGGGGGCATCAAATTTGAACGCATTGAAAGTGCCTTCTGGCCCATAAGCTGGGGCTACCGACACGTCGTGCGTATCGTTGAGCGCACCTTTCATGAGTTGAATTTGTTCCGTTTCGGGGGTTGAGTTAAAATCTCCCGTACAAATGACCAACGCATTACCCGCAATTTCCTTCATTTTTTTGACCATTAAATGCCCCGATTGACGGCGGGCTTCTACGCCTTGGTGATCGAAGTGGACGTTGAAAAAGTAGAACTCTTTTTTGGTAGTGAGGTCTTTAAATTTTGCCCAACTACAAATCCGATTGCAGCAAGTCGCGTCCCAGCCTTTGCCTGGCGTTTCGGGGGTTTCGCGAAGCCAAAAATCACCCGATTGAAGCAATTGAAAACGGTCTTTTTTGTAAAAAATCGCTGAGTGCTCCCCTGCTTCTTTTCCGTCGTCACGGCCTTTGCCCACAAACGCAAATTCTGTTAATTCAGCAACACCGTTGAGTTGGTGTCGTAATGCCTCTTGGGTTCCAAAAATATCCCATTCGTGAAAACGTACGAGGGCTTTGACGTTTTCTTTGCGATTAGGCCAAGCATTAGGGCCATCGTTGGGCGTATCGTAGCGCAAATTGTAAGTGGCTACATTGATGGCCTTTGAAGGCTGGGCGTGACTGGAAAAAAATGAGCAAAAAGCAAAAAGTGTTACTAAAAATGGCGTTTTCATTTATTTACGTTTAAGACTGGATAAATACTCAATTAAATCAACTAACTCTGGTTGGCTCATCGACTCATGAAGGCCAGCCGTCATCAGTGATTCGTCAAGTTTTTTCATCGAAACAACCTGGCTCATTTTGTAACTTTGGGTTGTACCTCCAGGGAATTTGAGTAGTAAATCAGTTTCGGTTTTACTGGCTACAATTCCGACCGTCGTACTGCCGTCTTTGAACTTCACTTCGTAGCCTTCAAAGCCAAAGCTTACCCCCGCACTTGGGTAGAAAATAGCCATATATTGACCATCTTTGCCAAGTTTGCTGCCAATTTCGGATAATTTAGGCCCAAAATCAGCCCCTTCGCCGTTGACTTGGTGGCAAATAGCGCAGTAATTAGCAAATACCGTTTTGCCGTTGGCTACGTTGCCTGTGAGGGTCATGAGTTCACTGACAGGAGGTAATTTTTTGCCTGCTTTCGTAGGAACGGCATCAAGGTATTTAGCGGCCTGAATCCGAACGTTTTTGCGCCAAGCACCGCTTACGCCCTGCACGGCCGCTGCTTTGTAATCGTTGGTAATCTTGCCTTGTTGGAGCAAGTCGAGCACGAGGTCTTCGCCATCCATACTTCCGCCTAATGCCCGCGTAGCTTCCGTCCGAATGGCTTTGGGGCGTTTGGGGTCAAGTGCTACGGTTTTGAGAATGTCTAAAGATGGTTTACTCCCAATTCCACGAAGCGCAATCAACGTATTTTGGGCTTTGGCGGCGTCTGTACCGTTGATAGTAGCCCAAAGAAGCGGCGTTTGTTCTTGTTTCAACAACTGACGTGCGGCATCCCGACCTTCGCGTTGCATGGGTTTGTCGAGGGCGAGTTGCAGTAAGCGTTTTGCTTCACTGGCAGGTTCAAATCGTTGTACCAAATCCATGTATTCGCCCGTACCGTAGCTGGCATCGAGCAGTTTTTGAAGGTTTTGCTGTGCCAAGGGCGAAGTTTTCACAAAGCCTGGGTCGAGGTGACGGAGGCACAATTTTGTAATTTCGGTGTCGGTATTGGTTTTCATTAATTCCAGCAACGCCGTCGATTTTTCAGTTGCTCCTGGGTTAAAATCAAACGCCCTGAAATAGCGAAGGCGTTCTTTTAACGCCACGTTTTTATCGCCCGCCAACGAGGCCAATAACGGCACCGAGGCGGCCGTCCGTGCCCGCCAAACGAGGTCTTTTCCTTTGGCTGAGGCAGTTGGGTTAGGCCCTGCGAGTTTGAGCCAAGTGCCAAAAAACTTATCCCATTGACCATCGGCCGATACTCCGAGGGCTTCGAGGTACCAGCGGTCTTGTCCGTCGTAGCGGTTGGCCAATTGTGCCCAAATATCCGCCGCGAGGTCGTCCGTATTATGACGAATCGCCAAAGCTACTTCCCGACGAACCTGCGGTTCTGAGTCAGAAGCTAAGAGATTTAATTGTTCAACAGTCAATGGTAACACCCCTTTGGCCGTAATTTGGCGTGCGGCTCGAATGGCGGTAATGCGTAAATCAGCGTTGGCGTCGTTTAAGGCTGTACTGACGTAGTTATGCCCATTGGGAAGTTTGCTCAACAACCACAACGCCCGCGCCTTCATGCGGGGATTGGTAGAGTTTTGGTACATTTTCGACAGCTCACTTTCGGCACTTTGGCCGAGGCTACGAATTTTGTTCCACGCCAAATAACGCACCGAAACGTTGGGGCTTTGAATGGCTTTCAACGCACCTTCTAACGTTGTGAAATCGTGGGTAGGGGTTTTGTAATAGGTATTTGGGGGGGTGATGCGGTAGATGCGTCCACGGTTCAAATCGCCCGCTTGGTGACCGCCTACGCCTGGGTCGTACCAGTCGGCGGCGAAAAGCGAACCATCTGGCGCCACGCACACATCCGATGGCCGAAACCATTGGTTACGTTTGCCGTACAGTACGTTCAGCATGGTGGCTTTGTAGCCCGCGCCATTTTTTTCAACGGGATACGAACGAACTACGTTTGGCCCCGCATCGCAGTGAATCATTTGGTTTTGGAAGACGCTTGGCAATAGTTCACCTTCGTAAATCACCATACCCGTAGGCGAGCCTGCGCCCGTTTGGAGTAAGTTTGGAACTACGCCTGGGTCGTTTAGGTGCCAGTGGCGGAAAGGAATTTCGGCTTCGATATTGGTTCGATTGGCACTCCAACCTGCCCCCGTCATTTCGTCGGTGTAGCCGTAGTTGCCGTATTCCATCACGTAATTGATACGGACTCCCTTGTTGCCATCGTCGTCGTTGTCTGACTGCCACATGGTGCCGTAGCTATCCACGGCCACTTCGTAATTATTGCGAAAATTATGCCCGAGTACTTCTACGTTTTTAAAATCAGGGTCGCAACGAAATACCATTCCCTGCTTGTATTTTTTGCGGTCGATGGGTTGTCCGTCTTGGTCGAGTACGGGCTGACCTTTGCCGTCTAGTAGTTGATTCCCTTCGTTCCCAAAGTTGAAATACAGTTTTCCGTCGGGACCAAAGGTAAAGGCGTGCATTCCGTGGTCGTGCTGTTCGCCCTTAATTCCCTGAAAAACAATCTCTTTTTTATCGGCTTTGTCGTCACCGTTTTCGTCGGTAAACAACCAAACGTACGGGCTTTGTGACACCAAAACGCGGTTGCCCATGACCAAAACCCCCAGCGGGGCAGCCACTTCGGGGCCTTGGTAAAATACTTTGCTAAGGTCAGCTTTGCCGTCGCCGTTGGTATCTTCCAAAATCAGGATGCGATCTCCTTCGGAGTGGGTAGGGTTTCCCGTAATGGCCGGGCGGTAGTTGTAGGCTTCGAGCACCCATACCCGCCCCCGATGGTCGATGTCGATGTTGGTGGGGTTGGTAATCATGGGTTCAGAGGCGAACAGATTGGCTTCCAAGCCATCGGCTACTTCCAATGCTCCTACTGCATACTTGAGGTCGTGTTTTTGGTCTTGTGTAAGCTTGGCATACACGCTATCGAGGCTATTTTGTGAAGCGCGACTGGGGTTGTCGTTCTGATAACTAGCGACTAATCCGCTGGTCATGGCCAGCGCGCCTAGTCCCCAAAGGTATTTTTTCATGGTGGTCGTTCATTTATGTGATGGTATAACAACCATCACATAAGACGAGAACTCCCTTTTTTTAATCTATCAGAGGGGCTTAACTAATAAATTACTACCTTTAAATTTTATTCAAACAAGATAAACAAATGCCTACCAATCCAAGAGTTTACTTTGATATTACGGCCGATGGTGCCCCTTTAGGAAGAGTTATTTTTGAATTACGCGCGGATATTGTCCCCAAAACCGCCGAGAATTTCCGAGCATTAGCGACGGGCGAAAAGGGTTTTGGCTTTAAAGGAAGTGTTTTTCACCGCATCATTCCTCGTTTTATGCTCCAAGGAGGCGATATTACCAAAGGCAATGGTACGGGTGGAAAGTCTATTTACGGAGAGAAGTTTGCCGATGAAAATTTTCAGTTGAAGCACGTAGGGCCAGGAATACTGAGTATGGCCAATGCGGGTCGTAATACGAATGGTTCTCAGTTTTTTATCACTACGGTTACGACCGAATGGCTCGACGGAAACCACGTGGTGTTTGGGGAAGTGGTAGAGGGAATGGACGTGGTGCTACAAGCCGAAAGTTACGGCAGTCCCAACGGACGGACTTCTAAGAAGGTTGTGATAAGTGACTGTGGCGAATGGCCTGGAATTGGATAATTGTGTCGGAGACGTAAAGCCAAGTGCGTCCCAAATTACAGTTTGGGGCGCACTTTTAGTTTGGGGCGAGGTAAACTAAATAAAGGGAAAGGCTGTTTTTAGGAAAAATAGATAAGTGGCTCCCAAAAACAAACTTCCCCAACCCACCCTCAAAGACCGTTTTGCGGCACTCAAGTATTTACCCTCGTTTTTTAATGAAATTTGGAATACCCACCCGTGGATGACGGCGGGCAATGGATTGCTGCGTTTGGTACGTTCGGCTATCCCCTTTGGTACGTTGTATTTGGGTAAATTGATTATTGATGAGGTAGTAAGGTTAATCAATTCCCACTCGACGGACACGTCTTGGCTGTTGTGGTTGATTGGCCTTGAACTTGGGTTGGCGGTGTTGTCGGATGGCCTCAACCGTGCCACGTCCTTGCTCGATGCGCTCTTGGGTGATTTGCACGCCAATCGTTCTTCCATTCAAATCATGGAGCACGCCGCTACCCTCGATTTGGCGCAATTTGAAGACCCCGTTTTTTACGATAAACTGGAACGCGCCCGTCAGCAAACCGTCGGGCGGACGGCTTTATTGACGCAAACACTGGCGCAGTTTCAAGATATTATTACCATTGGTTTTCTAGGAGCGGGGTTGGTGGTGTTTAGTCCGTGGCTGATTTTGATACTGGTAGTGAGCATCTTACCCGCGTTTTTGGGCGAGTTTTATTTCAGTGCCGAAAGCTACGCCCTGTCGTACCAATGGACGCCCCAACGCCGCGAACTTGACTACCTGCGTTACGTAGGAGCGAGCAACGTGAACGCCAAGGAAGTAAAGCTATTTAACTTGTCGAAGTTTTTGACGGAGCGTTTTCGGGAAGTGTCGAGTAGGTATTATGAGCAAAACAAAAAACTGGCGTTGCGACGGGCGTTTTGGGGTGCGTTATTGACGGCCTTAGGGACGGCGGGTTACTACGGTGCTTATGGTTATATCGGGCTGGAAACCGTCAAAGGAAGCATTACATTGGGGAGTTTAACGTTTTTGGCAGGGTCGTTTCGACAGCTAAAATCGTCGCTTGAAGGGGTTTTGAACCGCTTTACGAGCATTTCACAGGGGGCATTGTACCTCAAAGATTTTTTCAATTTCTTTCGCATCCAACCCGAGGTGGCTTCGCCGCTGCATCCGCGTCCATTCCCTAGTGTCATTCAAGAAGGTTTTGTGTTTGAAAACGTCAGTTTTCGCTACCTAAATGCCTCCAAATGGGTGTTTCAGGGTCTCAATTTTACCCTAAAAAAAGGTGAAAAACTGGCGATTGTGGGCGAAAATGGGGCAGGAAAAACGACCCTTGTAAAATTGTTGACCCGCTTGTACGACCCCACCGAAGGCCGTATCTTGCTGGATGGCGTGGACTTGCGCGAGTACGATTTGGGTGAATTGCAACGCCACATTGGGGTGATTTTTCAGGATTATATTCGTTTGATGATGACCGCGCAGGCCAACATTGCCGTGGGTGACATCGAGCATATTCACGAACTTCAACGCGTGGAAACCGCCGCCGAACGGAGTTTAGCCGCGAGTTTGATTCAAAAATTTCCGAATGGATTGCAGCAGGTATTGGGGCGGCATTTTAGCGGAGGTACGGAGTTGTCGGGCGGAGAGTGGCAAAAAATTGCCCTGGCCCGCGCCTACATGCGAGATTCTGAATTATTGATTTTGGACGAACCCACGGCGGCTTTGGACGCCCGCGCCGAATATGAGGTGTTTCAACGTTTCTCGGAATTGACGCGAGGAAAAATGGCGTTGTTGATTTCGCACCGTTTCTCCACCGTCCGCATGGCTGACCGTATCATTGTGATTGAAAACGGTGAGTTGCTGGAATCGGGTAGCCACGAAACGTTGATGGCGAAAAAAGGCCGCTATGCCGAATTGTTTCAAATGCAAGCGAGAGGATATAATTAGAATGTCGAGTGATTGAGTGTCAAACTAACCTCCCGAATTCAGGAGGTTAGAGTGGTATTACCCAACTTTAATATCCATCGAACGGCCATTTTTACGGCTTTCTTCGGCCATAAAGCCCATCAAATGACTCTCAATCGAGGCTTCGATGGTGGAGGTGAGTAAGGAAGGGTTGTTTTGGGCAACGGCTTGGATAAAGTTTTGCATTAGGCCATAATCACCTCCGCCGTGTCCTGAGTTATTAAACTCTTTTTGAGTGCTTGCTTTCCAAATTGTCACTTCTTTGGTGCGAAAATCAGTGACCCTGATGAGGTCATTGTCGCCTTCAATCTCTCCCATGCTGAACATAACGCGGGTTTTGCGCGCTTCCCAGCCCGTGAACGCTTCGAGGCCAAAAGTAGCCAGCACGCCTTTGTCAAACTGATAAATGCTGGTATAGTGGTCGGGTTGGTCGTTGTTCATTTTATAGACACAACGGCCATAATTAGAGGTTTTTAAACGTTCCAAAATCGCAGGCCCTTGCAAGGCGGGGTCTTCGGGTACGTCGAGGACGTGGATGCGTTTTTTCTGTTCGTAATATACTTTTATGGCTGAAAATGGGCATTCCCGTTCTACTTTACAGCCTTCTACGCAACGTTCGGTACTACCTATGGGGGCGTTTTCGGCTTTGAACCACTTGAGGTTGCCGTAGGCCGAAACGGTTTTGGCGGGTTTGTTGGCAATCCAACGCATGATGTCGAGGTCATGACAAGATTTAGCCAAAATGATGGGGTTCGTTTTTTTCGATTCGTGCCAATTCCCGCGTACGTAAGAGTGCGCCATGTGGACGTGCTCGATGCCTTCGAGGTGGTTGATGCTAATCATTTCGCCCAAATCTCCCGAAGCGCACAGCTCTTTTAGTTTTCGAAAATACGCGGTATAGCGCAAAACGTGACAAACAGCAATGATACTTTTGGAGTTTTTGGCGGCGGCCAATATCTCCAAACATTCTTGCATGGAGGGAGAAATCGGTTTTTCGAGCAATACATGGTAGCCCATTTTTAGCGCTTGAAGGGCAGGGCCGTAATGCAGTGTATCAGGGGTAGAAATGATGATGGCGTCCGCAAATTTGGGGACTTTAAAGACATCTTCCCAAGTATTGAAGCGGTGTTTGTCCTCAATTCCGTGTGTTTTTGAAAAACGTTCATTACGAAACTGATTAGGCTCGGCCACCCCGACCATTTTGACGTCGGATGGATTAGCTACGGCGTAGCGCCCATACACATTGCCTCGGTTGCCAGCCCCCAACACGATGGCCGTGACAGGTTGAGCAATAGGGACATAGAGCGGATTGGGCGAAAACGTAATTTCTTTGATGGTACTTGCCTCAGCAGACGTTCCGATGGTCGAAACACCCACCGAAAAGCCAAGGGTTTTTAAGACAGTGCGGCGATTAAAGGTTGGCATATTGAATAAAAGTAGATAGTCTATCATCTAAAGTACCACAAACTTTTTGGAAATACACAGGGAGAATTACAAAATTTTAGATTTCATCAGTAGCAATAAAAATAAGCTACTTTTTAACTAAAAAACCTATCTGAAAATCAGCATCTAAAACAACTATCATGTCTTTCTTCAACATTGATTCGGTCAAGGAACGTACGTTTGATGCCATTGTCGTAGGCTCGGGAATTAGTGGCGGCTGGTCGGCCAAAGAGCTATGCGACCACGGTTTAAAAACGCTCGTGCTCGAACGCGGTCGTGACGTCAAACATGTGACTGATTACCCTACAACCCTCAAAAATCCGTGGGAGTTTCCACATTTGGGGGAGTTGCCCAAGGAAATTACTGATGCCAACCCCATCGCAAGCCGTTGTTATGCGTTTGGAGAGGATTCGGCTCATTTTTTTGTAAAAGACAACGAACATCCGTACATCCAAGACAAACCTTTTGACTGGATTCGGGGCTATCAAGTAGGAGGAAAATCATTGATGTGGGCACGGGGAACGCAGCGATGGTCAAAATACGATTTTGAAGGCCCTGCTCGCGATGGCTTTGCGGTGGAATGGCCCATTTCGTACGCCGAGTTGGCTCCTTGGTACAGTCATGTGGAAATTTTTGCGGGGATTTCGGGAAACAAAGATGGATTGGCACAATTGCCAGACGGGGAGTTTTTGCCACCCTTCGAGCAAGCTTGTGTAGAAAAACATTTTGGTCAACAAATGGCGAAGTACTACAAAGGAACTCGCCCCGTGATTGTGAGCCGTTGTGCGCATTTGACCAAGCCACAACCTATTCATTATAAGCAAGGGAGGGCACAATGTCAGCAGCGCGATTTGTGCGTGCGAGGCTGTCCGTACGGTGGTTATTTTAGTAGTAACTCTTCGACTTTGCCTTGGGCGGCGCGCACGGGAAAAATGACCCTTCGACCGCATTCGGTGGTGCATTCAGTTATTTATGACGAAAAGCTAGGGAAAGCCACGGGTATTCGGGTCATTGACGCCAACACCAAAGAAATGATAGAGTATTATGCCAAAATTATTTTTCTAAATGCCTCCACATTGAATACCAACCTAATACTGTTGAACTCGACGTCCAATCGTTTTCCTAATGGTTTGAGTAACGACAATGGATTGTTGGGAAAATACATTTCGTTTCACAATTTCCGAACGACTATTTTTGGTGAATACGAAGGGCTTTTGGATACAACCCAAGAAGGAAAACGGCCAGGAAGTAGTTATATTCCTCGATTTAGGAATGTTTTTCAACAAGAAAAGACGGATTTTCTACGTGGCTACGCCGCAGGGTTTTCGGGAGAACGCGTGATGGACTACGACACTTCGGGCATGGGCGAAACACTCAAAACCAACTTAGCCACTCCTAAATACGGTAACTGGCGCGTGGGGTCTTGGATGATGGGGGAGACGATTCCTAAAGAAAGTAACTTTGTGACGTTGGACAAAAATCAGAAAGATGCGTGGGGGATTCCGCTGCTCAGAACTTCTGTGAGCTACGACCAAAATGACGATAACATGGTCAAAGATTTTCACGAACAAATGACCGAAATGTTGACCTTGGCGGGTTTTAAAAATATAAAAACCAACGATGTACCTAGCAAAGCTCCAGGGTTGGATATTCACGAAATGGGCGGAGTACGAATGGGTAAAGACCCTAAGACTTCGCAGCTGAACAAGTGGAACCAATTGCACCACTGCAAAAATGTGTTTGTGACTGACGGGGCTTGTATGACCTCCAATTCTACCCAAAATCCGTCACTTACCTTTATGGCTATCACGGCACGAGCTACTAATTATGCTGTGAAGCAGTTGAAAGCGAAGAGTTTGTAAAAAAAGTACTTAATAAAAAAGCCGTTTGCAAGCGCAAACGGCTTTTTGTTTTCAACCCTTTAAGATTACCAAAAACTTGTACTAGGTACTATGTAATGTTGATGAAGTGAATTGTGGCTACAAAGGTAGGGGGAGAATGCGGGATTAGGGAGAGAAAAATTGGCAACTTGGTATAGAGACTTTTTTGTA
>JALQYJ010000172.1 GCA_023254175.1 Runella sp. | reverse complement strand
AGATTTAGGTAGTGACCTTTATGAGCTAGAGGCGACTAAATAATAACATTGATTTGTAAAAACTAGGATAATCGTGAAATACACTATTTCTTACTTGCATATTTTCATTTGTATACTATTACTTGCAGGTAATCTCTATGCCCAAGAGCGGGTTGACATCACCACTTGTGATGCTACCAGTTCAGGAGTGGTATGTATTTCACCCTCCGATTCACTTTATGAACTTTGTGTAAAATTAAAACCTGGCCCTTGCAGTAGCAAAGTATATGAAGTTGAATGGGGAGACGGGAAAAAAGAAAATGTGACACTCAATAGCGAAGTGACAATCAAGCATGTATATGACTTGAAAAATTTTGTAAAAAATTGTAGTCAGGGCTTGGTTCGTTTTGATATAAATGTTGGAAGTGCTAGTTGTTTAAACGATAACAAAGGCTTTAGGGTTACTTTTAACAAGAAGCCTGTTGCTAATCCTGCCGTTGGGGTGGCTTGTGAGGGCTCGCCTGTGCGTTTTTCAAATAACTCTTGCCCGACTTCCTCAGATGTAAGTTTTTTATGGGATTTTGGAAATGGCCAGACCAGTACTGCTTCTTCCCCCTCTATCAACTACAGTGACCCTACGAAAACATACAAAGCCAAACTTACCGCTACTTCACAAAACTGCGGAACAAGCACAGCCGAAGTGGATGTCAAACTCAAAAAACTTCCAGAAGCTAAATATGTGCTAACAAGTGGCTTTTCATTGGTCAATGGTGATACGGTGATTTGTTTATCAAATGGAGGTACGCTTACGTTGGATGCGACACTTTCGATTGATGCAACCCGCTATCAATGGACGGTTAGCCCACGAGATTATCGTTTTATTAACGGAACTGATGCCTCTTCGCCCAAACCTGTCATTCAATTCTCGAAAGCAGGAGTATATACCGTTACATTGGTAGCCGAAAATGATTGTGGACGCTCGAAGCCTAATCCTTGCCCTCATACTGTTATTGACAAACCCACACTCAACCTGCCCCGGCAGGTAGATGTTTGTCAAGCACCTTTTCGTTACCGATTTATCTCACAAACGGGTGTCTCTTACACCTTAAACGGTCGAGCGTTTGATCCTGCTGTTGGCGAGGAACTTGCTTTTCAAACAGCACCTTATATTGTCGAAGCAACCATTCCGAACCCTTGTGGCGGAGTAATTACCGACCGAGATACTTTTTTGGTATCGGCAGCTAGTCAAGTAAAAATTACGACTCCAATAAGAGATACAACTTTATGCTTAGGCACAGCAAACCTTTCACTACGTGCGTCGTCTTTGGGTGGTACTTGGTCAGGCTCGGCATTGATTGAATCTCAGGGAACAAACCGTGTTTTTAACCCAAAAACGTTAGGACGATATCTGATTCGTTATGTAGTAGGAAGTGGAAGTTGCTCTTCCAAAGATAGTGTAACGGTCGTTGTTGAGGGAATACAACCTGATGCCCGTGATCTGACGGTTTGTCAAGGGGGGACGTTGCTTAAACTACAAGCTACTCCTTTGGGAGGGCGTTGGACGGGATGTTCCAATTGCCTGAGAGGAGGAGATACGTTAATAATTAGTGCAGTGCCTGCCAATCAAATTAAGCTTACGTACGAGGTGACCAGCCCCAGCGGGTGTCGAAGTACGGACGAAGCTGTCATTTCTATTGGCCGTCCTAAAGCTGATTTTTCGATAACGAATGGTTGCACAGGTAGTGCGCTTCGCCCTACGAATAATTCTACGGGTGCGTCAACTTATACGTGGTTGGTCAACAACAATCAAGTGGCCAGTGGCGCTGTTCCTAGTCTTTCGCTAGCTGCTGGAACTAACCGAGTAACACTCATTGCAGGAGCGGGAGGGTGTGCCGATACCACAACGCGCGACGTCCTCATTATAGCGCCTCCTCCAAATGCCGATTTTAGTCTCAGCCAAACGCAAGGTTGTGCACCTTTAACGGTGAGTTTCATACCGACAGGTGCGCCCAATAGCGCTTCTGACTACACATGGACTTTAGGAGATGGAACACAACACAGAGGGTTTACACCGCCCGCTAAGCAATACGAAAATACTGAACGGGCGGCTAAAGATTTTACCGTCACTTTGTCGGTAAAAAATGCTTGTGGAGAACAACGAGCTAGTAAATCTGTCAATGTTCGTCCACGGGCAAAAGCAGAAATAGGAGTAGACTCTACGACGGTTCGCTGCACGCCTGCACTGATTACTTTCTCTAATCGTTCTACTGGGCACAATAAACCTTTGACACGTTGGAGTTTTGGAGATGGCAGTATGCGTGTTTCAGGAGCAGATACCTTGAAACATTGGTTTTCGGCACGTGATAGCTCCCGTACTTATCGTGTGAAAGTAGCAGTTACAAGTGATTGCGGACAAGACAGTGCCACGGTAGATATTCGGGTTCACCCAAATTTGGTTAAGCCACTTTTTGAATTGTCAAAATCAATTGTATGTCCAGGCGAACCAATTCAAGTGAAAGATGCCACTGTCCCCAAGCCCGAACGCTGGGTTTGGAAATTTGGAGATGGAAAGATAGACACACGCCCCAACGCTACTCATGCTTTTTCCCAACCAAATCGTGATTATCGAATTACACTGATTGCTTACACCGCTTGCGGGTTTGATTCTACCTCTAAAATTGTGAAGGTAGATAGCCTACCTAAAGGTGATTTTCGCCTTGAATCTCCAATGGCCTGTCAAGGGCAGCCAGTTCGATTTGTAAATCTATCGGATTCGAGGCTAGGAGTTATTTGGGACTTTGGAGATGGTTCTCCGCTCGACTCGGTTACTTACTCGCCTTTACACACCTATACCACTACTGCCAATTCTATTTCGGCCACATTGACGGTGTATCGGGGTAGTACTGCGTGTAAAGGGGCACCAATCCGTAAGACAGTACCTATACTAGCCCGCACTGTCGCTAACTTTTCCATAGAGGGCGATTCTCTACTTTGTTCACCCGGCCCCGTGAGATTTATCAATCGTTCTCAAAATGCAGATACTTTTAAGTGGTATTTTAGTGACGGGCGTACCGCCGACACTCCTAATCCTATCCTTCCTTTCCCCAAAGGTCAATACGATGTGAAGTTGGTAGTTAGTAACCGTGGGGTTTGTAAAGATTCTACCTTTCGGATGTCGGCTTTTCAAACAGATAGCTGTTCAGTTGTGATTCCGCAAGCATTTACGCCAAACAACGATGGCATAGGTGACCGATTTACCCTATTCGGAAACGGTATTAAGGAAATTATCTGGCTTCGTATTCGAGATAGATGGGGAGAGGTAGTTTTTGAAGTAAAAAATATACCAGCAGGTAGCCAAAATGAGGAACAATCTTGGGATGGTACTTTTAATGGTCGGGCCATGCCAGCAGATATGTACGTCTTAGAAAGTGAGGTGATGTATCTCGAAAATCGTAAACGAGAACGGCTTCGAGGCAACTTTTATTTGATGCGTTGAGCCTTCAAAACAGGTTATTACTTATGCGCTATTTGTGCTTCATTTTCTGGGGTATTATGGTTAACGCAGGCGCACAAGCGCCTCAATTTTCTCAATTTTATACCAATCCCTTGTATCAAAACCCCGCATTGGTAGGAGATGCAGGTACACCACGGCTGATCGTCAACTATCGTAACCAATGGCCGTCCATTGGAGACGCATTTCAGACGGCGGCATTTTCGTTTGATACATACGCCGAAGATGCGCAAGTGGGACTTGGGATACAGGCCATGCATGACCGGCGGGGCAGCATTCTTAACAGCACCCATTTGGCAGGCCAAGTGTCTCGGCTTTTTTATTTGGATGCGAAGCAGCAGCTACGCCTTACACCCGGCCTTCAAGCTGCGTGGGTTTCCGATCGCTGGAGTGGCGCTAATCTTATGTTTGTATCTAATTATTTGGGTACCAATGATCCACTGGCACAAGAGGGTCTAGCGAATAATCGTTTGGCGTTTTCAAGTGGCCTTCGTTTTGATTATGACCCTCAAAACGATTACGAACCCTTTTTTTGGACGGGTATCTCTTTCCACAATATGGGATTTCGGGATAATGATTGGCTACGCGAACGTTGGGGTGTTCAGCTAGGGGCTCAATTCCCTCTCCAAATTCAAGTGTTTGGCAATGGATATGGGCGAGATTTGGATCGAGAAAGCGCCCTGAGTATGGCATTACAATGGCGTCGTCAGGGGATGAACCAGCAGTTAGATATAGGAACAAATCTCATTTTTTCTCCGCTTTTGGTTGGCTTGTGGTACAGAGGTCTTTTGACTGGCTCTAAACGCCGAGACGCCTTGGTTGGAACCATCGGATGGGCTAGAGATAATGTCCTTTTTCAGGCCAGTTATGATGTTAGTATTTCTTCTCTTGGTACAGATACTGGCGCTTTTGAACTAGCTATTTGGTATGGGTTTGATGCCCTTTTTAGGTTTAGAGGGAAAAGCAGTGCGGCACGAAGAAAAACGAGGTGCTTGAAATACTAGATAACTTAATTGTTTTGCGGCAAAGGTTTCTATACTTTTTTACCAAGATAATTCTGTGACAATGAACGATATGTTGTAACTTTCGGTGCCTTTATAGAAAAATATCTAGTTGTTCATGCGCAAAATTAATAAACTTCTGGTTGCTAACCGTGGAGAAATTGCTCTTCGGGTGATGCGGACTGCCCGCGAAATGGGCATTAAAACGGTCGCAGTTTATAGTGAAGCCGACCGCAACGCATTGCACGTACGCTATGCCGATGAAGCGGTGTGTATTGGCCCTGCTGCTTCTTCAGAGTCGTACTTGAGGGGTGATAAAATCATAGACGTATGTAAAAAATTGGGCGTAGATGCCATTCACCCAGGGTATGGGTTTTTATCCGAAAATGCTAAGTTCTCGCAAATGGTCAAAGATGCAGGTCTTCTTTTCGTGGGGCCATCGGCAGAGAGTATTGAAATCATGGGAGATAAGTTGTCGGCAAAACGGGCAGCGGCAAAATATAAGATTCCCATGGTACCAGGTACTCCAGATGCTGTTACTGACCGCGCTGAAGCCAAAGCGATTGCGAGCCAAATCGGCTATCCTGTATTGATCAAAGCAAGTGCGGGTGGGGGTGGAAAAGGAATGCGCATTGTCGAAAATGAAGAAGAATTTGACGAACAAATGGAACGTGCTGTCAGTGAAGCTATTTCGGCTTTTGGCGACGGGGCGGTATTTGTCGAAAAATACGTGGCCTCGCCACGGCACATCGAAATTCAGGTGTTGGGCGACCAACACGGAAATATTATTTACCTTTTTGAACGGGAGTGTTCTGTTCAGCGCCGTCACCAAAAGGTAGTCGAAGAAGCACCTTCGTCGTGCCTTACTCCCGAAATCCGAGAAGCAATGGGCAAATGCGCCGTGGATGTAGCTCGCTCGTGCGGGTATTATGGCGCGGGGACGGTGGAGTTTATTGTGGACGACCAACTAAACTTCTATTTCCTCGAAATGAATACGCGTCTTCAAGTAGAACACCCAGTGACCGAAATGATTACGGGGGTGGACTTGGTGCGTCAGATGATTTATATTGCCGAAGGCCAAGAACTTCAGGTTAAGCAGGAAGACCTTCAAATCAACGGGCACGCCATGGAGATTCGGGTGTATGCCGAAGACCCTACCAATAATTTCTTGCCTGACGTCGGAAATCTAAAAACCTACGTGCGACCACAAGGAAACGGCGTTCGGGTGGACGATGGTTTTGAGCAAGGTATGGACATCCCGATTTATTATGACCCTATGATTGCTAAGCTCATCACTCACGCAGCGACACGTCAGGAGTCGATTGATAAAATGGTAAGGGCCATTGATGAATACGAAATCTCGGGAGTACAAACAACGTTGGCATTTTGTCGTTTTGTAATGTTGCACGACGCCTTTACTTCTGGAAACTTCGATACGCATTTTGTCAAACACTATTTTACCCCCGAAGTCCTCAAAAAAGAGGCCAATCAGGAAGAAATAGAAGTTGCGGCGGCGTTGGTGGCCTATTTAATGAATCAAACCAAACAACCTACCAGTGGAAGTACGACGGCTCCCGTAGCTACCAAAAGCAAATGGAAAACCAATCGAGTGAAGTAAGGGGATTACGAATGGGGAATTACGATATTGTGTAGAGGGTTGCTTACAACCCTCTTTTTTCGTGCCTATGGTTGCTCACAACCCGAATGCTTACAAAGAATACAGAACCAATCCTCCTACGGCCATTAAGAAACAAGGCACTAGCGAGGCGGCTTTATAAACTTATTTTTCGCTTTTTACTACCTGAAACTCTGTTGCACGCGCTTTTGATTTATTTTTGCTCAAAATCGGTTTTGATGAAAAAGCTTCTGAAACAGTTTTTGGCATTGACAATGGCATTGCTAGCCCTTTGGGCGGGCAATGGCTATGGTGTGCTGGAACACTCGTGTCAGGAGCATGGAACGCATCGCCATATTCTTTCAAGCTGGGCGGGGACGTCGTGTGAACACCAACAGCACGAAGACGAACATCCGCACCATCAAGCGGCTGCTTCGGGTTTTCAGACCCACGAAGAAGAAGGACAAGTTAACTTTGTGGATTGTTATGCCGAGATTACGACCAAAGCCTTGACGTTTTCCTCTTCGGTTTTTACTCCTTTTATCCCCTCCTTTTCTGCATTTTTCTACAAGACTATTTTCTTCCCAAAGGAAGAGATACATACTGCTTTTTTTGAACCACCCTACGTTTTTCGACGAACGTACGGGCGTTTTCTTCTCGCGCTGGTGCAGTGCTTTTTGATTTAGAAATACAGAAAAATGCACAAGTGGGCAAATTGCCCACCTTACTTTTTCTTAGTTTTTAAAACAAATCTTCATTTTTGATGAACACTTATTGGCAAAAGTCAGCCTTGACGGTCGGACTTGGGTGGGTGTTGAGTACTTGCGCGTGGTCACAACGTACTCTGACGGCCGACGAAGCGGTGGAAGCAGCGCTCAAAAATAGCCATGCGTTGAAAGCTTCGAGTTTGGTGATAAAGCAAAACGAGCAACTCATCCGTTGCACCCGAGCGGTTCCCAACCCTGAACTGACGTTCGATAGTCCGACGGGGGTGTTTTATACGCTGGGTGTGCAGCAAAGTTTCCGTTTGCCTACGGTTTATAATCAGCAAGCACAATTACAGCAAGCGTATGTAGGATTGGCTCAAAAAGACCAAAAAATCACCGAAAACGAGCTAAAATTTCGGGTAAAATGGACGTATCTCAATACCCAATTCGGGCAGTCGTACCTTCGACAACTTCAAAGTCAGGACAGCGCTTACGCCCAAATCGCGATTGCCGCAAAGAGAAACTTTGAAGTAGGTACTATCGACAAGCTGGCGTTGGTATTTGCAGAAACGCAAGCAGCGGAACTTCGTAACCAAGTTTCGATGGCTACTCAAGAGGTAATCTTGCAAAAAAATCAACTAGGGATATTGATGGGGAATGTGCTCGCGCCAGAGGTAGCATTGGTTCCGTTGGACAAAATGCCGCTGCCTATGGATACCTTGGGTGACGTGGATTCTGCTCCGCTTGTGGAAATGGCTAAGCAAATGGAAGTGGTTAGTCAAAAGGTAGTCGGCGTAGAAAAAAGCAGCCGACTGCCCAGTTTTATGGTGGGTTATTACAATCAAGGTACGCCAGAAACGAGGATGGGGCTTCGTCTGCGGGCGGGGGTGAGTATCCCGATTTGGTGGGGGCAGTACAAAAGCCGAATGGAGGCTGCCCAAACGGCGCAAGAAGCCGCCTATGAGCGGACGGAATCGCAAAAGCAGCTAGTATCACTCGACTTGCAAATGGCTCAAAATGAGGCGACTAAATTTAGAATGTCACTGGCCTACTACCAAACTATGGCGCTACCACAAGCCAATAAGATTATCGAAACAGCACGTCGCTTTTTTGAAAATGGTCAAACCGACTACATTAACTTTTTACGAACGACCAACGAAGCTTATACTATCAAACTTCGCTATATCGAAACCCAACGTAGCTATTTTCAGTCGATTTTGACCATACAACACCTAACAGGAAATTTATGAAAAAGATAGATAGTAGCCACCTCAACCCCGATGGGGGAATTGTTAGAGGTCTCTTTGTAGGCTTAAATAAGCTTATTTGTTTGTTGATATGCTTCCTCTGGGGAATGGGGGGCTCTACTTACGCTCAGCACATGCACGCCGATGGTACCATGCACGATGACCATGGAGTTCATGAGCCAGCTGCTGAGACCATCAAAGTGAAAAAAGTCGAGGCGGTTTCGGATCGCTATGAGTTGGTGCTAAAATACGAGCACCTTCATGCTAATGAAGTGGGAAAAATGACGCTATACGTCGCTGACCCTGTCACCAATCGACCTATTAGCAATGCGAAAATCGTACTTTCGGCCTCGTTAGATTCCAAAGCGACGTTTGACATAAAACCCAAAGAGGCGGGTATTTATGAGGTTACGTCGCGGTTTAGTCGTGAGCGTATCTTTTCACTCACCGCTAAAATTGAAGGCATTAATGGCCCCGATTTGATGATATTGAAAGGGGTATTGGTAGGCCACGACGAGTCGGAGCACGCTCACGAGGAAGCCAATGAACAAACGATTGACTGGCAAATAGGTAATTGGCGGATGTGGGTGATGTTTGGTGGTGGTTTGGTAATCGGTTTAATCGCTATGTTTTTGGCCATGAAGAAAAATCGAACCCTTTTTTCGATTCTTCTCATTGGTACTTGCTTTTTTCCAACCTATCAGCCTAGTCAAGCCCAAGAAGACCATGAGCATGAAAGTGAGCCAAAGACAGGAGTGCAGCAAACAAATGGTGATGCGTTTGACGTACCAAAAGAGACACAATTTTTGTTTGAAGTACTGACCAATCCTGTTGAAACGGGCAACTTCCGCGAAACTACCCAGCTGTATGGAACGGTGATTCCTGCTTCCACAGGAATGGCGGTGGTGCAAACGCCACAAGTGGGGCGCATTGTGTCGCTAACGACTCGGGTTGGGCAGCGTGTCAACAAAGGACAGACGTTGGCGGTTGTGGAACAGACCATCGACGCCAGCACGCAAGTGAGTTTGCAAGCCGAACGTAACAACTTAGAAGTTGAATTGGCGACGGCTCAAAAGGAGTATGAACGCTTAAAAAAAATTGAAGACATTGCTGCCAAACGTGACATAGTCGAAGCTGAAGCCCGCCTTCGCAAGGTGCAGGAAAACCTTAAAGTGTTTAATAACATTGCTAAAAATGGCAAAGGAAATAGCCGTTTGGTCGCGCTTACGGCACCGATTTCGGGCGTAGTGGCACCGTTTGCGGTGGCTATTGGCTCGACAGTGGGAACAGGCGAAACGCTTTTTACTATTACTAATCTCAGCAAAGTGTATGTGGAAACACAGGTATTTGAACAAGATGCCGACAAAGTCCGTTTGGGAACGGGCTTTGAGGTGGAATGCCAGCGAGATAGTGAAAAGCATAAAACCAGCCGAGTGCGGTTACTGTCGGGGGCGCAAGTCGTAAATGCTAACCAATCACAAAAAATGCTTTTTGAAGTTGAAAATCCCGACGGTGATTTTAAAATTGGCGAATACGTGACCGTGCGGGCGCAAGCACGCGACGAAAATCGGACGTTGGCGTTGCCCAATAGCGCACTAAGCCAGCTCAACGGTAAACCTTGTGTGTTTGTAAAAGAGTCGCCCGAACGTTTTAGGGTGGAATATGTGGCGATTGGAAACAACAACGGAGCATCTACGACCATTTTGAAGGGGGTACATTCGGGAGAAAAAGTAGTAGTTACTTCTTCGTATCAATTGAAAATGATTTTCCTAAACCAGTAATATGCTCAATACGCTCATAAAATTTTCGCTAAACAATCGGCTGATTGTATTGGCGTTTGCGGGGATATTGTTGGTTGGAGGATCCTATACGGCGATTCGGCTGCCCATTGATGTATTGCCCGACCTGAACCGTGCCCGCGTGACGATATTTTTGGAATCTAACGGTTTAGCTCCCGAAGAAATAGAAACTCAAGTTGTGCTACCCGTTGAAACGGCTCTCAATGGTGCGCCAGGCGTAGAGTCGGTGCGAAGTAGTTCGGCGATTGGCTTGGGGATGGTCTATGTGGAGTTTGACTGGAACACCGAAATTTACCGAGCGCGGCAGTTGGTGGCCGAAAAGCTCCAAACCGTGACTTTACCTAACGGAATTAAGCCGATTATGGGGCCTATTTCGTCGGTAATGGGGCAGTTTATGTACGTCGGAATGAGCGCAGACAGCACTTCGCCTGCCGAACTTCGAACCTTGGCCGATTTTACCGTTCGGCGCCGATTGTTGACCATCAAAGGAGTGGCGCAAGTCATTCCGATTGGGGGGGACCGTTTGCAGTACCAAGTGCAAGTGTCGAGTATAAAGCTCAAACAATTTGGCGTAGGGCTTGATGAAGTGGAACAAGCATTGTCGCTTTCATCGCGTAATACCACAGGTAATTTTTACTACGAATACGGTTCTGAAGTCTTGATTCGAAACGTAGGTCGGGCTGAATCGCTGGACGATTTGGCCAATACGGTCGTAACCAGCCGACATGGTCAACCTGTGCTACTCAAGCAAGTGGCCGATGTAAAATTGGGGGCGGCCTTTAAGCGAGGCGACGGAAGCATCAACGGAAAGCCTGCGGTGATTATGGCGGTAGAAAAACAACCAGGTGCCAACACTGTGGCCTTGACCGATGAGGTAGAAAAAGCCTGCCTAGAACTTCGGCCTGCGTTACCGCGAGATGTGTCGTTGAATCCGAAGATTTTTCAGCAAAAATCATTTATTGAAAACGCCATTCACAACGTTACCGAGGCATTGAGGGATGGGTTTATATTAGTGGTGGTGATTTTATTCCTGTTTTTGATGAATCTCCGTACGACGGTTATTACACTGACGGCCATTCCGCTGTCGCTGGTGATGACGGCCATTATTTTTCAATTATTTGATATTTCCATCAATACCCTGACGTTGGGCGGGCTGGCCATTGCCATCGGCGAGTTGGTTGATGATGCGATTGTCGATGTCGAAAATGTTTTTCGACGTTTGAAAGAAAACCAAGCCGTAGGTAATCCTAAATCAACGCTTCGGGTGGTATATGAGGCCAGTTCTGAAGTCCGCAATTCGATTGTTTATGCCACCGTCATTGTCGTTCTCGTATTTGTGCCGTTGTTTTTTATGGAAGGCGTCGAAGGACGAATTTTTGCGCCGTTGGGGTTGGCTTACATCACTTCGATTAGTGCTTCATTGCTGGTATCGCTTACTGTTACGCCTGTGTTGTGTAGTTATCTAAGCCCCCCATCCCTCAATCGGGGAGCTATTTTTACCCCCCCATCGGGGGACGGGGGGCTGGTGCGGTGGCTTAAAAAACAGGATACTAAGCTTTTGCAGTGGGCATTGCAGCGGCCCAAGGCCATTCTAGTTACGGCGATATTGTTGATTATGGCTTCGGTCGGTACACTTCCTTTTTTAGGAACCGAGTTTTTGCCACCTTTCAACGAAGGCTCATTCACTATTAACCTCATTGCTCCGCCTGGAACTTCGTTGGAGGAATCGAATCGGTTGGGGATATTGGCTGAAAAACGCATGTTGGAAGTCCCCGAGGTAGAATATGCCAGTCGCCGCACGGGTCGAGCCGAACTTGACGAGCACGTAGAACCCGTCAGCCGTTCTGAAATTGAAGTAGCATTAAAACCTGATACCAAGCGAAGTCGGGATGAAATCATTGCCGACATTCGTGAAAAACTGTCGGTGATGAAAGGCGTTACTATTGTGGTAGGGCAACCGATTTCGCATCGAATTGAACATTTACTTTCGGGAGTACAGGCGCAAATAGCGCTTAAACTCTACGGAAATGATTTAGCCGAACTTCGTACCACCGCAGGAAAAATCAAAAATGTGATGCAAGGCGTTGAGGGAGTAGTGGACTTGAGTATCGAGCGTCAAGTGATGGTGCCTCAGTTGCAGATTCGCATCAAACGTGACGCGCTCCAACGTTTTGGATTGCAGGCTGGAAAAGTGGTCGAAGAACTGGAGGTGTTTTACAACGGAAAAGTAACGGGGCAGATTTACGACGGACAAAAAACGTTTGATATTCTCATTCGTGCCAACGAACATGAACGTTCTAACCTCGAAGCGATTCGCAGCACTCAAATCAGTACTCCTGACGGAACATTAGTGCCTTTGGAACAGATTGCTGACATTGAGCAAACCGTCACCGTCAACCAAGTGATGCACGAAAATACCCAGCGGCGTATGGTGATTTCGGCCAATGTCCAAGAACGAGATTTGGGAAGTACTGTCGAAGAAATAAAAAAGCAAGTGGGTAAATTGCAACTTGCCCAAGGAACGTATGTCGTTTATTCGGGACTCATTGAGAGCCAAGAATCGGCGACGCAATTGATTGGTTTACTGAGTCTTATTTCTATTATCAGTATTTTCTTGGTGCTTTTTACCCATTTCAAATCAAGCCGCATTGTATTTCAAATCATGCTCAGTGTTCCTTTGGCGCTGGTGGGGAGTGTTGTGGCGGTATTGCTTTCAGGAGGGGTGTTTTCGGTCGCAACGTTGGTAGGTTTTATTACCCTAACAGGAATCGCAAGCCGCAACGGTATCATGATGATTTCGCATTACATCCATCTCGTTGAGCACGAAGGAGAACATTTCGGAAAAGAGTTGATTATCCGTGGTTCGCTCGAACGCCTCGTTCCAGTCCTGATGACGGCCTTGGTGGCAGCCTTAGCGCTCATTCCCCTTACCCTCGACTCTCAAGCCGCAGGGAAAGAAATTCTCTACCCGGTGGCGACGGTTATTTTGGGGGGATTGATTTCGAGTACTTTACTTGATATGGTGGTAACGCCCGTTGTATTTTATGTTTTTGGAGAAAAAGCCCTTGACACTTATTTTAAAGAGAAAAATAAGGTTTGGGAGTTTTAGGCATGTTCTAAAATAAACGCAGGGTCGATGGCTAATTTTTGATAAAGTCGTTGGTTAAAACATCAATTTTATCGTAATTAAATAATCTAAGATTTTCATTTTTACCAAAAGTGCCAGTAGCCCGATTTCCATATTTATCTGTGCCCCCTCAGAAACTTGTTTTATAGAAAGTTTACAAGAGATTATTAGGAAAGTAGAAAAAACAGCAGAAATTGCTAATTATTCGTGAGGGATAAACTTTTTCTCGTGGATACTAGTTAGATTTACGAAATAATTATCCACTTCATGCTGTTTCATCAACGCATACGACAAATCATTGCGCAGGGCTTCTTGGTGATATTCACCTTGATGCTGCTCAATAGCATTGTGTTTCGTCATGCGCACAAGCTTTCAAGTGGAAAGATTATTACTCACGCTCACCCTTACAAAAACTCTAATTCCAATTCGCCTTTTCAGCCCAACGACCACACCAAAAACGAATTGTTTTTGCTGGATTCGTTGACCAACGCTACCTACGCCGCACTTACGTTATCGGTGGCATTGGCAGTTTTGAAGCGGTTGGTTTCCAATTATTCGCCACGTACCTCATTTTACTTATTAGCAGCCTATCGAACTCCTTTTTTCGGGGATTTCTCCCTTCGAGGGCCACCTACTCCTCAATCAATAGACTTCTTTGATGGGCAATAAATCACATACATAACTACGTAAAATCGGTTTTATCAAACGGGTAAAAGTGCGTGTGTATTTATTCCGTTCCTTCAAAACGAAGGTTATTTCTCCTTTTAATCTTGTTGTCTGTCATCCACGCGTAGTGCTGTGGCTATCATTGACCCATTCTATTATCATTTCATGTAGGTACTTCGGAGCGTAGTCATTCTGTGAAAACAGAAAACGTCACCGAATGCCTGTTCATATCATTCCTAACGGCATTCTCACAATGAAGCATTTTTTCTTATTACTAGCGTCATTGCTAGTCTCAACCATTATTTTCGCACAAACTGGAAGTATTCGAGGAACGGTAACTGTCAAAGGTAAACCTCTGGAGTTTGGAACGGCAGCTTTGAAAAACACCCAATACGGTACTACGACCGATGAAAAAGGGGTATTCGAAATTAAAAACGTCAAATACGGTTCGTATCAGTTGGTGATTTCGGCCATTGGATACCGTACCATTACCAAGGCCGTAATCATTTCGGAGGCTAAATTTTTTCAAGAATTGACACTACAAACCGAAGAGTTAGAAAATTCGTTGGCCGAAGTTGTAGTTACAGGAACGATGAAAGAAGTCTCAAAACTAGACAGCCCTGTTCCTGTCGAAATTTACACCCCTGTATTTTTTAAGCGAAATCCTGTTCCCAACTTATTTGAATCATTACAGAATATTAACGGGATTCGTCCGCAGTTGAACTGCAACGTCTGTAACACGGGCGATATTCACATCAATGGTTTGGAAGGTCCCTATACCATGATTATGATTGATGGAATGCCCATTGTATCAGGACTTTCGACGGTATATGGGTTGAGCGGGATTCCAAGTGCGCTTATCGAACGGGTTGAGGTAGTGAAAGGGCCTGCCTCTACTTTGTATGGTTCGGAAGCGGTGGGAGGTTTAATCAACGTCATCACCAAAAAGCCGTCGTCGGCGCCTTTGGTTTCGGCAGATGTGATGGGAACTTCGTGGGCAGAATTCAACGCAGACTTGGGGTTAAAGTATAAGTTGGGCGAAAAAATCCAGTCATTGTTTGGGCTTAACTACTTTAATTTCCAACGCCCCACCGATAAAAATAGCGATGGTTTTACGGACATTACGCTTCAAAATCGAATCTCACTTTTTAATAAATTCAGCATCGACCGCAAAGATAATCGGGTGTTTACGCTAGGTGGGCGCTACGTCTATGAAGACCGTTGGGGAGGGCAAACTCAGTGGACGCCTAAATACCGTGGAAGTAATGAGATTTACGCCGAAAGTATCAATACCAAGCGTTGGGAGGTGATTGGAGCGTATCAATTGCCCATGAAAGAAAAGGTAACGTTTCAGTTTTCGGCCAATGGGCATTTGCAGGATTCGTACTACGGAACAACTCCGTACCAAGCGCAGCAGTACATTGGTTTTGGCCAATTTACGTGGGATAAAAAACTCAAAGAGCGCCACGATTTGTTGGTAGGAACGGCCTTACGCTACACTTTTTACGATGATAATACCCCTGCCACCAATGCTGACGGTAAAAATGCGCCGTCTAAAGTGCTATTGCCTGGGTTATTTGTACAAGATGAAATCACGCTAACAGCCAACCATAAATTATTGGTAGGGGCTCGCTATGACTATAATTCGATTCACGGAAGCATTTTTACTCCTCGTTTGAACTATAAATGGACTTCTACCGACAAGAAAAACGTGTTGCGGGCAAGCGTTGGGAATGGGTATCGGGTAGCAAACGTATTCACCGAAGACCACGCTGCTTTGACGGGAGCTCGCAAAGTTGAATTTACGGAAGAGTTGAAACCCGAACGCTCTTGGAATGGGAACGTCAATTACGTACGGAAGTTTTTCTTGGGCAATGGCGGATACGTAGGACTGGATGCAACGGCTTTCTATACGTTTTTTAATAACCGTATCATTCCTGATTACCTCACTGACCCTAACAAAATCATTTACAGTAACCTGATCGGAAATGCGGTTTCGCGCGGATTATCGTTAAATATTGACGTATCGTTGGCCAACGGACTCAAATTTATGACGGGAGCAACAGTTATGGATGTATTCCAGCGCGAAGACGACGGCAGCGGAATGCTGGTGAAGCAAACCCAGCTTTTGACGGAGAAATTTACGGGTGTATGGTCCGTTTCTTATACCTTCCCCCAAATTGGCCTTTCGGTCGATTACACGGGCAATTTGTACGGCCCCATGAAACTGCCTGTGTTGGGGCCACTTGATCCTCGTCCTGAGTATTCGCCTTGGTGGAGTCTCCAAAATATTCAATTAGGGAAGAAGTTTAACAATGGGTTGGAAATTTATGGGGGAGTAAAAAACCTACTAAATTTTACCCCATCTCCTGATGCCATTGCCCGCGCCTTTGACCCATTTGATAAACAAGTAACGTTTGATGCGACGGGGCAAGTAGTGCCGACTCCGAATAACCCCTACGCGTTGACATTCGACCCGTCGTATGTATATGCGCCCAACCAAGGTATTCGCTTTTTTGCAGGTGTTAGATACAATTTGTTCAAATGAAAAAGTACTTTTGGATAGCACCTTTTGGCTTGTTTTGGCTTCTGGCGGTTGAAAGCCAAGCCCAAACACTGCGTTGGACGTCGTTTGAACACCTCACCGATAGCCTCCGCAAAGAACGCCGACCTATGCTGGTATTTATTCATACCGATTGGTGTACGTATTGTAAAATGATGGAAGTGCGTACGTTTGCGAATCCACAGGTTGTCACCAAACTTCAAGAAAGCTTTTATTGTGTTCGCCTCAATGCGGAAGAGAGCCAGCCTATTACGTTCCTGCAACGTACGTATAAGTTTAAGGCAACGGGGGTAAAAACGGGAGTACATGAGTTGGCAGAAGTATTAGGAACCGAAAATGGAAAACTCAGATACCCAACCACCGTCTTTTTTGACCAATACCTGCAACTCCAAGGCAGAATGGTGGGGGCAATTGACGTCAAGCAACTGGAAAGGGCGATAGATATTCTCCTAGAAAATTCAGCGGAAGTTGGTAATAAATGAAAAATTGAAAGTTTCATTATGGAACAGTAAAGTTGCCTGATAAAGATTCTTTAGGTTTGTAACCCCCTAAATAAATTTATCTTGTGAAGACGTTAACGCTGATTACACCAGGCAATTTTCAACAATCTGAAACAGATTTGAGCACCGAACTTCAAGACGGCGAAGTTCTTTTAAAAATCCATCGCATTGGTATTTGTGGAACCGACTACCATGCTTTCCGTGGGAAGCAACCATTTTTTTCGTACCCTCGTATCCTTGGTCACGAACTCGGAGCGGAGGTAGTGGCGATAGGGGTAGGTGTTGACAACGTAGCGCTAGGCGATAAAGTATCGGTGGAGCCTTATATCAACTGTGGTAAATGCCAAGCGTGCCGCAATGGAAAAACCAATTGCTGCGAAAAACTTCAAGTACTCGGCGTGCATTCTGACGGAGGAATGCGCGAATATTTGAAAGTTCCTGCCAACAAAGTGTATGCGTCAAAAACGTTGAGTTATGAACAGTTGGCTTTGGTCGAAACGCTGGGTATTGGTTCGCACGCGGTCAATCGGGCACAGGTGCAGGCCAATGATTTGGTGTTGGTAATTGGCGCAGGGCCGATTGGCCTTTCGGTGATTCAGTTTGCCAAGCTCAAAGGCGCTAAAGTGGCCGTGATGGACATGAACGAAGGGCGTCTAGCGTTTTGCAAACAACAACTGAAAGTGGAAGAAACCATATTGTTAAAAAATAGCGACCCCGTGGAAGCAATTCGAGGTGTACTAAACGGCGACTTGCCAACGGCGGTGTTTGATGCCACAGGAAATCCAGGGTCGATGATGCAAGCTTTCAAATACGTGGCTCACGGCGGTCGATTGACTTTTGTAGGGTTATTTCAAGGAGAGGTAACTTTCAACGACCCTGAATTTCACCGAAAAGAAGTGACACTTTTAGCCAGTCGCAACGCCTTGCCAGAGGATTTTACGAGCATCATTGTGGCGATGGAAAATAGAACCTTAGACACCCACCCGTGGATTTCTCATCGTGTTCCGTTTGATACTCTTATCGACTCATTTGAAAAGCTTCTTCTTCCTGAGAGTCGAGTTATAAAAGCAGTAATTGAATTGTAAGTAAAGCTCGTTATTTTAATATTTAATTAACCTATGCCAAGTTTTAATTTAAAAGTGAACAAAACCCATACCTACGACGCCATCGTGATTGGGTCAGGGATTAGTGGTGGTTGGGCTGCTAAAGAGCTATGTGAGAAAGGTTTACAGACGCTTGTGTTGGAACGAGGGCGAATGGTGCGTCACGTTGAAGACTACCCTACGATGAATAATGACCACTGGGATTTTGAACACCGTGGTAAGCTGACCGATGAAGATAAAAAGAAATACCATATTCAGCTTCGGAGTGGCTTTATTGACGAATCCAACAAACATTTTTATAACAACGACCTCGACAGCCCTTACACCGAAGTAAAGCGTTTTGACTGGATTCGGGGAAATCAGGTAGGAGGGCGTTCGTTGCTTTGGGGCAAACAATGCTACCGCTGGAGCGATCTCGATTTTGAGGCCAACGCAAAACAAGGCATAGGAGTAGATTGGCCAATTCGATACAAAGATCTTGAAAGCTGGTACACCTACGTGGAGAAATATGTTGGAATTAGTGGTGAAAAGCTAGGATTATCGCACTTGCCCGACGGGTATTTTTTGCCCCCGATGGAGTTAAATTGCCTTGAAAAACACGTCAAAGGAAGTATCGAAAAAACGTATAAAGGTCGCTATTTGACCATTGGACGTGTAGCGCACTTGACCGAACCTATCAACGGTCGAGGGCAATGCCAAAATCGTAACCGTTGTTCGAGAGGCTGCCCCTTTGGGGCGTATTTTAGTAGCAATGCCGTAACGTTGCCTGCAGCCGATGCCACAGGCAAATTAACCCTCCGTCCCAATTCACAAGTAGCATCTATTATTTACGATGAAAAATTGGGTAAAGCAAAAGGCGTAAAGGTGATTGATTCAGAAACCAAGGAGGAAATAGAGTTTTATGCGCGTATTATTTTCTTGAATGCTTCTACGCTTGGAACTACCCAAATTTTGCTGAACTCTACGTCAAGTCGCTTTCCCAACGGATTAGGCAATGATAGCGGAGAATTAGGGCATAACTTGATGGATCACCACTACCGAGTGGGAGCAATGGGTAGCTACGACGGATTTGAGGACGAATACTACAAAGGCCGCCGCCCCAACGGGATTTTTATTCCGCGTTACCGTAACCTCGATGAAGCTTCGACAATGAAAGATTTTATTCGGGGCTATGACTACCAAGGAGCGGGTGGACGTGGTAATTGGGGCGGAGGCATTGGTGGAGGTGGAGTAGGTGCCGAGTTTAAAGATAGCTTGTTTGCCCCAAGTGGCTGGGGGATGTCGTTGGTAGGTTTTGGAGAATGTTTACCCTACCACGAAAACAAAGTAACCCTCAACCATGACGCCAAAGACAAATGGGGCTTGCCAACGTTGAGTATGGATGCCGAGTTTAAGGCAAACGAAATGGCCATGCGTAAGCAAATGAAAGAAGATGCCGTGGAAATGCTCGAAAATGCGGGCTTGAAAAATGTAACGCCGTTTGATTATTCAGGGGGAATCGGCGTAGGTGTTCACGAAATGGGAACGGCGCGCATGGGCCGCGACCCGAAAACGTCGGTGGTCAATGCTAATAGTCAACTTCACGCTGTTTCAAATGTATTTGTAACCGACGGTGCCTGCATGACTTCATCGAGTTGTGTCAATCCGTCCATCACGTACATGGCACTCACGGCGCGTGCTGCCGATTTTGCCGTAAATGAACTTAATCGCAAAAATCTCTAATCCCCAATCAGATGAACCGCAGAGACATTATAAAATCGTCGGCCCTGTTTTTGGGCTATGCTGTTTCCACGGCTACGTTGAGCGAGGCGTTTATGGCCTGCTCGCAAGAATCAAAATTGGACTGGAAACCTACTTTTTTGACCAATAACCAAGCGGCAAGCATTGCTGAAATTGCAGAAACGATTCTACCCAAAACCAAAACTCCAGGAGCCAAAGAATTGGGGGTGCCGCAGTTTATTGATAAAATGTTAAAAGATTTGCTTTCGGAAGAAGAACAAAAGGATTTTGTGGGTGGTTTAGAAAAGTTGGAGGAAGATTGTGAAAAAGCCTATGGGAAGTTGTTTGTGGAATGTACGCCTGAACAACGAAAGGAGTTTTTGACCAAACTGGATGCGGAAGCTGAGAAGCTACCACCATCGGTATGGGGTATTCGTTTGGCGCCCCCTTCACCAACGCCATTTTTTAGAAGAGTGAAAGAACTGACACTTCTTGGATATTTTACTTCCCAGAAAATTGGTAAAGAAGTGTTGGGTTACGACCCGATTCCAGGGAAATACATCGCATGTATGCCGCTAACGCCTGGCATGAACGCTTGGAATGAATAAGGTAAATCAGGTCAGACGATAGCCAGACCGTAAGCATTTGATAGTGAAGTCTGACTGCGAACACTGCGAAGAACCGTTTGGCTGCAACCCAAAAACAAAATTGACAATGAATTACAGAAAATTAGGAAAAACGGGTTTCGAAATATCAGAAATCAGCTTAGGAACGTGGCAGGTAGGAGGGAAATGGGGAGATGATTTTAGCCACGAAAATGCAGAACAAATTCTTCACACGGCCATTGATTCGGGCGTCAATTTTATTGATACCGCCGATGTGTACGGAGCGGGCGAAAGTGAAAAAGCCGTGGGTAAATTTGTAAAAAGTCGCTCAGAACGTATTTATGTCGCTACGAAATGCGGCCGTCAACTTAGCCCGCACGTCAGTGAAGCCTATCAACCCGCAGTATTGCGTAAGTTTGTAGAGGATAGTCTCATAAATATGGGGTTAGAAACACTAGATTTGATTCAACTCCATTGTCCGCCCACGGAGGTGTATTATCGCCCCGAAATTTTTGAGTTGTTTGAGCGCTTAAAAGAAGAGGGTAAAATCTTGAATTTGGGCATCAGCGTTGAGAAAGTAGAAGAAGCGTTGAAAGGAATTGAGTATGACAACGTCACCACGGTTCAAATTATCTTCAATATGTTCCGCCAGCGTCCGTCAGAATTGTTTTTTGAGCAAGCCCAAAAGAAAGACATCGGAGTCATTGTGCGTGTGCCTTTGGCTAGTGGGCTATTGACGGGTAAATTTTCAAAAGAGTCAAGCTTTACGGCAGGCGACCACCGCTTTTTTAACCGCAATGGCGAACATTTTGACAAAGGAGAAACGTTTTCGGGTATTGATTACGAAACAGGATTAGCCGCAGTAGAAGAGCTTAAAACGGTATTTCCTTCGTACGAAAACCTTGCTCCTGTGGCTTTACGCTGGATTTTGGGCTTTTCGGCGGTGAGTACTATCATTCCAGGCGCTTCTAATCCTACGCAAGCAACCGCCAATTTAGAAGCACTTACCATTCCAGATTTGACAGACCATAAATTGCAAGCAGTGAATGCCATTTATGGTAAATACATCCAGCCACAAGTACATCATTTGTGGTAATATTGTTGTTTTGGTTTAAAACATGTCCTCGTTTTCGAAAAAATGGGAATTTTTTTACTCAAAAAGTCCCCTAAATTGCTCATAATTCCCTGTTTATACCTGTAAATGGGCATGGAATAAGTATTTTATAAATAGAGACATATTAGTAATAATGACAATACTACGAAGTTTAATAAGGCGTTTTTTGAGAGTTGAAAATTCAAAAATCTCTTTATTTAGCCAAGAAAGTTTTGTCAGTCGCGCACATAAAAGAAAAATCGGGTAAAAATCTCTTGTTTGTTTCAATGAGTATTTTATTGATTTTAGGGCTTTCCGACGGCGTCTCCACATCCTTTCTAACAAAAACTGGGGGAAAATGGTTTTAACTGCCAAACATGGGCAGAGTAAATTGAAAGCCCCTACCAATTACGCTAAAAGCGCTTCAGTAGTGGGTAGTTTGTAGGAGTTCGTATTGAACAATACACGAGCCTGCAAACCATCCAGCTACACCAGCAGTGGGAGATACATTGTTAAAATTAAATATTTATATAAAAAGTGTAAAACTACGTTATAATACGCTGAATGGACGTCGTCAAAATCAGTGAATGGATGCAGTAGTTATGGTTAAGTAAGTTTTAATGGCTATGATCCAAAATCAGAAATCAAGTCAATAATAATTGTTTTTTCATAGGTTAAAGGGTTTAGGAATAGACAGAGAGCCAGAAAAGATATCTTTTCTGGCTCTTTTGTTTATACCCAGCCCTTAAATATTTTTTGGGCGTAAGTAAGGTCTTGTTGGTGGGCTTGGATGGCGTTGAGCGTGTTGGGAGATTGTGGTTCCAGGCATTGTTCTAATACGAGCAAAGGCTTCACATTCACGGCTTTCAATTCACGTACAAGCCGTGGGTAGTCGATGTCACCCTCACCGAAGGTTTCTCCCCAAATTTGTCCTACCGACTGTCGTATGTGAAGTTCCACCACGCGTTTTCCGTACATTTTTACAATATCGAATAGCGCGACTTGGGAGTTGCCAGCCCCGCGGTAAATCCAATGCGCGTCCAAGCATAGGCTGACGTTTTGAGGATGCGTATTTTGTAGCATGTGATGAAACTCCCGCGCACCTGCCCTAAACTCTGCGTCGTGGGTATGATAGGCAAGGGTAATACCTTGCTTTTTTAACTCAGAACCTAGCAAGTCTAAGTTTTTGGCTTGCCTGATTAGCTGTTCATCACTTTTTATTTCGGTTCCTCCCCAACGAATAGGGTTGGGATTAGTGACCAAAATCGACAAGCCGAGTGGGTGAGCTTCCTTGGCAATTGCAAGAGCGGTTTCTATGGTTTTCTTGCTCTCAGCATCTTCGTGTAAAGTACTTCCCAGATAGGCCGATGGCATAGTAAGCTGGTATTTTTTTAAAAGAGGAGCTAGTGTTTTGACGTCGCTGGCGGAATAAAAACTGGGTTCAAAGGCTTTTAATCCTGATTTTACATATTCAGCAAGCGACGCGTCGAGATTTTCAGCCCAACTGCGTTTTTCGCGTTGATAAAAAGTAAACCACGAATATTGGTTACACGAAATTACGGGCGTAGCTAAGGTGTTGGCCCAGGAGGGTTTGGAGGCTGTAAGAGCGCTAGTAGCGGCAAGGGTTTGAATGAATCGACGACGAGAGGGAACCATAAATGTATCATTTTCAGTAAAAGACACAAACTTCTCTAAAAATACTTTTCTGTTTTTTAAGAATAAACGACGGAAAAAGCATCTCAAGGGAGCAAATCTAGGAGTAGTACTTACGGTTTTTTAACACCTATTGGTTTACCGCAAAAGCCTAAAGGTACATTCAGAAAGCCTCAGAAAAATTACATCAAGCGCCGTACAATCAAACTTTTGACTAACTCACAAAAAGGTAGCGGTTGGAGCGTTCGCCAGTTATCGAGGTGAAGCGTACCCCCAAAATTGAGGTAGTAGTCGAGTCGGTAGCGTTTCCATTCGCGCTCGGTATGTTCACGGGAGCCTACTACAGCAATCCAGCCGTCTTCAATTTCGTCAAACCATTCGGCATAATATTCATCGTCGGAGCCGTGAAAATTAAGGATGTTTTCGGCAATAAGAATGTATTTATTGATGCCTTGGGCCAGCAAATGGTCGATGACATTGCGTTTGAAGTGCATGATGTCGTTATGCAGCGTGTCGTTCCATTCCCCAAAAAGCTCAATGACAGCAAATTTTTTCTTGTAGTCAGCGAATAAAATCTTGACATAGAGCGTCTCGGAGTCTATTTCGTCCCACAAAGGGTGAATATAATACCCATAGATGTCGTGCTCGTACTGGTTTAAATTATAGTCTCGACCGTAAAAAGGGGATTTGCGGTCGTTGGCAGCGACATAATATTTTTCCCAATTATAAAAAGGTTCTATCTCGTGCATAGCGCTTTCTTCTCTTCGTCCGTGACAAATATACAAATGCCAAACGTGAGTAAGGACGAGGCGGACGGATTTTCTTGCTAACTTGCGCCTTTAATTTGACCCATTATTATGGCTACTTCTACGGTACAATACGACTACCAACCCGAACATTTGAATATTTCGGAGCCAAGTAAATACACCCCAGACCAGCTAAAGTCGGAAGAAATGGTGATTAACTTAGGCCCGCAGCACCCCTCGACCCACGGAGTGCTGCGCTTGGAAGTGGTGTCGGATGGGGAAATTATCGTAGACGTAGTGCCGCACCTTGGGTACTTGCATCGTTGTTTTGAGAAACATGCCGAGTCGCTGCCTTTCAACCAAATCATTCCTTACGTGGATAGAATGGACTATGTGGCGGCTATTAACTCCGAACATGCCTACGTGATGGGTGTTGAACGGATGTTAGGCATAGAGAAAGATATTCCAAAGCGTATTGAATACATTCGGGTGTTGGTGGCAGAACTCAACCGCCTGGCTTCGCACTTCGTAGCCATCGGAACGTATGCCATGGATATTGGAGCATACACGCCTTTTTTGTGGCTCATGCGCGACCGCGAACATATTTTGCGGATGTTGGAGTGGCTTTCGGGCGCTCGAATGCTCTATAACTACGTTTGGGTTGGAGGCTTATTTTATGACTTGCCAGTGGGTTTTGAGGAGCGTTGCCAAGAATTTGTAAGTTACCTCAAGCCCAAACTGAAAGAGCTTCAACAATTGGTCATTGATAATAAAATTTTTGTGGAACGTACTGCCAATGTAGGCGTTTTGCCGCTCCCCGTGGCCATCAACTATGGCTGTTCTGGGCCGGTTTTGCGTGGTTCGGGCTTGCGTTGGGACTTGCGTAAAGTAGATGGCTACTCGGTTTATTCTGAGTTGGAGTTTAATGTACCGATTGGTGAAGGGCTTGTGGGTACCGTAGGCGATTGTTGGGATAGAAACTATGTTCGGGTGCAGGAATGTTGGGAATCCCTTGGCCTTATCGAACAATGTGTAGAAAAACTGTTGGGAGAGCATTGTCGAACGTCTGACTTTGACCCGCAGGCAGTAGTCCCGAAGAAGATTCGCCCGCAGGCGATGGATTTTTACGTACGTGCCGAAAATCCCAAAGGTGAACTGGGTTTTTTCTTCCGTACCGATGGAAAGTCGGATATTCCTGTGCGATGCAAAGCACGGGCGTGTTCGTTCAACAACTTATCGGTCATTGCCGAAATCTCACGCGGTGCTATGCTCGCTGATTTGGTGGCTATAATCGGTTCTATCGACGTCGTAATGGGTGAAGTAGATAGGTAGATAGATAATAGATAATAAAGTTCCCTATTCGTCGGTAAACATGTACCCTACGCCTTTGAGGGTCTTGATATAATTTTCTCCGACTTTTTCTCGTACTTTACGAATATGTACATCGACGGTGCGTTCGAGAACATAAATATCGGCTCCCCAAATTTTTTGAAGAAGTTCTTCTCGGTTGAAGACCTTGTTGGGGTGGTTGGCCAAGAAAAATAATAGCTCAAATTCTTTTTTAGGCAAAACGACCGCTTTATCTTCTTTCGTTACCGTATAATTTTTACGGTTGATGTGCAAACCCGCAATCTCAATTTGAGATTCTGGTTCCGCTTTTTGAGCCTCTCTTCTAAAAAGGGCGTTGATACGGCTCATCAGGGCACGTGGCTTGATAGGCTTGGTAATGTAGTCATCGGCTCCAATTTCAAACGCTGCGACTTCTGAGTATTCCTCAGAGCGTGCTGTCAAAAATAAAATATACGTACTTTTAAACTCGGGAATATTTCGCAGTTGGCGAGCAGTTTCAATACCGTCCAATTGAGGCATCATAATGTCAAGAACAACTAACTCAGGAATAAACGAACGAGCTGTTTCGAGAGCCATTTTTCCGTTGGAAGCAGTAGCTACTTCGTAGCCTTCTTTTTCTAAATTGTATTCAAGTAGCTCAACAATATCTGGGTCGTCGTCGACGACTAAAACTTTGTGTGCGATTTGAGCCGATTTGGCAGCGCTCATAGCATGGATTTTTATTATGGCGACGAAATTACGAGTCGTGTTAACAATTTTAACACTCAAAACGTATTATTAACATAAATTTAACAGTAGAAGTCACTTTCTCAAAAGTCGAAGACCAGAAACTGTTACCCTCAGGTAAAAGCTTGACTATGAAAGCTGTATGCTAGTTAAATTAAGCGTTTTGAGGCGGAGGTGTTGTGTCTTGAATAAGACGAACAATAAGCTTTTGCAAACCACGTTCGATGACTTCGTAGTCGATTTTTTCTTTGGCAATGAGTACAAAAGCAATGTAGCTTGGCGGACGCTGCTCAGGAGAGGAAAAGAATAAATGCTTGTTTTTTCGATATGCTTCACGGCAGCGACGGCGAAGGAGGTTTCGGTCAACGGCCTTCTTGAAATTGCGTTTCGAAATCGAAAATAAAACTTGGGGGAGAGGATTCGAAGGCGCCTCCGAGTCGAATAAGTAAAATACCTTAAATGGAAAAAGGTAGGACGTTTTTACTTCCGTACTACCTTTTTCGAACAAACGCCCTATGGTTTTTTGACTACAGAGGCGTTCGGTTTTTGGGAAAGTTTGCTTCATCTTAGCATCGAGTATCAAGCTAAAGCATTGGCTCAGAAAGCGACAACTCTAAACTTCAAACTCTAAACCATTGACTTATTGCTTGTGACGCTTTTCGTCAGAAACTGTCAATTTCCAACGACCTTTTTTGCGACGAGCTGCTAATACTTTACGACCGTTAGCAGAAGACATACGCTCACGGAATCCGTGCTTGTTACGTCTTTTGCGGTTTGATGGTTGATATGTACGTTTCATTTCTCTAAGCCTTTTATTTCTTGTAAATCCTTGATTTCAAAACGAGTCCGCAAAGGTACGGAAACTTTCAAAAGTTTACAAACTAATTTTGAAGAAAAAAACCGACCTTTGTTTTTGATTTTGAGTATTTACGAATCCATGCCTATTACTTCGACTCCAAAACGCTTAAAAACACCGATTTTGTCGCCAAACTTTCTACAAATTGTGGGCGGGGTGGTGGTGTTTGTCGTAATCAGTAGTGTAGGGTATGGGTGGATGGGTTATGAATTAGATCGAACTCAGGCAAAAAGCCTGTTGTTGATTTACGGAGTCCTTTTTATAGGTTATGGTTTTGTCGTCACTCAAAAGTGGTCGAGGCGTCAAACGCGTTGGTGGATGGGAGTCGCCGTGTTTTTTCGGCTTATTTTTCTGTTTTCTACGCCTGTATTGTCTGATGATTTTTTTCGTTTTATTTGGGATGGGAGGTTGCTGGTAGGTGGTTTTAATCCGTATTTGTATCTTCCGTCAGAGGTAGTCAATACACCAATATTTTCGACAGCCAATCTAAGTACAACTTTGTACGAGGGGCTTAACTCTCCGCATTATTTTACAGTCTATCCGCCTCTTAATCAGTTGCTTTTCGGAGTTGCGGCTTGGACAGGAGGCAATAATGTTCAACTTTCGGTGATTGTGATGCGCTTCATTATTCTGATGGCTGAGGTAGGTAACTGTTGGTTGTTGTCGTCTCCTCACAACCTTGGGTTGCGACCAGCGGCAAAACGTAAAATCAATAGCTTGGCCTATGCCTTAAATCCGTTGGTGATTGTTGAATTGACGGGCAACTTACATTTCGAAGCCGTGACACTGTTTTTTGTGTTGTTAGCCATTCGTTGGCTTAACCGCCCTTGGCCAAAGGATTTCTATTTTACACGCTCAGCTGTTGCATTAGGGCTTGGGGCATCGGTTAAACTGCTTCCACTGATTTTTTTACCGTTGCTGGTACGACGAATAGGCTGGCAAAAAGGAATCATCTACTGTATCGTTGTAGGAACCGTTATTATCGGATTATTTCTTCCTTTTTTTAGTAAAAGCCTTGTAGCCAACGTCGGAACGAGCCTTGATTTGTACTTTCAAAAGTTTGAGTTTAATGCTAGCGTCTATTATCTCTTACGTGAAGTCGGCTATTGGATAACTGGATATAATCTTATTCAGATGCTCGGGCCTGTGCTGTCGTTGATTACGTTGGGAACGGTGAGTTGGTTAGCGTTTCAAAAACGAAGCCTCGTCGAAAAAATGCTCCTTTCGTTGACCGTATATTTTTTTTTAGCTACGACCGTACACCCGTGGTATATTACGACGCTTGTGGCGTTGGGGGCGATTACAAGGCGTTGGTATCCTGTGGTTTGGTCGTTATTGTTGCCTTTGACGTACGTGGCCTACGCTTCATCTCCTTACCAAGAAAATCTCCGAGTGGTAGGGTTAGAATACATTCTTGTTTTCGGAGTTTTTACGTACGAAGTATTTCTGAAAGGCATTGATTGGAAAACAAACTAACTCCCATTGCCAATTTGCCCACTGCCCTTTGCAAACTTGTCTCTTGCTCATTTTACCTCTTTGTTCGTGCTGCAATTGTTCCGTGTGGATTCGTTGGAGATTTACGTCAGCAATCTGTTTGTGAATAATAAAATTGTAGGCTTCGACGTGGGTATCTTGCTAGTTAGTGCGTTGTGTCCACGATTTATCGCGGCGGTTGGGACGAATTGATGTCACTAGCCACCGTTGCCACCAACAACACGCCATTGAGAATAGAAGAAGCGACAAGACGGTGTTTTTCTCATTGAATGTCTAAAAAAGTTGCTTGCTAGATTTTTCCCTCGGGATTGAGGGCGCAGTAAAAAGCCGTATGGGAAGCGTTGATAGCATTGCGCAGGGTATTGTTTTTAGTATCGAAAGGAATGTAGTAAAAATAGTTGGGGTCAACTAGCAGCGAGGTTTGAGGCCGCTTTTTGACTTCGACGTCCAAAACAACGTTTTATTCATCTTCAAACTCGTAAGAGGCGACCAAAACAACGCCATTTTGTTTGGCGCGTGTCATTTCTCTTCCTTCTATCCAGGAAATATCGTCTGAAGTGGGTTTCCATTGGTAAAAATACGTGCTGTAGACCGACATTAATGAGGCTGCTACTAACAATAAAGCAAGTGGAGTTTCATGGCAAAAGCGAATTTTCAGTGCTGTACGATAAAACTAAGCATTGAAAATTCGCTTTCAAATAATTTTTTGACGAGTGGTTATGATACCGTAAAAGGCTGCAAAAGTTCGTAAACTCTGTGGAGTGGTAAGCCCATGATGGTATAAAATGAACCTTCGATGCGAGGAATACCTATCATGCCAATCCATTCTTGCACGCCGTATGCCCCCGCTTTGTCGAATGGGCGATAATGGGTGATGTAGTACTCAATTTCACTATTGGTGAGCGTTTTGAACGTCACATGGGCTACATCGCTCAGGGTTTGGTAACCCTGAAGACTTAACAAACAAACGCCTGTAATTACTTGATGTGACCGTCCCGACAATAACTGTAACATGTCGCGTGCTTCGGCGGCATCGGCTGGTTTGTTCAGAATGGTATCATCGACGACGACGACCGTATCGGCACAAAGAATAAGCTTGTCGCCTAAATCGTGGGCAAATTGTTCAGCTTTGTGTCGGGCCAAATACCCCGCCACTTCCGAAGCGGGCATATCTGCGGGAAAAAGCTCGTCGGTGGGGCGTACTTCTACCGTAAATTCAACCCCTATTTCCCGCAGTAATTGCTGACGGCGTGGAGAGTTGGAAGCAAGAATGAGGGGAGCAGATAAATTTATCATATCTTCTCTTTGTGCATCAGCGTAGCCACGCCTTTGGTTGTGATTTTGCCCGTGGTTGCGTCAAAAACCTCCCCCAATATCTCCCCCGTGTGTTTCTCAGGATTGAGGCTTTGTACAGTAAACTTCACTTTGTAGTCGGTATCGACAAACATAGGGCGTAAAAACTGGAACGTTTGTCCTACGTAAATCGAACCGTAACCAGGGAAACGGGTTCCAATGATTTTGGTGAAAACACTAGCGCCTAGCATCCCGTGGATAATCGGGCGTTTGAAGGGCGTTGTAGCAGCGTAATCGGGGTCTAGGTGCAAAGGGTTATCGTCGCCCGTAAGCTGAGCAAACGCAATGACTTCTTCTTGGGAAAAACGGAATTCGTACTCGTAAGTGTCGCCGACAGAAAGTTTCATAAGTATAAAAGATTAGATATTGGTGTCATTGTCTAAAAAGTGTCGAGGGTAGAGCGGAAAATGTCGAATAAAGAGCACATTCGACACTCTGCATTCTAACCTCGACATTCATTCTTAGAGACTGCCTGTTTTTCCGCCATCTACTGGCAAATTAATACCATTGATAGACGCAGCAGCAGGACTGCACAGAAATGCCACCGCAGCAGCTACTTCTTCGGCTTCGGCAAAACGACCAATTGGAATTTCAGATTCTAACTGCGTGGCTATTTCTTCAACGGTCTTACCGGTAGCTTCAGCCCGCATTTTATTGACAGCCTCCAAACGACCCGTTTTAGTAAATCCTGGCAAAACATTGTTGACGGTAATACCAAATTTACCGATTTCGAGCGAAAGCGTTTTGGCCCAACTTGCCACCGCCCAACGAATCGTATTAGATACGCCCAACCCCACAATAGGTTGTTTCACGGAAGTTGAAATGATGTTGATAATTCGGCCAAATCCTGCTTTTTTCATGGCGGGAACAACGGCCTGTGCCAAAAGTTGGTTGTTGACGAGGTGCATTTCAAAAGTAGTCAAAAACTGCTCGGGGGCAGCATCAATGATGGAGCCTCCCGTCGGGCCACCTGTGTTGTTGACCAAAATATGTACTTCGGGAAATTCGGCTAAATAGGCGTCGATGGCGTTTTTTACTGAAGTGTTACTGACAAAATCGGCGACAAGGTATCGGTGGGTTTGTCCTTGACTTGTGTCAAGCGCGGAGAGTGTTTCTTGTAATGACGCTTCGTTTCGTGCCATGAGCGTGACATTGGCACCTAAAAGTGCAAGTTCAACAGCCGAAGCACGACCAATTCCCTGCGTACTTCCGCAGACAATGGCGGTTTTGTGGGTTAAGTCAAGATTCATTTGATTCTAAAAATAGTTAGCGCGTTTGGACGATAATAAAAACCGTTTTTTGAAGATTTACGTTTGTAGGATAAAACCATCGAAAATTATGCGCAGTTTCGCTCTTGTTCTGTTTTTTGTCGTGGGGCTATTTGGTAGTTGTACTGCTACACCAACCTCAATGGCCGCTCCCGTAGATCATTCGGCGTGGGACAAACTTCTCAAAAAACACGTAAATGACAAAGGATTTGTCAATTATACAGCGTTTAAAAAGGACTACGACGAGCTAAAAAAGTACTTGGATATGCTCAGTGCCAGTGCCCCTAACAATAAATGGACGAAGGAGGAGCAGTTGGCGTACTGGATTAATGCCTACAATGGCTTCACGGTTCAGCTTATCCTTGATCATTACTCTGGGATTTCTACCATTAAAGACATTGGTTCTAAGATTAAAATCCCATTTGTGAGTGATGCTTGGACGGTCAATTTTATCGTCATTGGCGGAAAAAAAATGAATCTGAACGACATTGAACACGGTATCATTCGTAAAAAATTTGACGAACCTCGTATTCACTTTGCGTTGGTGTGTGCGGCAAAATCGTGCCCGCCGCTTCGCAATGAGGCGTTTACAGCCGACCAACTCAATAAGCAACTTGACGAGCAAGGAAGAAATTTTATGAATGATAAGTCTAAGAATAACATCCGCAAAGACAAAGCGGAATTATCGAAGATTTTGATGTGGTACGGTGGCGATTTTACCAAAAAAATGCCGATAGTGGAGTGGGTAAATAAATATTCGACGGTAAAAATAGACAACAGTACGCCCGTTTCTTACATGGACTATGACTGGGAGTTGAATGGGAAGTAAGGTGTTTTGGGTTTAAGGTTTCGAGTGTGAAAATTGAATAAGCTTTGGTATTATAATAAAAATGTCGGGTTGTAAGTAACCCGACTAACGTTTACTGGCTTAAAACCAAGAAATGGCAAACCCCAAACTTGAAACCTCAAGCTCTAAGCTTACGCCTTCACGGCTTTGGGTTTCAAGTCGGTAAGGTCTGAAATTTTGACGGGTTGACCCGTTTGAATGCTTTTCCGAGCACCAATTCCGACCAAAATCGCCATGGCTCCGTCGCGGCTTCCCGCCGATTGACGATGAATATCGGGCGCATTCGGGTTGCGGAAAATCTTATCCCGCAAACGTGCGTCGCCGCCGCCGTGTCCTTCAGCTTGAGGAATTTTGATGTATTCGACATCACCAAAGTTTTTCGACAACATCAATTCATCGTAGGGTTCTATTGTCATTTTACCCGACTCCTTAATCCAAGCCTCCAAACGGCCTTTTGTTCCATTGAAAGCAATGCGGTAGCCTTCGTAAGGTGAGTAAGTGGTCAGTGAATAACTTACGTTTACGCCGTTGGCATAATGTATGGTGGCCGCCATTTTATCAAAAATATTGATGTCTTCCTTGAAAACACAACCATCGCGTAAGTAGCCATCGTGTTTTTCGTTGTTGACGTACAAATCCACCAAGCGTTTATCTTTTGTTACGTCCCAGTAAAACTTACAGTCGTTTTTGTGGGTACAACTGCGGCAGTTATTACCCCTAAACGACCCATTTTTACCGTAATGCTCCAACGAACCTTGGGCAAAAACAGTCTCAGGTTCTGATTCCAACCACCAGTTGAGCAAATCGAAATGGTGACTGGCTTTGTGCACCCACAACGAACCGCTGTTTTCTTTGAGGCGGTGCCAACGGCGAAAGTAGTCTGCCCCGTGGCGAACGTCCAAGTACCAGTGAAAATCAACGGAGGTGACAGTCCCGATGGCTCCTTCGCGGAGGAGTTCGTAGATTTTTTGGCGGTGCGGTGAATAACGGTAGTTGAACGTAACCGTTACTTTTTTACCCGTACGTTTTTCGGCGTCCAAAATGGCCTGACACTTAGCTTCGTCGGTGGTCATGGGCTTTTCGGTAACGATGTCCGCACCCAGTTCCATTCCTCTCACAATAAACTTATCGTGCGTGGCATCGACCGTTGTTACAATGAGAATATCTGGCTTGGTTTCGGCCATCATTTTCTCAAAGTCGATATAGAGTGGGCAGGTGACATTGAGCATTTTGCGGGCGGTTTCGGCGCGGCCAGGGTTGATGTCGCACAGGCCCACAAACTCGATGACGTCGCCAAATTCCTTCACGACAGGTATACCCCACATGCTCGTCCCACGGTGACCTGTTCCGACCATCGCTACTTTGCGTTTGGCGCTAGGGGTTGCATTGGCAAATAAAGCCGAAGAAGCGAGCATTCCTGCCGTTGCCAACGAAGATTTCTGAATAAACTCGCGGCGATTAAACATTTCTTGAGGAGTGTTCATGTAAATAGGGTTTAAAAATCAAGATTAATCCATGTGAAAGACACATTCAATCGACGAACTCACGGGCGAGTTATCGGGGTTGGTGTCCATGATGTCGGCCATGTATGCCCACCATTTTTTGACGATAGGGTGATTGGGGAGGTCATCGGCGGTGTTGTTTTCGGTGCGTTTTTGAACCGCAAATAAAACCCCTGTGGCGCGGTCCAAATAAATCGAATAATCATAAACTCCCGTTTCAGTAAGCACTGCGGAGAGTTCAGGCCAGATTTCGTCGTGGCGTTTTTTATACTCAGCCTCAAAACCAGGCTTTAGTTTCATTAAAAAAGCAACTTTTTCCATGTATGTCTTGGGTAATGAATAAAAGATAACAAACCAAAAAGAATTTTTGGGTTCAACCCTCCTGTACTGTTATGCACAGAAAACTAGATGTACCTATAATTTGTCTAATGCCTGAGCCAAATCTTCAATGAGAAATTCTGCTTCTTCCAGCCCAATGTAAAAACGTATCAATCGGTGTTCTTGTTGAAGAGGGTCAAAGTCGTCGGGGTGTAACCCTGCACATTTGGGCAACACCAGCGATTCGTGCCCGCCCCAGCTTACGGCCAATAAAAAGTGCTTGAGGTCAAAGGTAAAGCGCTCGATTTGGGCGTATGTTTTGGCTTTAATGGCCACGGTGAGCAAGCCGCTTGCCCCCGTCATTTGCTTTTTAGCAAGCTCGTATTGAGGAAAATCGGGGTCAAGTGGAAAATATACTTTCTCAATTTTGGGGTGATTTTTGAAGAAAGACAGTACTTTTTGAGTGCTTTCTGCGCTTTGTTTGAGGCGAATGGGCAAAGTACGCAACCCTCGCAGTAACAACCACGCATTGAAAGGCGATACAAAAGCACCTGTATTATGGGCTTCACGGTCAAAAATTTGTTTAATCATGGCTTTGCTGCCCGTAAGTACTCCAGCCACCGTATCTGAGTGCCCACCAATGTATTTAGTGGCCGATTGTAGGCAGAGGTCAATGCCGAGGCGGTGCGGTTTTTGGAAAATAGGGGTGCAATAACTATTGTCGATGATGGTAATAATGCCCCGCGATTTGGCCAACTTCGCTACGGCCTCAATATCTTGAAGCTCAAAGGTGAGGCTATTGGGAGATTCCAGGTAAATGACTTTGGTGTTGGGCTGAAGGGCTGCCTCAAAATGTTCAATACTTGTGCCATCGATGTAAGTAGTGCTTACGTTGTAGCGACTCAGTACGTTGTCAAAGAGTTTCCAAGCCCAGGTATAGGGTTTCTGAACACTAACGATGTGGTCGCCCGCTTGGACGTTGGACATGACGGAGCAGAAAATAGCTGAAGCTCCGCTGTTGAGCACAAGGGCATCTTCGGTTTCGTCGAGGGCTGCAAGTTTTTTACGGAGAATATCCACCGTAGGGTTCATGCCCCGTGTATAGAGATAGTCCGACATTTCGTCTTCAAAAGCACTGCGTAATGAGGCAAAGTCGTTGAAGGCAAAATTGCTGGTTTGGATAATCGGTGGACTAACGGCGTTGAAGTACTGCGCGCGGTCCTCGGCGAGTTCGTTAATGATTTGAGAGTAGTGCATGAGAGTAAAAAAACAAAACTCCGCGAAGATAACCGAATCTACTATATCTATGAGTGGGCGGCTCGGCGAATGATGCCACTTGCTAAGAAACAGCACCCAAGTAGGGTAAGAGTTAGGAGTAAATTACTCCATTACAACTGATTGCCTCTAATGTTAAAGGAGTAACCCTACCCAAAGCAAGGCGTTAGGTTTATTTTTGATGATTTCTTGCCCCCCCGTGGGTTTCGGCTTCTGAAAGCAGGGCAAATACAAACCAATTGGCGTATTTGTAGCCCCTGCTCCTTATGGTACTCGCTCGTTTGATATAACCTATTCTTCTGCGAGGGTTCGTGAAAGGTTAATCCGATAAATGCCGATGGAAGGAATGGCTGCGGCCAAAATTCCAATCAAAATAGCGCCGCCAAATAACCAAATTTCTTCGGGAAGAAGGCTAAAATCAGAGAAAGAATAGTGGTAATCCGACTCGGCAGCGCGGCTGAACAACCATAAACCTACGCGACTTAACAGCACGCCTGCTACGTATCCCGCCACGCCAAGGATGATTCCTTCGAGTAAAAGCATCACAAAAAGCTTGGTGCGGGTAGCGCCCATGGAAAGCATCAAGGCCATTTCGTATTTACGTTCTTTCAACGAGTTGTAAAGCGAAATAAATACACTCACGCCCGCAATCAAGATAATAATCAGGGCAATAGCGCGTAAGGTGTCTATACCCACACCGAGCATTGAAAACAAACGATTGATTTCAAATGCTACCGAAGCGGCCTGCATTTTGGTATTTTCGTTGATAAAACGGGGCAAAGCTACCATTCCCATTGGGTTACGGAATTTAATCAACAGGCTCGTAACTTCTTGACTTGGGTCGTCGGTTTGGGTAGAGTCGCCGCCCATAAGCAAATTGGTTACATTGGCGCCTTGGCCTGGCGTTTCGGCATGTTCGTGAATCGTCCAAACGCTGGAGAGGTCTGTCAAAATTAGTTGGTCAATCACTGAATTATTGGTTTCAAAAACCCCAACTACCTTGTATTTTTTGTCACCATGTACGTCGTCCATATTATCAAAGCCGTGGCCTCCTGCAAACACATCCCCTATTTTGAGACCAGTAATGCGTGCTACTTTTGCACCGATGGTTGCTTCCATCGCTTTTTCAAAAAGCCGTCCTTCCGACACAGTGGCTTCAAAATGTTTCGGGTATTTGGGGCTGGTTCCTACAATGCGAAACGAGAGATAATTGTCACCCATCGACAGCGGAATTGCGGTTTTGACCAGCGGATTGCGCATTATTTTTTGTGCTTCGTTGAGCGAAATATTCCCTGTTGGAGAATCAATATGGTAAATACTTGACAAAATAAGCTGCAACGGGCTGCCTTTAGCCCCTACAACCATATCGATACCCTTGATATTACGGCGAAATTGCTCGTCAAGTTGTTTGTTGAGAAGTAACAACAATGAAATAATACCAATTCCGAGGGTCATGAGTAAAGCACTCAGAAAACTATTGAGCTTTTTGTCTTTGAGATTGGCCCAGCTAATCTTGAAAAGGTTCATCGGTGTATAAACGGATAAGGAAAATGAGTTACCAAAGTTACGGATAGATGCGGTGATAGACGGTATTCGTTGATGATATTTTATTGAAGCTCGATGTTAGTTGATGTAAGTCAGTTAGTTAGCGTGATATTCATCATACTTAAAATTGAAATACAAAACTACCTTGAGCCATCAGTTCAAACCAATAAACACTTAGCACAATGAAAAAGATATTAGTCCCAACCGATTTTTCTGGTTTTGCCAATAACGCCCTCGAAGTGGCTGCTGACATAGCTTTGAAAACAAATTCCTCGATTATGTTACTTCACGCCAATGAAAAAATGGTGACAGCTACGCCGCTAGCCGAGTACTATTTGTACGACAAAGCCATTGAGGATGAGTACCTTGATATGGTGAATGAGAGTTTGAAAAAGACCCTCGCTGAAATAGCAGATAACGATAAGTTTGCACGGGTTAAAATAGAAACAGCCGTGATTGGCGGCCCGATGGTCAGCGTCATTGAAGAAGTAGTAAAAGACCATGCCATCGACCTAATTGTGATGGGAACACGCGGCACTTCGGGCATGGAAGAGTTTTTTGTGGGCTCAAACACAGAAAAAGTAATTCGCCGTGCTAAGTGCCCTGTATTAGCTGTGCCCAAAGCGGTAGCATCGTTCCACAAAATTGTGTTCCCCACAACTTTGAAGGAAGATCAAAAAGGTGCATTTAGTGCTTTAGCCGAGCTGCAAGACATTTTCCACGGAGAAATTACGTTGCTCTATCTCAATAACCCTAGTCATTTGAAAGATAATGCGGCAATTGAAGCGCGTAAAAATGAATTGTTGAAAGCAACAGGTTTGGGCAAAGCATCGCTTTATGTGTCGGACGTAGATGTCTTTAATGAAGAAGAAGCGATTTTGGATTTTGCCCACCAACAAAAAACCGATTTGATTGTGATGGCTACGCACCAACGTCGCGGATTGGCGCATATGTTCATGGGAAGTATCACGGAGGATACTGTAAATCACTCTGATATTCCTGTGCTCAGCATTAGCATCAGATAGAAGATGGGTGCCAGTGGTTACTCCTAACCACTTACGAGGTTTCTCAAAACTGAGTGTCGCAAGGTTTTGAGAAACCTTTTTTTGGGATGTGAGCACCCCTCAGCACCGTAATTTTTTAAAAAGCCATTCTTTTTCTACTTCTTGCACTTCTGAAGGTTGAAGTGAACCCAATTTCACGTCTTCAATCGACCAACGAACTAATCGCAAGGTAGGAAACCCAACAGCTGCCGTCATGCGGCGTACTTGACGGTTTTTTCCTTCGTGAAGCGTAAGGGCAAGCCAGCTCGTCGGGATGCTTTGACGAAATCGTACGGGAGGATTACGTTCGGGTAATAGCGGTTCATTGACCAATTGCTGCACTTTAGCAGGCAAGGTCGCGTGTGGTTTTCCATCAATCGAAATCGTTACTCCCGTTTGAAGTTTGTGACAAGCTTCCTCCGAAATTTGCCCATCCACCTGCACAAAATAAGTACGCTGATGCTTAAACTTAGGATTGAGAAGGCGGTTGTTGAGGAAAGTGTCGTTGGTTAAAAGTAGCAACCCCTCGCTATCAGCATCAAGGCGGCCAACGGGGTAAATATCTTTCGGGAAGTCAAACGGTAAGTCGGCCAACGTGGGCTTGTCGCCTTCCTTTGAGAACTGTGACATCATTCCGTAGGGCTTATAAATCAGAAAATAACGGTATTTCATTTAAAAAATCGGCTATCGAACGAAAAGGGAATCCTTTCCACCACCTCAATTTCTTACATCCTTAAATGTGCATCATCTAAATATAAACGCCGTACTCGATGCGCCCTAGGGCAGTTTCTACTACGTTTAGACCCGTGATTGTGGCCAATAACTGAATTGAGGCTTCTCCATTCATGGTTCGCAAGGGGCGTCGTATTAAGTGCGTTCTGACAGGTTTAAAATTCGGGCCATTTCACGGTCATTGAGGTCATAGACATTGGCCAACGCATCGGTGTCGTTTTTAGTAAGACCTTCTCGCGTTTTTTCGATGAGTAAAAAAAGGATCATCGAAAGTCAACAATAGAAAAGACGACTGTTGAGGTTGTGTAATCATGCCTTTGTTATTTGACACAAATATAACTGCAATTTGGCGCACTTTTTTCCTGAGAACCCTAAAGTGCTTTAAAGCTTCTCAATAATCATGGCCGAAGCGCCACCGCCGCCGTTACAAATAGCAGCTAGGCCGTATTTGCCTCCTTTTTGTGTGAGCACGTTTTGAAGCGTAACAACGATACGCGCTCCAGAGCAGCCAAGTGGGTGTCCCAACGATACGGCTCCGCCAAATACGTTGGTTTGCTTGTGTGAAACACCCATTTCTTTCATGAAGGCCATGGTCACGACCGAAAACGCTTCGTTTACTTCAAAATAATCAATATCGCTTACACTCAATCCTGCTTTTTTGAGGGCTTTAGGTGCAGCAACGGTAGGGGCAGTGGTAAACCATTCGGGTTCGTGCTCGGCATCTGCAAACGACACAATGCGTGCCAACGGAGTAATCCCGAGTTCTTTGACTTTGGCTTCACTCATCAAAATCGTTGCCGCTGCTCCGTCGTTGATGGTTGAAGCATTGGCCGCAGTTACAGTTCCGTCTTTCGTAAAAACAGCCCGAAGCGACGGGATTTTGTCAAACTTTACATTTTTATATTCTTCGTCTTGACCAAACGTAATTGGGTCACCTTTTTTCTGTGGAATTTGAACGGGCACGACTTCCTGCTGGAAATGCCCCTCGCTCCATGCAGCGGCACTTCGTTGGTAAGATGCAACGGCAAACGCATCTTGGTCTTCGCGACTGAAACCGTACTTGCTGGCGGTAGCATCGGCGCATACACCCATGGCCATGCCGCCATAGACATCGGTGAGGCCGTCTTTGGCAAGGCCGTCGATGAAGGTTCCGTTGCCGTAACCGTAGCCCCCAAAACGAGCTTTGTCGAGGTAAAACGGAATTTGAGACATATTTTCCATTCCTCCAGCAACCACCACATCAGCGTCGCCGAGTAGGACGTCTTGAGCCGCCATCATCATGGCTTTCATACCCGAAGCACATACTTTATTGACGGTGGTACAAGTAGCGTTTTTGCTAAGCCCTGCAAAAATAGCTGCTTGGCGAGCGGGCGCTTGTCCGAGGTTGGCCGAAACGACATTGCCCATGTATACTGCTTGAACTAGGCTGGGGTCTATGTTGGCTTTGGTAAGTGCCCCACCAATGGCTGCTGCTCCTAATTGCGTAGCCGAAACCGTTGACAAAGAGCCTCCAAAACTTCCGAGGGGAGTGCGGGCCGTGGATACTATATAAACCGATTGCATGTTGATGATGAAAATAAATTGGTTTAAGAAATAAAGAACCAAAGGTAAAGGTTTTTCGGTTTGCTCGGTAAGTCGTGGTGGGATTGTTGGTTGTTGCTTTTGTATTGCAAGAAAAAGGTAATTTTGGCGGAATTTAATTTTGGTAAAATGCTTTTCCGTCGATTATATAAATTCCACGAACAGGTCAAGTCAAATTGGATTTGGCTTACGCTTACTTCTTATATCACTACAGCGCTTCTAACAATAGGGCTGCATAATTGGCAACCAGGCCAAAAAGGAATGCTACTAGACGGGTACTTGACGGCATTGGCGGGGATTTTGACTACCATTGTGGTGACGACTTTCTCGTTTGTATTTGTGGCTTTGCAGTTGGCTTCCGTACAATTTTCGCCCCGCATTATCCGCTCCTTTTTTGAATACGACCACTTTAGCCGTTTTTTCTTGTGGTCGTTTTTAGCCTGCGTAGGGTACTTGATGGGGCTTCAGTATTTCGGCTGGTCGGAGGCATCGTTGATTTATCCAAAATTTGGCATCGTCGGTAGTTTTTACCTGATTTTGATGGTATTCCCTTTGTTTATTCACCACATTGTTGGCAATATCAATGCTTCTAGCATTACCCAAAATATTGCTCGTCGCACCATTGAAGAAATCGACGAATTGTATGAATCGTTACCTTTTTTCAAAGCAGAAACGGGAAAATTACAACTCCTAGCCCCCGAAAGCGGTTATTTGGATTCCATTCGTTATGAAGCACTAGAGGCGCTGTTTCCATTGGAAAAAGACGTTAAAATGACAGTTCGGCCACACATTGGTAGTTTTGTGATAAAAGGAGGGTTACTTGCCGAAATTGATTGCCCGCCTGCGCTGCGCGATTTCTATGCACAGCTGACAAAGCCAATTCAAGCCTGTTTTGTCATTGATAAATTTCGGAGCTATAAGCAGGACATTCCGTTTGGGATTCGTCAATTGGTGGACATTGCCATCAAAGCGATTTCACCTGCGGTCAATGATCCAACGACGGCGCTCAACTGCATTGATTACCTTGGGACGATTATCCAACGGGCAGCCCAAAGCGAAGCGAATTCGCGTGAAGCCAAGTTATTGTCCCAAAAAAACATTCACATACGAGAGTTTAGTTTTGAGCAATTGGTGGATTTGGCGTTTGACCAAATCTATTTTTGGGGAAAGGAAGATTACATCGTAGTACGGCATTTACTGAAAACTATTACGAATTTGCTGCCTTTTATGCCTTCCCAGGACAAGTTAAAAGTGCTGATTCGACAGGTGGAAGACTTTGAATTACAATATCTTCACGATGAAGACCAAAAAGGGAGATTAACCTCCACTTTCCCCCGAAAAGAACATCGTAATAGCCTCCGAGACCATTTGTTCGAATTTTACGAAGGAGTATTGGAAGTCATTGGGGAAAAAGCACCTGATGCAGGGGTATTTTCTGGGAGGCAAGAACAGTTCCGTAGTTCATTAAAAGCATTAGCAAAATGCTATGAATGAGAGTAGCGAGTGCAAACGGGGTCGCCCGAGCGATGCAGAACGTCGAATAAAAACCCATTCGACATTCTGAATTCAAAATTCGGCATTCGGGTTGTGCCCTCCACACATTTATTGGCTCCAACTCGTAGGGATGCGGTCCCAGCGGTGGCCTTTGAGCGTATCGATAAGTTCAGCAGTCAGCCCTTGGCCGTCCGAACAGGCAATATTGGCCTCTACGTTTCTGATTTTTCGCATTCCAGGAATGGTCGTTGCTACGTCTGAGTTGCTGAGAATAAATCGTAACGCCATTTCTGGCATATTCATACCATTAGGAATCAACGGGCGAAGTGCGTCGGCGTGTTCTACGCTCGAAATCAAGTTTTCGGGTACAAAATACGTACTACGCCAGTCGTTGGTAGGGAAAGTCGTTTCTTTGGTAAACGTACCCGTCAGCGTTCCTTCGTCAAAAGGTACCCGCGCAATCACGGCCACGTCCAGCTCACGGCAGAGCGGGAAAAGGTTATCTTCAGGTGCTTGGTCAAAAATGTTGTAAATGACCTGAACGGCCGAAATCAAGCCTGTACGAAGTGTATTCAAGACATTGTCGGGTTCCCAGCGATTGACGCTGATGCCCCAATGCCGTACTTTGCCTTCACGGGTGAGCTGTTCAATCGCCTTTTGCCATTCTTCCTGCTGTGCCCACTGGTCTTCCCATACGTGAAACTGCTGCAAATCAATGGTTTCGACGTCGAGGTTTTTGAGGCTTTTTTCGGTGTATTCTACAATGTGCGAAGCAGGAAAACACGCTTCTAAAGTGTATTCGGGTTTCGACGGCCATTTGAAATTTTTGGGAGGAATTTTGGTAGCCACGTACAGTCGCCTGTCGGCGTGGCGTTTTACGAGTTGGCCGAGCACCTGTTCGCTTTGCCCAGCGCCATAGCCCCAAGCCGTGTCAAAAAAGTTGCAGCCCAATTCCACTGAGCGGTCGAGGGCGGTGGTGTATTCGTTTTCTTCGGAGCCAGTCCAGCCTGCCAAGCCCCACATTCCGTAGCCGATTTCGCTTACTTGCCAATCGGTTCTTCCAAATCTTCGGTAGTGCATTTGTGTTGGTACGATTTTTTCAGCTAAAAGTAGTGTATATTGTCGTGTTACTTTCCAACAGTCATGCTGTTTTCAAAATTTCTCAAAATAGGGTTGTATGTTGTTGCAGGGCTTTTCATACTTGCAGGTGGCGCATTGACGTGGGCCTACCAGTACCGCGACGATGTATTTCAGTATTTGCTCAAAGAAGCCAATGCCCATATTCGTGGAACGGTGACGGCGCGTAAGCTTGATTTTACTCCTTTTGCAGGCGGTTTTGGCTTATCATTTACGCTGTTTGATATTCATCTACGTGACAGTGCTTACGTGGGTCATCATAAAGAATTGCTAACACTGGAACGACTGACGGTACAAATTGATTTGCGTCAACTCCTTCGAAAAAAACTACAAATCAACTCAGTAACGATTGAAGAAGGTAAACTGTCGATTTTTGTAGATAAAAATGGCTATAGCAATTTGCAGGCAGTTGCACCCAAAGATTCTTCGTCGACTCAAGATACAACTACCAACGAGGACGGTTCGTTGGGCAAAAAGTTACTTAAAAGTTTACGTTTGGTCAAAGTGAAGGAAATGGAGGTAAACTTGCAAGATTCGTTGAAAGGCAAAAACATTCATTTTTGTTTGGAAAAAGTGGCTCACGACCTTGGGAAAACTGATACGTGCTTGTGGGTACACCTGCGTGGGAAAACGTATTTTAATCAGTTGACATTTAACGTAGACAGAGGGGCTTTTCTGGAAAATAAAGAGACCGAGCTAGACTTGCACCTTTCGTATGATTTACGTCGACACATTGTCATTAGCCCATCGGAAGTGCAAGTAGCAGACGATAAGTTTCGGTTGCGGGGCAGTTTTGATTTTGAACATGAGGGACGGGTACAGCTTTATGTGGAAACCGATACCATCGCGGCTCCGCGAGCTTTGTCTATTTTGCCTCGGCGATTGGCCAAACGAATTGCAAAGCACCGAGTTTTGCCCGTTGTGAAAGCCGAAGTAAGCATCGACGGGCCATTAAAAGGGGGGAAAACGCCCCATATCGAAGTAGAGGTGCAAACCAAAACGTTTGTGTATAAAAGCGCGATTGGACCGCTTACGCAGACGCTTGGACGAGCTCATTTTACCAACCGAGCAGATACGTCACTGCCTGCCAGTGATAAAAACTCACGATTGGTAGCTCCTCAAGTGAGTGGGCTATTGTACGGTGTCATTCCCATGAATTTATCGTTTACTATTTCCGATTTCGACGAACCGTTTTTGCACATGGAAGGCAATGCCAAAGCAAACTTTGCCCGTTGTAAAGTGCTTTTTGACCCTAATCAAGTGCAACCTAAAGGGGGGAATATGTTGGTCAATTTTTGTTATAAGGGAAAAATTGACCCCATTTTTGATGCTAAAAATAACCGACTTAACGGAACGCTTGATGGAAATGCTAAACTGGAACGGGTCGCTTTTATATATACTCCCCAACGAATAGGCATTCACCGAGTAGATGGTTTTGTGCGCTTTGCGGGCGACAATGCCAATTTGACGTACTTGCACATTTATCATCAAAAAAATCAAGTACGTGTCAGTGGCAATGTGTCGGGGCTGACTCCTTATGCCTTCGGGACAACGGCGTCTGTCAAAGGAAATGTGGCCATTTTTGCGCCAGATTTGGGCCTTGATTGGATACGAAATTATCGTTCGATACCCCAAAAAACAACAAAAAAACAGTTGTCGGATATGACAGCTAAGTTTATTCAGAACTTGGACTTAAAGGTACAGCTCGCCGCAAGAAGGATACATTACAGGAAATTTGTGGCGCAGCAAGTGAGTGGCAAGGTACGTTTGACTCCCCAATCAATTCGCTGTGAAGATGTGAAAATGCAAGCTTTTGGAGGTGATTTTCAGGTGACGGGTGGTATTGAGCAGTTTGATTTACCTACTCATAGGATGTATGCCAAAGGAAATGTACGAAATGCGGATGTACAAAAAGTATTTTATGCATTTGAAAATTTTGGGCAACAAACCGTTTCCGATCAAAATTTAAGTGGAAACCTAAGTACGGCATTCACGTATTCGAGTAAATTGAATAAAAATTTCGGGTTGATTCCTCAGAGTATGAGCGGTCTATTGAACTTTGAGTTGCTCAATGGACAGCTTAATCGGTTTGGACCATTGTTAAGGATTCAGAAATTACTTTTTAAGCGCCGAAATTTTCAGCAAATCCGATTTGATACATTAAAAAACCAATTCACCCTTCAAGGACAGGAGATTTCGATGGGACAAATGAAAGTGGCATCTACAGTGCTTACTTTTTATGTGGGAGGGACGTACAGTTTTAGAGACAAAACTGATTTATTGGTGCAGATTCCACTAACAAACCTTAAGCGAAATCGCACCGAGGCGGAAGTAGAATCGCTGGATGGCAATAATCTACTCATTCGGGCGGTCGATGAACAAGGCAGTATTCGCCTAAAATATGACATGGACTGGAATCGAAAATCGCAAAAATGAAAGTTTGTGTTAACAATTTCTTAATATTAAAAAAAGCAATCAACGGTTGATTTTCTGTTAATCGACTACTTCGGTGAGTTACTATGGTAAAAAAATGATTTTGTTTGATTATTAAATATTTGATTATTAGGTACTTGATTATTTTTTGGCGTTAAATACTACCGATGATTATACGCTATTTGATTCTTCACAAAAGAAGAGGTATCCCTATAAAATATAACATAAAATTAATGATTTGGTAACAAACTTAATAATGTAGCAACATTTAGGAAATAGTAATTTTGCAGCGAAAATTAACTCACGACGCCAATACAATTCTGACATCTCACAATGCAACATTACCTAGGAGGCGCGGCTTTCTTAGTACGGATGGTTGTGCTTTGCCCAAGGCGCTTATTCTCAGGTAGAAAAAATGAAAGAGAGTAATGTAAACCCGATTTTGCCTCAAATGTTAGCAACTCGTCTCAACACAGTTTTCAAATTAGGGATGCTTATGGTGATTTGGCACTTGATTCAAAAAAAGAGTTTCGTTTTCGAGTAGGACAAAGTAAAGTAACGTACGGGTTTGAAAACATGCAATCATCCCAAAATCGCTTATCGTTCGACCGAGTTGATGCTTTGAACAGTTCCGTAGCTAACGAACACGACTTAGTAGTTATGTTTTATTGGGCTAGTGTCGCAGTTCGTGAACGTTTTGCTTACTTGGTGAAATCGGGCTTAAAAGGAAGTGGCAACTACGGTATTTTTGGTTTGGGTGTATATAATGGTCAGACGGTGAACAGAGCAGAACTTAAGGTGGTATAGTTAATGCCTTTTGTTAAATACCAGTATTATCATGGGGGTAAGAAGCAAGAAATAGATGCTCGGCGCTATGTGGTAAACGATATAGAATTGGGTGTAGAGTTGCAATGGAGAGATTATTTTGAGTTAACGGCACTTTATACAATTTCAGACCGTATCTTTGAAGATAGTAAACTTCCTCAAAATCAACAAAAAGGGCGCTTGTTGAGGCTCCAAGCTCAAGTTAACGTTTGAGCATGAAGTAACAATAATAATCTCTTAACATTCTATCCATTTGATTGTGGTACTTTTGTCGCATTAATCTTTATTTTATAAAAATCATGTTTGGCTTAGAAACTGACATCTTTATTCTCCTCTTTATTTGTATTTTATGTGCTTGTGCTTTTGAGTTTGTGAATGGTTTTCACGATACAGCCAACGCCGTAGCTACTGTTATTTATACCAATTCACTTAAGCCTACAACGGCGGTGGTATGGTCAGGTTTTTGTAACTTTTTGGGGGTAATCTTAGGAGGGATTGCCGTGGCGATGGGTATCGTCAACTTGTTGCCCGTCGAACTGTTGATAGATCAAAACATTTATCATAGTATCGCCATGGTGCTTGCCCTATTGTTAAGTGCTATTATTTGGAATTTTGGTACTTGGTATTTTGGGTTGCCTGCCTCAAGTTCGCATACTTTGATTGGCTCAATTTTAGGCGTTGGTTTGGCATTTTCGATAATGCCCGAAGCGGCTGATGGAGCAGGGGTAAACTGGAGCAAGGCGACAGAAATTTTTGGTTCGTTGCTGCTTTCTCCTTTGGTAGGTTTTAGCTTGGCCGTAACATTGATGTTTGTCTTGCGTCGTGCATTGAGCAAAGAAGCACGCGAGCAAGTATTTAGTGAACCCAAGAAAACCCAAGAACCTCCTGCTTGGATTCGTGCGATTTTGATTTTGACATGTACAGGGGTAAGTTTTTTTCACGGAAACAACGATGGACAAAAAGGCGTTGGGCTGGTCATGTTGATTTTGATTGGTATCGTACCTGCTTATTTTGCCTTGAACGACCAGATTGACCCCCGCATGGTAAAAAACAATTTGACAGCTATCGAACAAACCGTTAGCAAAATAGATACAACTTTGCTTGGAATTGAAGATAAAAAACGTTTGGCCAAAATCAATGGTAGCTCAGCGGATTTGATGAAGGTAATCGCGGCTGCTGATTCAACAGGCCAAATCAAGCCCGACGAACGCTTGGAGGCTCGCCGTGATATTTTGGTGATTAACAGTAGCTTGAAAAAGTTGATGGATAGTGAGTCGGTGAGTTTGAGCGACCAAGATAAAAAGACCATCAAAGAAAATATGGACGAGAAAAAAGGCCTTCGTCGCTTGACCGACTATGCACCTTTCTGGGTAGTATTGATGATTTCGTTGTCGTTGGGTTTAGGAACGATGGTGGGGTGGAAGCGTATTGTGGTGACAGTAGGTGAAAAAATCGGTAAGTCGCACTTGACGTATGCGCAAGGGGCATCGGCGGAGTTGGTAGCAAGTATGGGTATCGGGATTGCTTCGGGTTTTGGTTTGCCTGTGAGTACGACGCACATGCTTTCGTCAGGGATTGCGGGTACAATGGTGGCCAGCAAAGGGATCAAAAACCTCCAAGCCAAAACGGTACGTAATATCCTGATGGCATGGGTACTTACCTTGCCTGTTTCGATTTTCTTGTCGTTTACATTGTATATCTTCTTCCGCTGGATTTTTTAAGATAATTCCCAAAGAGAAACCGACGCTGGCAGTATTTTAGACTGCCAGCGTTTTTTTATGTTATTGTCCCAAATGCAACATTTCAGCAAGTTTTAGCGTTAAAGTTTAGCAGAAAAAAACGATTTCGTTAAATTAGCCGCTTACGTCTTGTCCCCGATCGCTTATGCAAAAGCATACCTTCATATCTAGTCTGGCCTTTGTGGGTTGTTTAACCTTATTTTCGGCTTGTAACTCTACTCAATCAATTTTTAAAGAGGGTATTTCTAAATTTGATAAAGGTGAGTACGAGTTGGCCATCAAAGACCTCCGCACCGTTGCAAATGCAAACTACGAACCCTCGCGTACCAACTACTTATTGGCCGAGTCGTACCGTTTGTCCAATCGGTTTGAGTTGGCAGCACCGTACTACAAAAAGGCGTTGGAAGCTGGAAATAATGAAATTGAAATTCCCTTTCACTATGCTTACATGCTCAAAGCTTCGGGAGATTACGCTGAGGCTGCTAAGCAGTTAGAAAAATACTTGGCCAGCAATCCTACCAACAAAGTAAACATAGAAAAGGCCAATCGTGAGTTGTACACGCTTCGTTCGATTGACGTTTTGAAAGATAAAAAGACGTTTTATCGGGTACAAAACCTCGAAAAACTGAATACTCCTGGCGGTGAATATGGCCCTTTTGTAAAAGATGGTAACTTGATTTTTGCTTCGACCCGCAAAAATACCACTTACAAAGCAACTGGTATGCCGATGCTGGGGATGTACAAAGTAAAACTCGCTGACGAATATGCCGAAACCGCAGGCGAACCCGAACTTTTTAGCACTGCTTCTTTCTTGGAAGGGGTAAACGAAGCGGATGTCACGTTTACCAAAGATGGCAAAACCGTGGTATTTTCGAGAGCCAATACGGGAGGTAAAAAAGGAACGGCAGATTGTGATTTGTACTTGAGTCGTTTGGTGAATGGAAAGTGGGCCGAGCCGCGCATGATTCCTGTAAGTGACTCGGCTTCTTGGGATGCTAACCCTGCTTTCTCACGCGATGGGCGGACATTGTATTTTTGCTCAAACCGACCAGGTGGGGTAGGAGGAATTGATATTTATCGGGCTAATATGGACGCTTCGGGGCGTTTTAGTAAGCCTGTCAATATGGGGAAAGACATCAATACGCCAGGCGATGAAATGTTTCCGTACGTGGGTCCTGATTCAAAATTATATTTCTCTTCAGATGGTCACCCAGGCTTAGGAAAATTGGATGTATTTGTAGCTACTCGTTCACAAGGAGTAATTACAGTAGAAAACGTGGGACCTCCCATCAATACCCGCTTCGATGACTTCGGGATGGTTTATGTAGATGATGAAATGCGCTACGGATTTTTTGCCTCTAACCGTACGGGAGGGAAAGGTGATGATGATATTTATCTTTTTGAGGATGAGAGTGTTGGATTAGATTCGACACAGTTGGCAGAACTCGAAAACTTGCCGATTGACGACCCTCGCCGCCGTACTATTGGAAAGCCAGAACCCCCTAAAATCGTCAACTACTTCTTGGCAGGTACAGTGGCTACCAACGAGACCCCCGCTGCGATGCTTGATTCGGCCATTGTAAAAATGTACGAAGTGAGCTCTGATAGCTTAGTGGGTGAAGGAGTCTCGCGTGGAGGAGGAATATTTGGAACGTTCCCGCTAGAAGAAGGAAAAGATTACACCCTTTTGATTGAACGCAAAGGCTACATTACAAAACGTGATGCTTTTACGATGGCTGGTAAAGCTATTCCGCAGATTTTTCGTAAAAAATTAACTATGGATACGACGTTCTACGTGGCGTTCAAACTCGACCGTTTGGCGCTCAACAAGACGTTTGTACTCGAAAATATTTACTATGATTTAGATAAATTCAACATTCGCGCCGATGCTGCCGCAGAGCTTGATAAGTTGGTTCAGATCTTAAAAGATAACCCAACGGTTAAAATTGAATTGAGTTCACATACCGATGACCGTTCGTCGGATGCGTACAACAACAAACTTTCACAAAACCGTGCGCAGTCGGCCGTTGATTATATCGTGTCAAAAGGGGTCGAAAAAGACCGATTGGTGGCCAAAGGTTATGGAGAAACGCGCTTGATTATTACAAAAGCACAAACTGAGGAAGAACACCAAAAGAACCGCCGCACAGAGTTCACAATTTTGAGCTATTAAGAGATTGGTCGGGTTGTGAGCAACCCGACCAATCTACTATTTTTTACCCTTCTTTTTAGGCGTTGGTTTTCTTCGAGAGCTTTTTTTCTTGTTGTACTTGCGTGCCTCAGCTTTACGAATGGCCGCTTCCTGGGCATCAAGCGCGGCTTTTCCTGACGATTCTTCTTTGATAATTGAGGCAGGTGCGCCTAATTCGGAAGCGGCTTGCGATTGAGCAGTCATTTCTGGAAGAGCCGATTGCGTAATAGAAGTTAGCGGAGTACTCGCATCAAACGGTCGTAAACGGAACGAATATGAATATTCTTTATTCGTCAAAAGATACTCAGTGTGAGTACGTGGCGTCCAACTATCATCCCCACCTAGCCCCATTATTTTATGGTCGAAGTTCAACACACTTACATACCCACGGGGAAGCTGTTGCGTAATTTTAGAGGCCAACAGGTCGGCGTCTGTATAGTCATGAGCGCTGAAGTTAAACGTTGGACTACCCATGATGGCTAATCCAAAACCAACAGAGTCAGTCACTGCGGCCCAGCGTACTTCGCTTTTGTTGCCATTTTCTTGCGCCATGATGTACGGGAAATGTTGGCTCGCAACGGTTCCACTGTACTGACCAACTTGCGCTGCCGAAAGGCGGTCGGGGTAGCTTTCAAATGGCCCACGCCCGTACCACATAAGATTGCGGAACGAAGCAGGAAGTTGCATTTGCATCCCCACTTTAGGCAACGGCGGTACATTGTTGCCGTTGACTGTAATGGTATTTTTTACATCGACGTCTCCCGAACCATACACGGTGTAAGTGGTTTTTACGACTAAATTCACTCCCGAACGGCCTCCCCACGTACTTTGTGTATGCACTTTTGCTACCGAAGGGCTTACTTGCTCAATCCGTATGTCGGTGCCTAAACGGCGGAGACTATCGAGTCCTGCGGTTCTCCAACGGGCGGCAAAAGCTGATTTCCCTCCTCCTTCATCGTTGTCAGTAGGTACTCTCCAGAAGTTAGGCTGGAGCGGTTTGGTAATGAACTCACGATTTTTATAAATAAAGGAACTTATCCCCGCCACTTTACGGTCGAAAACGATTATGAATTGTGGATTGGTCAACTGAATTCCTCCACCCCGTACCAACCCGACCTTGACCGTCGAGGTGGCTGGCCATGTTACAACCGTTTTGGACGCTGGGTAGTTATTTTTGAGATAAAGTTGTTGAAAAGCGACCTCGTGCCCTGCTTGAGCCCAAGGGGTATTTTCTTTGAGTTTAACGCTCAAGTTGAGAAAATACTCTCCACCCGATGCGGGCATTGAATAAGGAATAAAAAGTGACTGTTGGGCGCCAGGAGTAGCATTCAGGTCGTTAATGTCGCCTTTTTGAATGACTTTGCCGTTTTCGAGGAGCTGCCACGTTAACTTAAACGGCTTTAAACTCAAGAAGTTGTAGGTGTTCTGAATCGTAATGGCCTGATTTTGGGCCGAAAGTGTATCTTTTGGCGAAAACTTGATGTATTGATATACGTGTTTTACCTCATTGATTTCGGGTTGAGGAGTTCGGTCGGGGTTAACCAAGCCATCGCCAGCATTGGCGCCATCAATGCGGTTAATGTGAGAGATGTACCAATTTCCTGCTTTGTCTTTAAGTGTTAAGCCTTGGTCTACCCAATCCCACAAAAATCCACCTTGCATTCGAGGGTTTTTGTCAATAAGCTCCCAGTAGTCGCTCAAATTTCCTACACTGTTTCCCATTGAGTGGGCGTATTCGCAGATGATTAGCGGGCGGTTGGGGTCTTTTTGAGCCAAAGCTTCCATTACTTTGACCGAAGGGTACATCGTGCCGTTGATGTCGAATTTGGTAACGGGCTGATCTACGTCTTCAAAGGTTTTAGGATAGTTGGAACGGCCTTCGTAATGCAGCGGGCGGCTAGGGTCGATGAGGCGGATAATCTCAGCCATGCTATCAAAGTTTGCTCCCATACCCGACTCGTTTCCAAGCGACCATATAACGATAGATGGGTGGTTTTTATCGCGCTCTACCATGGCTTTCCCACGGGCTACAAAGGCGTCTTTCCAGTCGGCATTGGCGGCTAAAATAATTCCTTTTTGTTGCCAAAGCTCGTGGCTTTCAATGTTGGCTTCATCGATGACGTACAGGCCGTATTCGTCGCACAAGTCGTACCAAAGCGGGTCGTTGGGATAATGCGAGCTACGAACGGCATTGATATTATGCTGTTTCATCAACACAATGTCTTTAATCATTGACTCGCGGCTCATAACACGGCCTGTGTTCGGATCAAACTCATGGCGATTAACTCCTTTAAATTTCACCGCTTTACCATTGACCAATAGCTGACCATTGCGAAGATTCACTTCACGGAAACCAACACGAGTACTCAATACTTCGGCGGTGCGCCCTTCGCCATCCACTACTTGAATGAGCAATTTGTACAAATTAGGGGTTTCGGCACTCCATAAAGCTGGGGAAGTAATGGGCACATTTAAGCTCAGGTACGACTCGTCTTTGGGGTCCATCATTGGTACATTTTTTACCAAATCGTTTTGCACAAGGCGGCCAGAAAGGTCGTAGAGCTTGAACTTAATCTGGTATTTATCTTGTACTTGAGACGAAAAATTTTTAACAAAAGCTGTGATCTTTAGCGTAGCATTTTGGTAATTATCGTCCAAATCGGTCACTACGTAGTAATCGCGAATGTGAATGGTGGGCGTGGCATAAAGATAGACATCGCGAAATATCCCCGATATACGCCAAAAATCTTGGTCTTCGAGATAGCTACCGTCCGACCAGTTGATGACCTGAACCGTCAGCTGATTATCGCCACCGCGCAAGTATTTGGTAATATTAAACTCAGCGGGAGTCATGCCGTCTTCGTGGTAGCCTACTTGGAGGCCGTTGACCCAAACGTAACAAGCCGACTGAACCCCTGCAAAATGCAAGAAAATGTCGCGGCCTTGCCAGTTAGCGGGAAGGTTAAATTGGGTGCGGTACAACCCGACGGAGTTGGTGTCGCTTGTGATACGTGGCGGAGACGGAGGGAACGGGTGCTTGATATTGGAAAAAATAGGGCGGTCGTAAGGACGCCCCTCACGAGCACCTACCACTTGCCAATTGGACGGAACGGGTAAGTCATCCCAAGTTGACGTATTGATATTTTGTTGGAAAAAATCGCCAGAGACCTTTGAAGGATGCGACACCCATTTGAATTTCCATGTGCCGTTGAGGGATTTGACATAAGGAGAAGCCGCGCGGTCAAATTTAAGAGCAGAGGCTTCGTCGCTATAGGGAACAATCGTCGTATGAGGGCGTTCGGTATTTCTACTAATGACAGCAGGGTTTTCCCAATCGGGTAAGGCTTGGGTAAATCCAATACAAGGGACGAACAAGGATAAAAAAACGCTTAATTTGCGCATAAATTGAAAGCGGTTAAATTCTAAAGACGCTAGTATAAGATTGACCTTTTTGAGTGAAAACGACTGATTGTTAGTTGAGTTTTATTCCTAAAAAAGGTTTAACGTCATCATTGGTTAGTTATTGTTTTACAAAATAAAGGTTCTTTGAGAAGAACCAATAAAAACAGAACGAAAAAAGAAAACAAAATATTGGGTACTCGTTCATAACCTATGAGCTATTTTGGATGAAATCCACTTGCAAATTTCAATCATTCTAACCTCAAATGTATCATGCTTTTAGCCGTTGATGTAGGCAATACAGACACCGTTTTTGGCGTATGGCAAAACGATGAATGGACGCATATTTTTCGGGTTCGTTCACTTATGGATGAAGGGGTGCCTCACTTTGAAACCAAACTTCGCCTTCATTTTTTGGAAGCTAACTTGTCGATTTCGGAGGTGCGTACTACCGTTTTGAGCAGTGTTGTACCCCCCTTGACGCCCATTTTGCGTATCATGTTATCGGGGCTCTTTGG
>JALQYJ010000019.1 GCA_023254175.1 Runella sp. | reverse complement strand
AGTGGTGAACCTGGTGGTCGTCAGTCGATTACTATTCGTGGGCCTGGTGGGGTTCGTACAGGAAGCACGCCTCTATTTGTACTGGACGGAATTCCGCTCGATAATTCAAGTACAGGTGGAGCTACCAACCCGATGAACTTCCTTAACCCGCAAGACATCGAAGCTATTGACGTATTGAAAGATGCGTCAGCGACGGCCATTTACGGGGCGCGTGGTGCTAACGGAGTGGTGCTGATTACAACCAAAAAAGGAAAAGCAGGAACAGCCAACATTTCGGTTTCGTCAAACATTGGTGTTTCTAACGTGGCAAGGGCTTTGCCTTTGTTTACTGCCGACGAATTTCGCAAGCAAGTAGTAGCTGTCGGTGGTACGCTTGATGATCTCAAGGCAAATACCGACTGGCAAAAAGAAATTACGCGCCAGGCTATTACCCAAGACCATAACTTATCGTTTGGTGGAGGTACAGACAAACTCACTTATTATGGTTCTGTAGGGGTTCAGAATCAGGAAGGGGTAATCAAGCAAAGTTCGCTCAAGCGTTATACAGGTCGTTTTAATGCTTCGCAGAAAATGATGGATGGACGCTTAGTGGTGGATATGAACTTGACCGCAACCCAGACCATCAATAACCGCCCTCCAGTAGAAGGGGTACTTGGCTCGGCGCTTTCGGCCAACCCTACTTATCCAGCACGTGATGCCAATGGCCAACCTGCCCGTTATCAAGCGTTCACAAACCCGCTGTTGGCGTTGGACTTAAACAAAGATTTGACTACCATAAATCGTATCGTGGGAAGTATATCACCGTCGTTCAAAATCTTGAAAAATTTGACCTACAAACTTAATCTTGGGGTGGACAACTCAAGCTCTACGCGTGACGTACAGGTGTTTCCAAGCACAGTGCCGCAGCAAGATGGACGTCTGGATGCTACTTACTTAGATAACCGCAACGTGTTGGTAGAAAACTATTTTACCTTCAATGAAAGCTTTGGCGACCATAGTATCAATGCGTTGGTGGGTCACTCATACCAAAAGTTTACGTTGGCAGGACGCAACTGGAGTATCAATAAATTTGCAGTTTCGCCCATTGAGCCTGCCAATAATCCAGGTTTAGGACAAGAACTGACGCTGGCTACCAACCGCCCTGGTGGTTTTGCGGTCATCAATGAGTTACAGTCGTTTTTCTCTCGTTTGAATTATACTTTCAAAGATCGTTACTTGTTCACAGCAACAGTTCGTGCCGATGGTTCAAGTAAGTTTGGAGCAAACAACAAATACGGGGTATTCCCTTCGTTTTCAGCAGGATGGCGTTTGTCGGAAGAGTCGTTTTTGCAATCAGGTCTTTTCAGCGATTTGAAACTTCGTGCAGGTTGGGGACAAACGGGTAACCAAGAAATTCCATCGAAAATCACTCAGGCACTCTTCACGTCTAGTACAGCGGCAAGTACTAGTTATCCTTTGGATGCGTCAACTAGTTATCCTGCGGGTACTACCTTCGTGCGATTGGCTAACCCAAATATTCAGTGGGAAGTATCTACTCAAACAGACTTAGGGCTTGATTTCGGCCTATTTAAAGGAGCTTTGACGGGTTCGCTCGACTATTTCCGTAAGGTGTCAAGCAAAATTTTGCTGGAGGTAATCCCTGCTGACCCTATTCAACCTGCTTCGACTTATTGGACAAACGTGCCTGACATGACCATTACCAACCAAGGGGTGGAATTGGATGTGAATTATCGTCACATTGCTCAAAATGGCTTGCGCTTCGATATTGGTGGTAACATTACCTTTATCAAAAACGTAGTGAATAATTCGCCTTATACGGTGATTACATCAGGCTCGGCAACGGGTCCTGGGTTGACTTCTGCTACTGTAAATGGGTACGTAAATAATCAACCTATCGGTACATTTTTCTTGCGTGAATACATCGGAATCGATGATAAAGGCGTGAGCAAATACGCGGATATTGACGGCGATGGAATTGGAGGTACCGACAAAGACCGTATCGCAGCAGGTAGTGCATTGCCAACGCGTCAGTTCAACCTCAACGCAAATATTGCATACAAAGGCTTTGATTTAAGCGCCAACTTCAACGGAGTTTCGGGTAACAAGTTGTACGATAATACCGCCAATGCCTATTTCTACAAAGCCCGTTTGGTTAAAAACTTGAACGGCATTACGGAATCGGCAGGTGAACCTAACGAATCTATCAACAACGCTGCTCCTGTCTCGACACGTTTCTTGAAAGATGGAGCTTTCTTCCGTCTCAATAACTTGACCTTAGGCTATAACCTTGATACGAAGAAAATGGGTATCAATAACTGGATTTCGGCGGCAAGATTCTCAATTACGGGACAAAATTTGTGGCTCATTACGAAGTACAACGGCTACGACCCAGAGGTTAATACTGACCGTACTGTGAATGGAGTTTCGTCGTACGGTATTGATTTTTTGAGCTATCCTAAAGCCCGTTCGTTCATTTTTAGCCTGAATTTAACTTTCTAAGAACATGAAAAAAATAGTAATTATATCCTTTATTTCTTGCGCTCTTTTGACCCTGAACAGTTGTACTGATTTGGTCGAAAAAGTGCTGGATGAATCGTCGGCAACGGGGTTGACCGATAAGCAGGCGGCCGACGGAAGCCTTGCACCCGTGTATGCACAATTGCCCAATATTTTCTTGCATACCAACTATTTTGCTATCCAAGAAATTTCTTCGGACGAAGCCATTTTGCCTTACCGTGGCGGTACTGACTGGGGTGATAACGGAATTTACATCGCTATGCACCAACACACGCATACCAGCACTGACCCTAACCTACGGAACACGTGGTTGTTGTTGACACAGGGGATTTCGCGAGCCGTGACTGCCATGAGTGCGTTGCCAAATATCAACGATTCGAACGCCAAAACGTACATCGCCGAGGCACGTGGAATGAGAGCTTATTACAATCTATTGTTGCTCGATTTGTTTGGATTGGTGTTCTCAAAAGAAGACCCTAACGGTCTTTCGGTGATTTTGCGTGGTGAGCAGGCGGTAGAGTACTTGAAAGCGGAATTTTTGGCCGTTGAACCTAGCTTGTTGACAACCGTCGGTCCTGGTCGCCTTACCAAAGGCGCGGTGTGGGGCTTATTGGCGCGTTTGCACCTCAATGCTGCCGTGTATCGTGACCGCTACGCCACTAACTTCCAGTTTAAACCTGAAGACATGGATAAAGTAGTGGAATATACCGATAAAATCATCAACTCGGGTCAATATAGCCTATCGGCAGATTATTTCTCGATGTTTAACTCAAATAATAATACAAACAAAGAGTTGATTTTTGTGGGAGAACAACGTGCCGAACTCAACGGACACAATCGTATGGCGTACTTTTCGTTGTCGGGAGACCAGTTTCCGTTGCCAGCGTTTCCAGCTGCAAACGGAACCGATGGTCCAGCCATCACCCCCGATTTTTACCAGTCTTGGGTTCAGGCAAGCGGTGGGAAAGACCCTGCGGGTATTGACCCTCGTTTCTCCAAACAAAATTGGACAATTCCTGCTGACTCGTGTATAGCTGCGGATAAGTTTGAAATGAACCGTGGAATTTTGCGCGGAACTCAGTATGGACTACTTCGCGTGAATGGCGCATTTGTACGCTGTGGAAGCAACTATAAAGTAGGTAAACTTTTCAACGTAACTCGTAACCGCCCAACTTTACCCGTTAATTTTACGGAACAAGTTAACTTTACCGTGGCAGGTAGCGACTACAACACAGGCTATCGTGTATTGAAGTATGAGTTCAGCAAAAAATCATCTTCGGGTCGTAACCTTGGTGATGCTGACCTCGTGATTTTACGTTTGGCAGATGCGTATTTGATGCGTGCTGAAGCCAAACTTCGTAAAAGTAACGATGCCGCAGGAGCTTTGGCGGATGTAAATACAGTACGTGCTTCGCGCACGGCCGTAGGTACTCCTGCACCAGCATTGACCAGCATGACCCTCGACTTGCTTTTCCGTGAGCGTGGTTTTGAGTTTTATTGGGAAGCCCAACGCCGTACAGATATGATTCGCTTCGGTAAATACGAAGGAACGTGGACTGAAAAGACCAACAATGACCCGAAAAAACGTATTTTCCCGATTCCTCAAACGGCTATCGATGGAGCATCGAACTTAGTGGGTTATCTTAAACAAAACGATGGTTACTAGTCAGTAAAAACTAAATTACTCGTGTAGAAGGTGGTCTCCGTTTAGGAGGCCACCTTTTTTTGTGGACTGTAACAAATGTCACATTTCAAGGAAAAATTTATATAGAATTTAGCGTTCTCGATTACAACCTCATTCGTTCGTATGAAATTATTTAACGTTGTGCGCGTACTTACCGTACTAATTATCGCTGTCGCATTGTATGCGGTAGGTCTTATTGGATGGTATATCTCAGGGGCATCTAATTGGATTAAAATCCTCGCGACACAACCTGTGGCTGGTACGACTGCCGTTGCTCCGTACGATACTAATTTTCAGGCCCTTTGGACGCAACCTGCCGATTGGCGTTTGGAAAAACTCGCATCCGAACAGCGTCAGAAAATTGACTACGGCCGCGAACTGATTGCGCATACTGCCGAATACCTTGGCCCCAAGGGAAAAGTAAGGGCTATTTCCAACGGAATGAATTGTCAAAATTGCCACCTGAATGCGGGCACTCAACCGTGGGGCAATAACTACTTCGCCGTACAAGCCAATTACCCCAAATTCCGTGAACGCTCAGGAACGGTCGAAAACCAAATAAAACGGGTAAATGACTGCTTTGAACGCAGTCTTAATGGTAAAGCCCTCGACTCTACTAGCCGCGAAATGCAGGCAATTTTGGCCTATATCAAATGGATTGGAGGCGATGTCCCTAAAAAATATACTCCGCGTGGTTCGGGCATTTACAAACTCAAATCATTGGCGCGCGCGGCTGACCCCGATAAAGGGAAAGTAGTGTATGAACAAAAGTGCCAAAGCTGTCACCAAGTAAATGGCGAAGGGGTGATGGCGCAAGATGGACGAGCATATACCTATCCGCCGTTGTGGGGTGAGCATAGCTATAACAACGGTGCAGGTTTGTTTCGGCTCTCCAATTTTGCAGGTTATGTAAAGTACAATATGCCTTTTGGTGTCACATACGAGCGACCTCAGTTGTCGGACGAAGAAGCGTGGGACGTGGCGGCTTTTGTCAATTCAATGCCGCGCCCCAGCAAAGATTTGAGTAAAGATTGGCCCAATATCGCTGGAAAACCTTTCGACCATCCTTTTGGTCCCTATGCTGACCCTTTTTCGGAACAGCAACATAAATACGGGCCCTTCAAACCTATCAAAGATTGGAAAGAGAAACACAAGAAAAAATCGTAAACTTTTGTAAATAAACCTAGTATGAAAAAAGCCTTCCTTGTTTTTGTGATGATTGTTTTGGGACTGACTACCCAAAGTTTTGCCCAACAAACCGATAAAGTGCACAAAATAGTTTTTCATTTAGCTACCAGTGATACACTAGCTCATAAGGCTCTAGCCAAACAAGTGGCTAATGTATTGGACTATTGGAAAAATGCTCAAATCGAAGTGGTCGTTCATAATAACGGCATTGGCTTTATGAAAAAAAATGAAGCCAAAACCGCCAAAGAAATTGCGTCATTGCAAGCCCGAGGTGTGACGTTTGCCGTTTGTGAAAATACCCTTAAACAACGAAAAATTGACAAATCAGAAATTTTGCCTGAAGCGGTTTTTGTACCCGTTGGTATTGCCGAGCTAGTCCTGAAACAAGAAGAGGGTTGGGCGTATATCAAAGCGGGGTTTTAGGGAATTAATTTGTCATTTCGAGGTACGAGAAATCTAAACCCGCATCAACTTTATGCACTCAAGAAGAAAATTCATTCAAGCAAGCCTATTGGCTGGATTAGTCGCAGAAAGTTCGGAGGTATTGGCCGAGGACAAAAGCGAAATTAAACCTGTTCCCGCCCCAAATGGAACCATTACACTCCTTCAAACCACCGATGTGCATTGCCAACTTCATGCACACGATGAGCTTTTTTGGGAAAATAATCAACTCGCTTTTCGAAAAGCAGGAGGCTATGCCCATCTAGCGACGGCCATCGACCAACTTCGGAAGCAAAATCCTGACAATACGTTTGTGATGGACACAGGAGATATGTTTCAAGGAAGTATGCTTTCGGTTAAAACGTCAGGACAAGCATTTGTACCTTTGCTCAACGCCATTGGTTATGATTTATACTTACCTGGCAACTGGGAAGTCGTGTATTATAAACAAAATATGCAAAAATTGATGGGAGGCTTGATGGCTCCCAAAATTTGCGCCAACATGTACCACGATGTAGGCGAGGGGAAAAAGGGAGAGCTGGTTTTTCAGCCGTACCATATCATTCATAAACTAGGTGTCAAAATTGGTTTTCTGGGCTACACCGATCACCTAGTGCCTATCCGACAGTCACCGTATTATAGCAAAGGCATTATTTATACCAAACCCGAAGACAACATCAAGTACTGGGTAGAAGTACTAAAACAGCAAGAACAGTGTGATTTTGTGATTATACTGGCACACATTGGGTTGTCGCAACAAATTGCATTGGCCAACAACCCCGACGCTAAAGGGGTTGATTATATTTTTGGCGCTGATACTCACGAGCGAGTCAGAAAACCGATTCAGTGTGAGTATGCCAAAGTCGTAGAACCTGGGGCTTTTGGGTCGTTTGTGGGGCGTCTTGATTTGCAAGTTACCGATGGTAAAATTGTGGGAGAGAAGTACGAACTTATTGAAGTAAACCCTGAAAAATACCCCGCTAAACCCGAAATTAAACGGTTGATAGAGGAAATTGAAAAACCTTACCACGACCAAATCAACCAAGTGATTGGGTATAGTACCGAACCTCTGTACCGAAATATGGTAGTCGAAAATACCATTGATACCCTCATTGTGGATGCACTCAAATGGAAAGTCAATACCGAAGTGGTACTTTCCAACGGTTTTAGGTTCTGTCCGCCGCGCGTGCCCGATGCTTCGGGCAAAGTGGCCATTACGGAGGGGTATCTTTTTGATATGCTCCCTGTCGATGCGACCGTGCGCGTGGGGAAAGCCACAGGGCAGCAGTTGGTCGATTGGCTCGAAAAAGAACTCCAAAATGTGTTTGCCCAAGATGCAACCAAGCGATTTGGTGGTTGGGTGGTGCGTTTCAAAGGCATGGAAGTAGAATTTAAAGCTTTTGAACGAGTAGGGCAACGGGTGAAAAAAGTAATGATTGGCGACAAGCCACTTGAATTAGAAAAAACCTATACGATTGCTGCCTGCGAGCGCGACGGTGACCCTGCGGACATGCTTTGCCGCATGAAAGGCGTGAAAGAAGCCTCGAATACCTCGTACACGCTTCATAGTGTAATGAAAGAATATTTAAAAGAATTTTCGCCTGTGAGTCCTAAACTGCGACAAGCAGCGAAGGTGTTAGATGCCCCTCAAACACTCTTATCCCAAGTTCATGGGGTCGATTATCAATTTTTGTAAGAGTGTAACAATTGTCACGGACTAGTGACTTGGGCAGCGGTACTTTTGTATAAAATTCTCGCAATTTGTATGAAAGTACCGTTTTTAGTTCTGTTGATAGGGTGGTGGGGCGTTAGTAGTGCAGTAGCGCAGGTACACAGCGACCAACAGTATAAACATAAATCTGCACCCACAGACACTATTCAAGACCTCAATCATTTTTTTGCGAAAGGGCATTTCCACGGACATGCTCGCTCGTATTGGATGGGAACCGACAATACAAGTGGCTTGAGCGATTTCTATGCTTGGGGCGTGGGAGCGGGTATTGGTTACGAAACTCCGCGTATTTTTAATCGTTTTCAAGTGGGACTAAGCGGTTTCTTTATGTTCAACTTGATGTCGTCTGACCTAGTCAAACCCGACCCCAAAACGGGATTAGCTAATCGCTACGAAGTGGGGTTATTTGATATTCGCCGACCCAATGACCATGAAGATTTGGACCGTTTGGAAGAATTATACCTTCGCTATCATTTTGGAAAAAAATCGAAAATAACCGTTGGTCGCCAAGTACCGCGTACGCCTTTTATCAATCCTCAAGATGGCCGAATGCGCCCAACACTGACGGAAGCCGTGGTTGTTGAGCTTAACGAGTGGAAAAATACCAAAATACAACTAGAATACGTATTCCGAATCTCGCCTCGTTCGACGGTTGAGTGGTTTAGAGTGGGAGAAAGTATGGGAATTTACCCCGTTGGCGTAGGCCTTGACGGCAAACTTTCTACCTACGCCAACAACATAGAATCGAGGGGAGTATTGGTAGGTGGTATCACTCAAACCATTGGTTCTGTGACGTTTCAGGTTTGGGATACTTACGTTGAAAATGTCTTCAATACTGCCTTTGTGCAAATTGATTGGAAGTCGAAATTGAATAATAAACAGGGCTGGGTAGCTGGTTTTCAGGCCGTTCGACAGCAATCGGCTGGAGAGGGAGGGAGCCAAGACGTTACCAAAGCCTATTTTACTCCCAATAGCCGTTCGTCCGTTTTTTCGGGTAGGGTAGGGTATCGTTCGCCCAAATACGACTTGAACTTAAATGCCACGCGTATTGCTGCCGAGGGGCGTTACCTCATGCCCCGAGAATGGGGGCGAGAACCTTTTTATACCTTTATGCCTCGCGAGCGAAACGAAGGGATGGGCGGTGTAAATGCGGTTTCGGTCAACGCGTTCTATAAGCCACAACCGCAACTGAAATGGGAAGTAAGTTGGGGGTATTATAAACTTTCTGATGTAAAAAATGTGTTTTTGAATAAATACGGAATGCCAGCTTACACTCAGCTAAACGTAGGCATGAGTTACCAATTTAAAGGCTTTTTGGAAGGATTGGATGCGCAACTTTTGGTTGTTCGGAAAGACAACGTCGGAGCTACTTACGACAACAACCGCTACGTGTTCAATAAAGTAAATCTGTCTCATTTTAATTTTATCCTCAATTATCATTATTAAACAATCGTCATTAATCGTTTTAACTCATTCTCTAACTTATGGAATTGATTGAACTCATCAAGAAACCGTGGCCGTGGTACGTAGCAGGGCCGTTAATTGGCCTAACTGTGCCGACATTGTTGCTCATTGGAAATAAATCATTCGGGATTTCATCGTCATTGCGGCACATCTGTGCAGCTTGTTTTCCTGCTAATATTTCCTTTTTCAAATACAATTGGAAAAAAGAAGTGTGGAACTTGTTCTTTGTGGCGGGAGTGTTGGTGGGGGGCTTTTTAGCGACTCAATTTTTCGAAAACCCTAACCAAATTGTGATTTCGGAAAAAACCATTGCCGCTTTACAAGAACTGGGGATTCGTGATTTTGCAGGTTTGATGCCCGCCGATTTGTTCGCTCTCGAAAATGTTTTGTCGCTCAAAGGCTTTATTTTCTTTGTTTTTGGCGGCTTTTTGGTTGGATTTGGTACTCGTTGGGCAGGTGGATGTACGTCAGGTCATTCCATTATGGGGTTATCAAACCTACAATTACCATCGCTAATTGCCACTTGTTGCTTTATGATTGGAGGCTTTGTGATGGTACAAGTATTTCTTCCTTTCATTTTTAAATTTTTCTAATATCTTAACAAAGAACCTCATGGTAACGAATCATACAAACACAGTATCTTTTCCAGAACATTTAGGGTGCGACTCGCCTAACGACATGGTGAAGCGCGAAAGCACCCTCGGCAACCTCAAGTATTTGGTGGTGGGGGTAATGTTTGGCATCGTGTTCGTCAAAGCCGAAATCATTTCGTGGTTTCGCATCCAAGAAATGTTCCGTCTTCATAGCTTCCACATGTACGGCGTGATTGGCTCGGCGGTGGTAGTAGGGATGATTTCGATTTTTTTGATTAAAAAATTTAACATTAAAACTATTTCGGGCGAAACGGTGCAGTTCCATCCCAAGAAATTTATGCGGGGACAAATCTACGGCGGCTTGCTATTTGGTATGGGTTGGGGAATCACAGGGGCGTGTCCAGGACCTTTGTTTGCCCAAATCGGCAGCGGATATGTAGCAGTTATTGTGACTCTCCTGAGCGCAATCGCTGGAACGTGGACGTACGGGTTGTTAAAAGACAGATTACCAAATTAAACCTGTAAACGTGCTGAGGGTTGCACACAACCCGAGTGTGGAAAAAACTGGTACAATTATGCTAAAAGGAACCAAATTATACAGTATTCTCTTCAATAAGTGCCCACGGTGCCACGGAGGAGATTTTTTTGTTACAAAAACGGCTTACGACTTCAAAAGCTTCGATAAAATGCACAAACGGTGTTCGCATTGTGACGAAGATTTTGAGCGTGAACCAGGTTTTTATTTTGGAGCTATGTACACCAGCTATGGGCTATATGTTGCGACCATCGTAACGTCTTTTGTAGGTTTTGTGGTGCTACTTGGTGGGGATGAATTACGACTTTTAGCTTTTTTGATTCCTGCACTTATCTTATTGATGCCGCTGTATTTTCGGATAGGACGGCGTATCTGGATCAATATTTTTGTGAAGTACAAATCGACAAAAGTGAAAGAAAGCATTAATTAGTCAACCTCCCGGAAGTTTGAAGCTTTCGGGAGGTTTTGTTGTTGAAAAATAAATAAAATGTGTTGCTTATGTAATATTTGTTACAAAGAAAAGAGTGGAAAAAAGTGAATTTTGAGCTCAATAATAACCTTCCCCTTTTTCCATGACTACTACACACTTCCAAACCCTTATCGTTGGTGGCGGCAATGCAGGATTAGCGGCAGCCTCTCAGCTTTTGATTAAAAATCCAATACTGCAAATTGGTATCGTTGAACCTTCTGAAAAACATTATTACCAACCCGCGTGGACGCTTGTTGGGGCAGGAGAGTTTGATATTAATGATACCGAAAAAGATGAAGCTGATTTTATTCCAAAAGGAGCGACTTGGCTTAAAGATGCCGTACTAACATTTGAGCCCGAACAAAATCAGGTAACTTGCCGAAGTGGCGTAAAATATACGTATGATACTCTGATTGTTGCTCCAGGGATTCAGGTAGATTGGGGAAAAATAAAAGGCCTGAAAGAAACCCTCGGAAAAAATAACGTTTCTTGTAACTACTCGTTCGATTTTGCCCCCTATACTTGGGAGCTAATCAAAAATTTCGAGGGAGGAACTGCCGTTTTTACTAATCCTTCAAGCCCTATTAAATGCGGAGGTGCTCCCCACAAAATCATGTATTTGGCTTGCGATTATTGGCGTAAAAAAGGAATTTTGGACAAATGTGACGTCCACTATATCTCAGGCGTAGGGGCTATTTTCGCCGTAAAAGAATACGCTGCTACCCTTATGGGCGTGGTGAATCGTAATAAAATCAACCCCCATTTTTTGAGTAATACGGTGGAAATTGACGGAGAAAAACAAACGGTGCATTATGAAACCAAAAACGAGCAGGGAGAAACGGTACGAAATGAATTAAAGTTTGATATCTGCCATGCTGTGCCTCCACAGTCGGCACCCGATTTTATTAAGAATAGCCCACTCGCCGATCCTACTAATGCGTTTGGCTATGTGGAGATTAATAAAAATACTATGCAACACAGTCGTTACCCTAATATTTTTGCGTGTGGTGACTGCACCAATGCCCCTTGTAGTAAAACGGGCGCGGCGATTCGTAAGCAAGTACCTGTGGTGGTGAGTAATTTGCTTTCGTATCTTAAACAGCAAAGCCTGAAAGAGCAATACGATGGCTACAGCGCGTGTCCGATTCCGACGCAGTATGGCAAACTGATGCTGGCAGAATTTGATTACAGCAACACCCCTAAAATGACCTTTCCTTTTGATCAAACAATACCAAGATGGAGTATGTGGCTGCTGAAAAAATATGTCTTGCCTTGGTTGTATTGGAATCGAATCCTGACGGGTAAAGCGTAGTAGCTACCCCCCTCTCGAAAGTTCTAGAACTTTCGGGAGGTTTTGTTTTGAGCTACTTCACCGCCCGAATCACCTCTCGTTTGTATTTGGGGCCAGGATGCTTTTCAATAGTTAATCCTACAGCCTTTAAATTACGCTGTATATAACTTTTAGAGCAATAGGTAGTTAAGTTGCCGTTTTTTTTCAGCCAAGGAGCTAGTTTCTGAAAAATCTCTTCAGTCCAAAGTTCAGGCTGAGCTGTAGGGGCAAAGGCATCGTAATAGATAGCATCAAACTGGTGCGACGTGACAAAGCCTTGGAGTGGCGTTATATGCTTCTCTAACGTAAAATAAGGCGATAATTCAATCGCGTTTTCCCAGGGAGTATGGTGTAAGTGAGTAAGTTGGGTGCTAGAAAGGAGCCCGTCATAGTTAAGTTGGAGTGCTTGCTCAGGAGCTATAGGAAAGGCTTCAATAGAAACATAATGAACAGGAATGCGGTTTTTTTCGGCTTCGAGCCAAGTGAGAAAGGCATTTAGTCCAGTGCCAAACCCCATCTCAAAAATATAAATTGGGGCTTCCGAATTGGCTTCTTGTCGTTGGCGAAGAATTTCCTTGAAACCCAAGTTGATAAAAATGTGTACAGATTCCTGTAGTGCACCGTGAATGGAATGGTAATGAACATTCAGGGTTTTATTGAGTAATGTATGCGAGCCGTCAGCAGTAAGGACAAGTTGAGTGGTCATTGGTTTACAGAAATCGAATACATTAAAATCAATTAAAATTTTCGATAGGCTGAGATTCCCCCAACTAGGTTGAAAAGCTGAGTGAAACCAAATTTGCCTTTCAGCAGGGCGATTGCTTTCTGGCTGCGCATTCCACTTTGGCAATGAACAATGACCTGCTTGTTGCGCTGAATTAATGGCACAAATTCTTCTAATCGGGAAAGCGGCATAAGCTCACCACCAA
>JALQYJ010000145.1 GCA_023254175.1 Runella sp. | reverse complement strand
GTTCGAGTCCTGTTCCCGCTACATTTTAAGAGCCTAATTATCTAAGTATCAGATAGTTAGGCTTTTATCTTTTTACACGGGGGACGGAATTTTTTGTTTGCTACATTCTTAGGTTCAATCACACTTCATTTTGTAGTATTGTCAATCCTTTGCCGAAAGGTGAAGTTTTAGACAAACGACAAAAAAACCGCCTATACTGCAAGCGGGGTTTCTGTTTTGTAAGCATACCACAAACGCCACAACTTTTGAGATTGTGGCGAAATTAAATGCTGATTGGCTTATAATAAGACCAATAACGAATTGAACCCCGAAACCTATTTAATACAAGCCATTGGCGATGTTCTTCAGCATCACATAAATAGTAAAGAAATGGCAGAAAATTGCCATAAAACATTAAACTCGAAATGGTTTTTTTATCGAAATGTCTCGCAATCCTAAAAATGTTGTTTTCTTACAAAACTTGTGTCTATACCACTTAATAACTTTTTTGCTGTGTAGTATGCCTTTTATTATATTGCAAAAAAACTCTATGAAAAAGATTTTACTTACTTTGTTGTTGCCATTGGGGTGTAGGGCAATCCGAACGCTTTAATTACGAGATTGAAGGCGAAAATTTATTTTGGCGGAAGGTATTTGAAGTACATGGTGTACCCGCTGATAGTCTCCAACAGATAGTAAAATTGCAACTTAGTAGAAGCGGGGTTAAAATAATAGGAGAACAAAAAGGGGTAATTTTTGGCGCGTTTGAAAAATATGAACTAAACAGGCAAGACCCGACTATGGTGGCTTTAGTGGGACTGTATGAGTTTTACGCAAAAGTCGAAGTAAATATTAAGCCCGAAAAATACAGGGTTGAGGTTTCAGATATGTACTACGATATAGTGACCTCAAAAATGCAGTTAGCTCCTATGAGAATCACAATGAGCGAGAGTTTTGTGAAAAAGGACGGCACTCTTGTCTCCAATAATCGTGCGCTTAAAACTCACGAAAAGTTTAACGAGAAAATGTTGAGTCTATTTGCATTAAAACCTGTATCTAAAAAAGACTGGTAGTGCGGGTATTTGTGCCATTCAATAAGTTGGTTCTATATGATTTGTCTGGGACTATGAAAGTTGGCTAAAGTAAGGCTACCAAAACAAAAGCGTATCATGGTGGCGAAGTTTTTTTGTACTTGTAACCTCTTGCTGTTCTTTTGATAAGCTGCACCTTGTTATTAATGCCTTTCAAAAGAGCGTTATTAAGTTTAGTGTTAAAGTAATTGATAATTCCCTTAAAATGGGCAAAAATGCTTTTAGCTATTTTTTCGCCATTGAGATTTTCTTTGGCGAAATCGGCCCAGAAGTATAAAAAAGCACCAGCAGATTCAGCGTCAGGTTAATGCCAAAGTTTGGAAAGTAAGTGACAATGCCATTACCAAATGGCCGAAGTTTTTGGCTTCTAACTCATCAATGGTGTCATTGAGATGTTTGACAACGTGAAATTTATCAAAGGTGATGGCTGCATTGGGCAAATAATCCTTAACTCCTTTGATAAAAGTAGGTGACATATCTAGACTGATTTGTTTGACCTCTTGGGGAGCAGGTAGTTTTTGAGCAATTTGCTTTATTGCCTCAGAGCCTCACCGACTTGATGGCTTAATTTGATTAATGCCAAAATGTATTGTTCAAAGACCAAGCTAAAACCAGGCCCTTGACGAGATTAAGGAACGTCCAAGGTGAAGCTCTTTTGGGTATCTTTGTCAAAATAAGACGGCACTTTACAACGTAGATAACACGAGTATTGAAATAGATTTAGATGGCGCCATTCTCGCTCATAGTAACCTTGTAACCAAAGATTTGCTTGGGGATGGTCGGTTTTATCTATTTCGATGATGATGACCACTGTTTGTTGTTGGATATATCTAATACTGTTTCAATGCTTATTACCTGATAGGGGTAACTCAACCCCAATAAATGAGTGAATAAGTATGAGGTTTACATTGATTTTTTGGTGCCAAAGATAATTTAAACCAAGCTGTCCCAGAAATTTTACATAGAACCCATATCTTTATCTTCTCATCATACTTTTGAATTTAACTTTAACCAAATCTTTACATGAAATTTACCCTTGCTATTCCATTGTTTTTGTTGATGTCTTGTACATTCAGCAACACCCAATCTGCTGCTACCGAAACAAAAGATTCCAGTAGCCAAATTGTCAACTCGCCCTCTGAAGAGTCTGTAATCTCCGATGACGAAATTCAGGAGAGAGGTATTCTGAAAGAAATAGAAGATAGCGGTTATCCGTTTGCTACGCTTACTATTGAGTTTCCAGAACGAAAGTTCAGTGAAACTTTTACGCTCAATTTTGAAGAAGTGAGAAGTGTTGTAAATCCATCTGTACTCAATAAGTGGAAGGGGAAGTATGTTTCTTTTCGATATACAAGCCAAATCACCAACGCACTCTTGGATATTCAAAAAAATGGTAAGTCTATGATGGGTGAGTATGCTGTAGAAGTGACTCCTGAAATGAGCAAGATTGTAGGAATACTTGAAGGAGCCAATCAAGAAACAGCAGGCGATCTGCCAAGCAAAATCACTATTGGGACTTTGAGTTTTGAGTTTTTTGTAACCAAAGCAATGGTAGAAGCCAATGGTACCAAAGTCGTAGGTTATTATGAAGAACGTACCCAAAATCAGATCAAAGCCATTAAACTCTTGGCACAGTAACCATCTAACGACGATTCAGTTTTTGAATACTTTTGGGTATTGATACTTTTGTTAAAAAAAGCTTTTGAAGAATAACCGTTGTTAAGAACAACAAAAAAGGTTTAGAATAGCCCAAAATCTTTGGTGAAATTCTAAACCTTTCCATTTTTAAGGGAGGATATACTAATTTGGAATTTAATCTAGTGCCAGCTTATTTGTTTCGCTACCAGCATAGCCAATGTTTTGGTTGATTTGTCCTAAATTGTTTGCCAAAATAGCAGTAGCAGGACGAGAAATAGGCCACAACACATGTGGGAGGGACGCATAGTGTATGAATCGCCACGTACATTTTTTACCCTATTTTTATAAAAAATGTTTTGTCCATAATTCTATCATAAATTAGATTAGAGTCCTGTTCTTACTACAAGGTAAAAGCGTAACAGTTTGTTACGCTTTTTTTATTTCCCTTCTGATGCCAATTATGGCAATGTTAAAACACCGTAAGTTTTTTCGTCCAATTTTTTTTGTGTTTTCCCTAATGTCTTTTTTACTGTAATTACAAACAAATTATCATAGTCGGAAGATTCTATTTTGGTTTTTGTAGGACTTCCCCCCAACCCTTTGACAATTTCTAATACAGTGTCGCTATGACCTACCACTAACACATTTTGATTCTTTATTTTTTCCACCGTTTTTACAATGATTTTGGTCGGATGTGGTTCATACACTTCGTAAGGCTTTCCTATTACTTCACATAGTACTTGAGCAGTTTGCCGATTTCTCTGGTATTTCGTCCCAAAAATTCGGTCAATGTTGTTGTTTTTCAAATTATCTGCCAATGCTTGTGCTCGCTGCAACCCTGCTGCTGACAATGGTGTATCCGTACTTTGGTCTAGTCGCTCAGCATGCCTAACAACATAAATTTTTGAAGTGTAGCACGAAGTCATGCTATAACCAATAGCTACACCTACAAACATTTTTATCAACTTATTCACTTTTTAAACTTGTTTTTTGTGGATAACTCAATTTTTTAAAGACTATCGCCTCTTAACTGCCTAAACCTTTTTCTTGCATCGGCGGCATAGATACTTGCTGGGTATTTTTCGAGAAGTTTTTGGTAAAGTTCCATTGACTTATCTTTATCCTTTAATCTATTTTGGTACAAATCTGCCATCATGTACAGTGCATCATCCCCATGTATATCTACCGAAAACTTATCCACAATCTCCTGCAGGTTTTCCACTGCTTTTGCGTTGTCTCCTATTTTGGCGTATGTTTTTGCCTTTAGCCATAGTATTTCATCAGTCAGTGGATGGTCTTTATATTTTTTCAGCATCTCATTTAAGAGGCCTAGCGCTAGCTCTGTTTGATTTTGATACAAAAGCAGGTCAATTGCCGCATATTCTTTCATCGCGTCTTCTGACGTATCTAAACCCGTATTATCTTGAATTAATAAACTTAATGAGCCTGCATCATTGGCGATTTCTCTTGAAGTCGCCATTTTCAATATATCAAGTAATGCTTTTGACAGTTCAAAATCCCCCGTATAGTAATACTGTCGCGCGTTTCTGAGTTTAGCCTCATACCCTAGTGGTGTCTCTTTTTGTGATTTTTCCACTTGTGAGTATAACAATGTGGATTCCCAAGGCTCATTTTTCAATAAATAGATGTCCCCTAAATCCAATTTACATTTATCAATAAAATCGCTTTCGGCACGCCCAATCTTTACAGCCTCTTGAAGAATCACAATGGCCGAATCTTTGTCATCAATGTAGAAGGCGTATAAATTGGCCATACTACGCATCGCTTCAAGTGTCCGATTGTTTTGCCCAAGTTCACTCAATAACTTCCTATAATCTTCAATTAATTTTCTTACACTCATTTTTTCAATCGGAAATGTATTTTTAACTTGTTCTTCACGGGCTACAATGACCATTCGGCGAGCATATGGATACAATTGCCCTTGTGGATATTCTTTGATTAGGTAATCAAATGATTGAACCGCTGCGTTGTAGTCCTTGTTTTGCAAGGCCAAATTTCCCAAATCAAACACTTTGGTTCCGTTGTATTTTAGTCTTCTGTCAAGTGCTCGTTCTTGGATGAATGCTTTTCCGAAATGCTTTTTTTGTGTAAAAAACCAAATAAGCATTTCTGCATAAAAAGTTTCGTTTGGTTGCCGTTGAATTTTCTCATACAAAACCTTTTCAAACTTTGCTTGGTCTTTTTCATCTTTCAGAAAATCCTGCAAATAATTTTGAATGACTTCCTTATTTTGAATTGCTATTCCCAAACTCAACAATTCTTCAATCATTTGTTCTATTTTACCAGTTTGGGCATAAAGCGAAGCTAGTTCCATTTTGAAAATGGTTTCATTTCCTACAACCTGTCTCCCCTTCAGTAAGGCTGCAATTGCTGCGTCTGTATTGTCTATTTCCCTAAACTCATCAGATAGTTCTTTATAGGCATTGATGTCTTTAGAGGGGATTTGTGCTAGGCTTTCTTCGTACTTCTGCATTGCTTGAGGCATCTGTCCTGTTTGCTCAAGCATACGTCCCCAGTACAATGTGTATAAATACCCAAATCGGGCATCTGATTTTTGCTGACGTTTAAAAAACTTTTCAGCATCTTCAAAATCCTTCAGTTTAATTGAACAATTGACGTAACGTCTCAAATAAATTTTGTTAAAGTCTTTTCGTAAGACTTTTTGATAAAGCGATACGACCTTGTCACATTCTCCTTTTTGAAAATACGCATCTGCTAAATCTGCATCGCTTTGAGCATAGCTAGTATCGACGAACAATAACATTACTAGCCCCACAAGTAGTATCCACACCTGGTTTGGGGTTATACACACTTTTTCTGTTCCCATTATAAAACAATAAATAATATTTTTTTAAAACTATTAAAATTCATTAGAGCCGTGGAAAAGTGGAAAAATAACTTATTCACGGGTTATCCACTTTTTTCTAAAACGTATTTGTGAATAAAATATAAGGTTATCCACTTTATTTTATTTTTTTTTACAACTGAAATTACTGTTTTTCAAGTAAATAAACAATTATTCACATTATAAAGTGGATTGTGGATAGTGTTATCAACGTTGTGGATGATTTTTTTTCCACAAAATACAGTGTGAAAAATGCCTTGAAAGAATGTGTAAAACGTATGTGGATTCCCACATGATGATTATGGACAAATATTTCTCCACATTTTAAAAAGGTTGTCGACACCTTTATCCCCGGGTTATCCACTAACTTATGTGAATGAAAAACAGTTATCCACAACTTTGTACACATTTTATCCTCCATATCTCTCAATTGTGAAAACGACGTTTCACAATTTAAAACTTACCTCGGCTTTTTTATAAACTTACAAAAAATGAGCCAATAGGCGTATTAGCTTCTCCACATCATGTGTGAATTGTGAATTATTTTGTGGATAAGTCTATGTCTAGCCCACTTAATACAAAATTCTTCTTCACTTTGATTGTATCTGGGTAAAAAATGATAGGTTCTGGTAGTTTTCGAGTCTTGAAGTCTCCTGTATCCCATTTCCCATTTTTATTTTCATCCACAACTATCCGAAGATTATACACTGCTGGTTTGAGGTAGTTGAACTGAAACGGTGTTTTGATTGATGACTTGACTACTTCGAATTTATCGTCGAGAAGTTCGACGATAAAAGATTGGCTTGCTCCTTTGATTTCGCCTTCTAGTACGCCATAATTTTCTTCCTCCATAATGGGCAATTGGTAGATTCGTTCAGCAATAGTATCATTTTCAACGCTGAAAAATGTACTTTTAGGAATCATAACTTTTAACAACTTTCTAGCTGTAATAGGATGAGTTAAGGTTAAAACCGTACGGTTATTGCTCCACAAAAAATCACTGGGTTGTAATTTCTCTGTTTTTACACTATCGCTAATGAGCTGGATTTGGCTAAGGCGACTTTCTGCTAATGGTTTATTAAAAGTAAGTTTTAATGTAAATTGACGAGGCTCAATTTCATTACCCTCCTGTAAGTTGGTCTTCATTTCAAAGGGTTCTTTATTACCATCGTTATTTTTTCCAGTACTTCGAACTTCTCGAAATTTGATTTTTTGAACATGCTCAAACGTTAAACCAATAGAGTCTCTGAGGCTTATTTTAACGACCAATGTATCCTTACGATTTTTTGTATTAAAAAACTTTAGCTCTGTCGGGCTATTTTGAAAGTAAGGAATTGAGTCATTTGGATTGTCAAACTTTACTTTATAATCGACAAACCCTTTATCATAATTGACAGAATAATAGTAGGTTCTTGGAAGGGTATTTTTTACTTTGGGGGGTGTAAGATTAGAAAAAAACAGCTTAAGTGAAGCGACTGAGAATTGCGTAGAATCTTTTATCACCAGACTGTCCCTTAAATATGCAACTCTCTCGCTTTTTATATTATAGGTTAAAGAGCGGTTTTTGTCATCAAATGCAACGAGGCGATAGATATTGGGTTGAATATTTTCGATACTAAATCTCCCTGAGCTATCTGACCTTGTAAAATAAATGGGCTTTATTTTTTCAATGTTGAGGGTATCTGAATGTGGGTATAGCCCAACTAGTACGTCTAACAGCGGCTTATTTGTTTGTAAGTCGATAACCTCTCCCCTAACGAGTGCCGAATCAATTCCGACTCCAGTACTAAAAACAAGACGTAAATTCTTAGCAGGATTTTTCTCGCTAAAATCTTTGATGGCATCGCCAAACGAAAACGAGAATGTCTTATCTGTATCTAACGTTTTTTTAAAAGTAAGACGAACACTCGTAGGTTTTGCCTTGGATTCGTACTCGCCTGGGTCGGGAGTAATCAATAGTTTTTGTTGTAAGTTTTCTGCAACAATATATTCGTCAAACTCAAGTTCGATGAATTTTCCTTTGTAATTGGTTTGCTTATTTTTAGGTATGCTCTTTATCAGTTTTGGGGGAGTTATATCACGCTTTCCTCCCGTTGGCGAAATGGGCTGAGAGCAGCCTAACAATAAGAAGCAATAAACCGTAGCCAGTAAGCTGAAGGTAAAAAGAAGATTTACTGATTGTTTTATATTAAATGAGCTCATGTATTGGGCGAAATTTTTAACAAAAATAAAAAGGGCTTTTGTTAGCCCTCACAAATTAACATCTTTTAAAATGAGTTTATTGCCTACAGTCTGGTTAGGCAAAAATAAAGGGGCTTCAAATTGAGCCCCTTTTGTATATTATTCTTAGAAAAAAATTTATCGACCTAAGTGAATTAGTAGTACTGAAATATCCGAAGGGCTTACTCCGCTGATGCGCGATGCTTGCCCGAGAGTATGTGGGCGAATAGTTTTCAATTTTTGTCGTCCTTCAAAAGAGAGCGCAGGTACTTTATCATAGTCAAACGTTGGAATAATTTCTAGGTCTTCTAGCTTATTCATTTTTTCAACCATTAGGCGCTCTTTCTCAATGTAGCTTTCGTATTTCACTTTAATCATAGCCTGCTCGGCCGATTCTTCGTCAAATCTATTGAGGAATTCAGCAAATGTTTCATTGAGTTTTTTTACGTCTTCAATCTCAATATCTGGCCGTTTTAACAATTGGTAAAGTGGTTGTTTCTCTCTGATTGGAGATGTACCTATTTCAGTCAATATTGAATTTACGTCATTGGGCGTAACTTTTACTTTCTCAAGTTCTTCTAAAATTTTTTCTGTATTCGCCACTTTCTTTTGGACTCTTTCTAAACGAGCGTCACTTGCTAAGCCTATTTGGTGTCCAAGTGCTGTAAGTCGAATATCTGCATTATCTTGACGAAGCAGGGTTCGGTACTCGGCTCTCGATGTAAACATTCGGTATGGCTCTTCCGTCCCTTTGTTAACTAGATCATCAATCAAAACCCCAATATATGCTTCTGACCTTTTTAAAATGAAGGTGTCTAATTCGTGCGCATTTTGGTGGGCATTGATTCCTGCGATGAGTCCTTGACAAGCGGCTTCTTCGTATCCAGTGGTTCCGTTGATTTGTCCTGCGAAGAATAAATTCTCAATCAAGTGAGTTTCTAAGGTAAGCTTTAATTGAGTAGGTGGGAAATAGTCGTACTCAATAGCATAACCTGGTCGGAACATTTTGGCGTTTTCAAATCCAGGAATTAGCCTCATAGCTTTGTACTGTACCTCTTCTGGAAGCGAAGTTGAAAAACCATTGATATACATTTCAACAGTGACCCATCCTTCGGGTTCAACAAATATCTGGTGACTATCTTTATCTGCAAAACGATTGATTTTGTCTTCCACTGATGGGCAGTATCTAGGCCCAAGCCCTTTGATACGCCCTGTAAACATGGGTGACTTGTTAAACCCTGTTCTTAAAACTTCGTGTACCTTTTCATTGGTATAAGTTATCCAGCAGCTTCTTTGTTGTGCTAGTTTTGGTGTGTCGGTGTAGGAAAATTTACTTGGAATTTCATCCCCAGGTTGTTCTTCCATCTTTGTATAATCCAGCGAACGCCCATCTACTCTTGGAGGTGTTCCTGTCTTCATTCGTCCTGATTCAAAACCCAGTTCAATCAGTTGCTCGGTAATTCCAGTCGCTGCCTTCTCTCCTACTCTACCTCCTCCGAATTGTTTTTCTCCAATATGAATTAAACCATTAAGAAATGTGCCGTTGGTTAGTACAACCGCTTTTGCCGAAATTTCTATTCCCAATGAGGTTTTTACTCCTACGGCTTTTTTGTTTTTTACTATAATTTCTTTTGCCGTATCCTGCCAAAAATCAACGTTGGGCGTTTGTTCCAAGGTTATTCTCCATTCTTCTGCAAATCGCATTCGGTCACTTTGGCATCGAGGTGACCACATTGCAGGCCCCTTGGAGCGATTTAACATTCGGAATTGAATCATCGTTTTGTCACTAATAATGCCTGACTGTCCTCCGAGTGCATCTATTTCTCTTACAATTTGTCCTTTCGCAACGCCTCCCATTGCAGGGTTGCAAGACATTTGAGCTATGGTATGCATATTCATGGTGATGAGTAAAACCTTGGAGCCCATATTGGCCGCTGCCGCCGCTGCTTCGCATCCTGCATGCCCAGCTCCTACTACAATCACATCATATTTTGGAAACATATTTTTTATTTTGAAAATTTAAAAGTCGTAAAAATTTTTGTTTTGTAGAGAAATTTAAAAATGTTTCACATGAAACATTTTGTAGTACGCCTTATTTAATGAATTGAAAAAGCGAAATATAAGAATCTTCTTTTTCTCTCATCAATAATTCGTCTTTATCTTCATGGTCATCATATCCAACTAAATGAAGGACGCCATGAACTAATACCCGTAATAATTCCTCATTAAATACTTTTGATAACTGCTCAGCATTTTCCTTGATTCGATCTATACTAATAAAGATATCACCTTCAATAGTCTGTTCTTCGTCAGAATTATCAAAAGTGATAATATCGGTATAAAAATCGTGGTTCAGATATTGTTGATTTATACTTAGTAAATATTCGTCTGAACAAAAAATGTAATTTATTTGGTTCAACCCAAATCCTTCTGACTCGATAATATTTTTGAGCCAGAGCTTGGTCTTACGAGGATTAGGGACTTTGAACTCTACGTCTTCGTTGAAAAATTGAATCATTGGAGTAAAAATAGGGGTAGTAGAAAAATAACTTTATGCTCGACAATAAGCATTTTTTGATTTGTAAATTACTGAAAATCAGCGTGTTTTAACTTTTTGTTAGGGCTCAATAATTGACATAAAAATGAGCTAGTAAACAATACATTAAATCATTGGAAAGAGAGTACAATAAATAGCTTACTTCCTCAAAATTAATGAGTTAGCTTTTAAAATTATGCCATAAAATTAAGGAAGAATCAGTGAAGTATCAAAAGAGTTGTTTCCAAGTACCTTTGATACGATTGTATTTGAGCGTACTTGGAAGTGCTTTCCACCAGTATTTATTTATAGTTACAGCAAAAGAAGGTTGCATGTAGCAATTGATAGCACATCCTTCACAAGCAGGTAAACGACCCTCAAGAGCTGCTAATTTTTGAACTTCTTCAGATAAATATAAAGAGTACAATTGGTTGTTAATTGGGAATTCCTTTAACCCTAAATGGTAACAGGGTAATACCAGTTTGTTTTCAGGGGAGATGACAATGGTGGTGCTTCCTGCCAAACAAACGGGGGAATCGATATGATTTCCGCCATCAAGACGAAGTTGAATAAAGGCATCGTTGAGATAGACATTGCTTTTTTTTCCCCACTGTCTCAACTGTTTTAATGCCTCTGGAGATAGCTGAGAACCCACATTATTATACTCAAAAACGGGATTTAGAATAAGAACAAGGCCGTGAGGTTTGCATATTTCTTGCCAAACCCTTTCTATCTGGTGAATATTCGATTCAAAGACGGTAAAAAGTATGTCTGGACGCTCCCCTAAGGACGCTGCTACTTTAATAGATTCCATTACCTTATCAAAACATTTTACTCCGCGAGAGGTGTCATGTTCATCGCGGTCGGGGGAATCAAGTGAAAAGTGAAGCATATCCACTAAGCCTCGTAAGCGATGAGCGTATTTAGGGTACAAAAGCCCGTTCGTCGTAACTGTGGTTAAAAGCCTGAGTCGTTTACATTCTTTGAGGAGCTCGTCGAGTTGGCGATGTAATAATGGCTCTCCTCCCGTAAAGTCAACGACTTTTACACCGAGTTTTTTTAAATCTGCAAGGTTTGCCTTGGCTTGCTCAAGAGTTATATAAGGAGAAGGGCGTTCCCAAATATCACAAAAACTACAACTGGCGTTACAACGGTACGTTACGTAGTAATTACATAAGACAGGATGGGATACAAGACGCATAGAGAAGAAAAACTTTCTGGAAAGTAGATTACCCTCCAGAAAGTGAATAAATTATTGGAGCATTCGAAGTAAACTAGCTAGTTTATCTTTCAAATCTTTACGATCAACTATAAAATCAAGAAAGCCGTGCTCTAGAACGAACTCAGCACTTTGAAAGCCTTTTGGTAAATCCTTACCAATGGTTTCTCTAATAACTCGAGGCCCAGCAAAACCAATAAGAGCACCTGGTTCAGCAATGTTAAAATCACCAAGCATAGCGTAGGAAGCAGTCACCCCCCCCGTGGTAGGATCGGTTAGCAATGAAATGTAAGGGATTTGAGCTTCTGACAATAGCGCTAATTTTGCGGATGTTTTCGCCATTTGCATAAGCGAATATCCTGCTTCCATCATACGAGCTCCACCCGAGCGAGATATCATCAAAAATGGTTTACGGTTTTGTAGTGCGTGGTCAATACCACGAGCTATCTTTTCTCCCACCACCGACCCCATTGAACCTCCGATGAAGTTGAAATCCATGCAACTTACGACAAGGTCGAGTTCATCCATTTTTCCATACGCGGTTCGAACGGCATCTTTAAGACCTGTTTTCTTTATCGTGTCACGGATACGGTCGGGGTACTTTTTTGTATCTTCAAAATTGAGAGGATTCCCCGAGAGCATATTGGCATCGAGTTCGGTATATTCGGCGTTATCAAAAAGGATACTAAAATAGGCTTCCGAACCAATTTTTTCGTGGTAGTTACACTTTACGCACGTGTACGCATTTATTTTGTGTTCACGTGTGTGCATGACATGCTTGCAGCTGGGGCACTGATACCAAAGCCCATCGGGAGCTTCGCGTTTCATTTCGGTGGGCGTCTGAATGCCCCTTTCTTTTCTAGTAAACCAAGACATGAGTTAGATTCGAGTTTTGATTTGTGTTCTTTGAGTTTTGATAAGACGCTGATAATCAAACTCAATAGCATTTATCGGCTTTTTTAAGACGCGCCAAAGATACGTAAGAAATTAATCCGAGTGTCAAAGTGATAGATAATACTTACGTTTTGACTCAGGAAACCGCTCAATGGCGTATCGTAAAGTAGTGCGTGGCATTTGTAGAGTATAGGTGTCCAAAAACTCTTCTAAGACGAGGTCGTCACGTTTTCCTACCTCGCGTAGCATCCATCCTACTGCTTTGTGAATAAGGTCGTGAGAATGAGTTAATAAAAGTTCGGCAATTTTCAGTGTATCGCTAAACTGGTTATTTTTGATAAAATACCATGTAGACACTATAGCAACTCGCTGCGCCCAAAGGTGGGGGTGTTGGGCGAGTTCGTACAAAATGTCACGGTCTCGTTTGAATAAATACGCTCCTACAATATTGCGACATGTAACGTCCACTAAATCCCAATTGTTGATGTAATCAAGATTAGCGAGGTAGAACTCAAAGATTTGACGTTGAATTTCAGGAAATTTTTTTGCTTTTTGAAAACACTTCATCAACCCAATCAGCGAAGTCATTCGAATCTCGTGGTAAGGATTGTGAAGCAATAATTGCCATTCTTTAGGAGAAAGGTGTGAATATTGACCTACGACCGTTCTAATTTCGGGCATTGTAACTCCTAAAAAAAGGTCGCCCTCGCCATATTGCCCTTTTCCTGTTTTAAAAAAACGAGAAAGAAAGGCAGCCTTTTCGGGGCTGCCTAGGGAATGTAACTCTTTCTGAAGGAGGTCAATTCCTTTCATCTTTATCTTTTATGCTTGTCTAAACGAATTGGAATAAATGCCTCTTCTGGTAAATTAGGCTTTTGGTATAAAACTACATTTTGACGTAAAAACGCAGGTTTATCAAGCTCATTTGCCGAGTACTTACCGTAAGAAATTTCATGAACGAGCCGACGTAAAATTTCAGGATCCTCCTGAGGTTCAACGGTATTTTGTTGTATTGTAGGCGGAGGGGATGGTTGCGGTAGTTCCTCAAAAAAAGGTTTCGGAGGTTCAGGTATTATTACTTTAGGGGGCTCCTTCATTGGTGACCTCACTTCGATTTTAGCATCTGTAGGTACGGGTTTAGAGGGGGTTATCGAAATAGGTGAGTTACTACTAGTCGCAGTTGTTTGTTTTGAATCAAATCCAATTTTAAGATTTTGCGCCAGTTCAATTGATTGATTTTGTGGGAGTGGAGAAGATAGAGGTTCTCTTCGTGACTTTATGGTAGTATCGTAGTTAAAAGGCAAATGGGAATCCTCAAAACCCGCCGCTATTACAGTGACAAGCAATTGATCACCAAGGGCATCGTCAAAAATAATACCTACTTTACACATGTCGGCTTCGTCTCCAATCAGATTTTCAATATAATCCGTAATAATCATTTGTTCGTCGAGAGTAGCCATATGTTCTTCCTGGGTACTCGAAGCCAGAGTAACAAGAATGCGTTTAGCACCACGAATATCACGGTTGTTGAGAAGAGGAGAATTGAGGGCTGCTTCAATCGCCAATTCAGCTCTATGTTCTCCTGCTGAAACCGCCGAACTCATGACAGAAGTACCTGCATCTTGAAGTACTTTTTTCACGTCCATGAAATCGGAGTTTACGCTTCCATGAACCGTAATAATTTCAGCGATACTTTTTACGGCGTTAGATAAGACATTGTCGGCGTGTTCATAGGCACGAAGAATGGGTAATTTTCCATACAATTTTGCCAGTTCATCGTTAAGAATTACCAACACAGTATCACAATGCTCTTTTAGGTCATTAATACCATCCAACGCTTGATTTTTCTTGATGCGGCCTTCATAACTATAAGGAGCAGTAACAACAGCTACAGTCAGCATTCCCATTTCTTTTGCCACTTTTGCAATCACAGGAGCAGCTCCTGTACCTGTGCCCCCTCCCATACCCGCAGTGATAAACACCATTTGGGTAGGTGGCTGCATTAATTGGCGAATGTACTCAATACTTTCTTCAGCAGCGCTGCGACCAGTGTTGGAGTCCGTACCAGCTCCTAAGCCTTTTAGACTTTCAGCCCCTAATTGGATTTTGTTATTGATAGGGCTACGCATCAATGCCTGTTTGTCGGTATTACATACCACAAACACCACATCCTTGATCCCTTTCTTATACATGTGGTTGACGGCATTGCTACCACCCCCTCCGACACCAATTACTTTGATGATAGGGGTATCGTCTAAGTGGGTTGACTCTTCCATAACAAACTCGTAGTCGTGCTCAAAAACGTTTTTTCGTGCAAAAACCATATTTTATTAAATATAAACAAATCGGTACGGATATTTTAGTTTGTGTTAGTAACTATCATGCCCTTTGATGTCGTCTTGAGTAAGCCCATTCCAAATAAAAGTACCTATTTCTTTGATGTTAAAATCTTTGACAACTGTTTTCCCAAAAACAGGTAATGACCAGCCACTGCTCATTTTCTTTCTCTCTGGCTCTTGTATTGGCTTCGATTTGGACACGCGCTTATCTAATGGTTTTATACTAGACCAGGCCAATCCTAGAGCTGTTGTATAAGAGGGGTCGCTAATGAGAGTATCAAGAGCGCTATTGCTGCGTTCTAAATTTTTAGGGCGACCGATTTGAACATACATTTGCGTTACTTCACGGAAAATATTTTCAATTCCATTGATTTTGGCAGTACCACCCGTTAATACAATTCCGGCCCGCAGTTTATGTTCAAAACCTGCTTTTTTGATTTCGGCTAACACGAGGGCGGCAATTTCACGTAAACGAGCGCGAGCAATGAGGACTACGTTTCGTGCTACAATTTCAATCGGTGGAATACCCTCAGCGGTAGGAATTACCAGTAACGTGTTCAAACTACAAGCTTCTGGGTTAGTTTCACTTAGTGTTGTTTTGGCTTCTTCGGCACTTTCTATAGTAAGGTGGCAGCCTTCACGGATGTCATTTGTAATGTGATTTCCGCCAAAGGGCAATACTACCGTGTGCCGAAGTAACCCGTCGTGATAAATTGCAATGTCTGTTGTTCCGCCGCCAATATCAACAAGCACGACACCTAAGTTTTTATGGTCTTCAGACAAAACGGCTAGCCCAGACGCAAGCGGAGATGCTGCAAAACCGTCGTCTTCGTCAACTTCAATATTGGCTTTTTGAAGTGAATCTTTAATTTGATGCAAAGCTGATTTTTTTGCTGTAACAATCTTAAAATCACCACTAAGTTTAAGGCCAATGTGTCCAACAGGATCAACTATTTCGTGTTGCTCACCAACAGAAAACTTCAAAGGAAGTAAATGAATAATTTGATTCATATCAGAATCAAATGTTTGCTGCATATTTTCGAATAAGGATCCGACATCTTCGCCTTTTACGGACGCGGTACGGCAGGTAACGGAGCCCGTTTCAGAGGAGGTTTCTAGATGTGTACCACTTACATTGACTGTTGCCGACAGAGTATGCGCGAGTAAATCAGTTCGTTCGGCTTTTTTTGCAGCCATTTCAAGGGCTTGTCGAATTGCTTCTTTGGTTTTGATAGGGTTATTTATGTTACCCCGGTGTACACCATCATTACGTGCCGAGCCCATTCCTATTACTTGAAGCATAGTTTGATTACTTAACCTTTTTGGCTTCGCTAAAACTGCAGCTACTTTGGTACTGCCAATGTCTATTCCTAAATAAAATTCGTGCTCTGACATGGTGCTATGGATAGGTTGATGGTGTTGAGTATTTATTCGCACACAATTTGATTCTTAAATTTTACACTTACTCGGTGGTACTTTTCCCATCCAGAAACAGGAAGTACCGTTTTATAAAAGACTTTTAATTTTTCAAACTTAATTTCAGCGTCTTCGGGTAGTCCGAAATCAATTTGGTGCTGCCCGACCTGAGGGATAAGGGTTAGTTCCCCATCTTCGGCAACTACTACTTCAGTAATTTGAGCCCTCCAAAAGGAATTTTGCTGGAGATTTTTTAAAAACTCTATTAGACTTTTACCTGTAGAGGATTTTATATTTTTTGATTTTTTAAAAAAACCACCAGAAAGAATTACAACGCGAGCAGCAAATCGTCCAGATAATGGAATAATATCCCCTTGTTCAGTTAAGTATCCCCCTATTTCACCGGTTATAGACTGATTTTTGTTAGACAAACCTCCTAAAATACGTCCAATCGGACGTTGTTGTTCGATTTTCACAACCAAATTTCCAGATAAATCTCGAAAAACATCACATTTTTTTATCAAACGGTTTTTTAAGACCCTTTTTTCTAGCCCTTTAAAATTGATATTTGAAAAACTCATGCCTTCAATTACATCTGCTCCTTGTAAGGTAATGGAATTTTTGATATCTTTCTCAGTAAAAAATGGGTACTCGGCTTTATTATCAAGTTGTACAACTACATTCTTACAGCGTTTGCTATTTTGCTGAAGTTCAACAAAAAAGACAGACGATATTATTATTAATCCTCCTAAAATAACCCACACCCAACGCTTCATGCTTTTCAAGTAGTCTGTAAAACTTCTTTTATTGATAAAATGTACCTATCTATATCGCCAGCACCAATGGTTGCAACAACATCACAAGTACGTTTTTTTAGTATATCTATCAACTCCGACTTCAAACATTGAACTTTATCACATGTTATGTTTTGGAATATTAAATCGGAACTTACCCCTTCAATTGGTAGCTCACGGGCAGGATAAATATCCAATAAGATAATACTATCTGCCAATGATAAACTTTTAGCAAATTCAACTGCAAAGTCTCGGGTACGACTATATAAATGAGGCTGAAAAATCGCAGTTACTTTTCTGTTGGGATAAAGTGCTTTGACTGATGTTAAAAATGCTGCTACCTCGGCTGGATGGTGGGCATAATCGTCAACTAAAACGTGTTTATTAGTTTTAAGGTAATATTCAAAACGACGTTTTACGCCACCAAATGACTCAATTGCTGCACGAATTTGTTCATCCGTTAAACCTATTTCTAGGCCTACTGCAATGGCGGCAATGGCATTTTCAACATTATGAAAACCAGGTACGTGTAACTTGAGTCCCTTAATAATTCCTTTAGGATGAACGGCATCGAATATAAAACATGCCTCCTCAATTCGAACGTTTTCGGCGTGGTAATCTCCTGCATCAATGGAGTACTCGAATACACTAGCTTGGGTTTTTTCGGCTAACTGAAGCCCCTTTTGCATAAAAAGTCGTCCACTGGGCTTAATTTGACCCACGTAAGCGGAAAAAGAAGCTAAAACAGAATCATGACTACCATAAATATCTAGGTGGTCGGCATCTGTAGAGGTGACGATGGCGATTTCAGGAAAAAGCGTTAAAAATGAACGGTCAAACTCATCGGCTTCGACAACACAAGGCACTTGCTTAAGGTTGTCTGTGGGGGCATTTAAAAGCATGTTCGTGCCGTAGTTTTGGGTAATTCCCCCCAAAAATGCAGCACAGTTGACTCCCGAATGGCGCAAAAGATGAGCCGTCATGGAAGAGGTTGTGGTCTTTCCGTGAGTACCTGCTACGCCAATGGTAAACATTCCACTTGTAATCAGTCCTAGCACCTGAGATCGTTTCTGAATCGTAAATCCATTGTTTTTAAGGTAATTATATTCTACATGGTCAGCGGGAATTGCAGGGGTAAAAACAACCAATGTTTGAGAGCTATCTTGCAAAAATGCAGTTGGAATCAAAGCCACGTCGTCGTCGAAGTGAACATAGATTCCTTCTTTGGCTAAAGTGTCCGTCAAGGCAGTAGCTGTGCGGTCATAACCCGCAACGGCAAAGCCATTGATGGCAAACCAACGAGCCAACGCACTCATGCCGATGCCTCCGATGCCAAGAAAATAGACGTATTTAAAATCGTTGATGCTCATTATTAGTTTGGTTACCAATCTCTTATCTGCTTTCTATGGACAAGAGTTCGTTGAGATTAAATCAAGCTTAAAACGGTTTCAGCAATTTCTTTTGCCGCGTTTGGTTTCGCTATTTTTTTTATATTTTTACTCAATTCTTGTTGCTTACCACTGTCTTGTAATAAGCGTAATGTTGTTTGCACCAATTCCTCTTTTGCGTCTTTGTCTTTCACTAAAAGAGCCGCATTTTGCTCAACTAGGCTCATGGCATTTTTTGTTTGGTGGTCTTCGGAAGCATAAGGAAAAGGAACCAAAATCGCAGGTTTTTCCACTAAACACAATTCTGAAACAGACAACGCACCTGCTCTTGAAACGACTACATCGGCCAACGCATAAGCCAAATCCATTTCATAAATAAAATCAGATGCCTTTGCGTAAGGGGTTTTTAGGTGTTCAACGGCTGCTTTGGCACGTTCAGCATAGGGTTTTCCCGTCTGCCAAAGCACCTGATAGCCTGAATCAATAATTGTTTTGAGTCCCGCTTCTATACTTTCGTTGATGGTTTTAGCACCCAAACTACCTCCAATCACTAGCAATGTTTTATGATTAGGCTGTAGTCCAAAATGTTTGTAGGCTTCCGCACGTTTACTAGAACTGTCCAAAATGTCACTTCTAACGGGGTTACCAGTCAGTTTGAGTTTGTTTTTTGGAAAAAAAGCCTCCATGTTTGGGTAAGCAACACAAATGGCTTTAGCTCGTTTCGCCAAAAGCTTATTGGTGATGCCTGCGTATGAGTTTTGCTCCTGAATGAGCGTTGGTATTCCCATTAGGGAAGCTACCATTAGCAATGGTCCGCTGGCAAACCCTCCTACTCCAATGGCAATGTCAGGCTGAAAACTTTTAATGATACTTCGCGCCTTCAACAAGCTTCGAGTCAGTTTGAAGGGAAATAAAAGGTTATCTGCCGAAAGCTCTCGCTTAATCCCTGAAATAGGCAATCCAATAATTTCGTACCCTGCTTTGGGTACTTTTTCCATTTCCATTTTATCTAATGCTCCCACAAATAAAATTTGGATGGATGGGTCAATAGATTTGAGTGCGTTTGCAATGGCAATAGCAGGGTAAATATGCCCGCCAGTGCCTCCGCCGCTTATGATTATTTTCTTCATGTTTTTTTAAAATAAGGCACTTTCGTCAGCTTCACCTCTGCTTACACTAAGGATGATTCCGAGTGAGACACAAGTAAAAAATACGGATGTGCCCCCCATACTAAGTAGAGGCAACGGCTGACCCGTAACAGGAAAAATTCCTACAGCTACCGCCATATTTGTAAATGCTTGTAAACCAATACTTAATGTGAGTCCTGCTGACAATAAACCACCAAAGGCTCGGTTAGTAGAACCAATATTTTGTACTCCTCGAACGAGTAAAATGGCATAAAGGAGCATGATAAAAACTCCTCCGATAAGCCCATATTCCTCGACGATGATGGCATAAATAAAATCCGAATAGGCTTGGGTGAGATAATTTCTTTGGTGGCTGTTGCCAAGTCCTTGACCTAACGTTCCGCCATTGGCAATGGCAATAAAACCTTGTTTGGCTTGAAATTCTTCGTCTTTAAAAAAACGCTCGATACGGCCTTTGGCGGTTTCGAGGCGTTGACCTGCCACTAATCCTAATCCTCCCGTTATTGCAATGGCTACTATCATCACCACCAAGTACTTAGAAGGTACCCGCCCGATGTAGAACATCAAAAAACAAGATAAACCAATCAAAACCGCCGTAGAGGTACTCGTGAGGGCAATGAAGAAGCAAATGATACCTACCCACAAAATCATTTTACCAAATATTTTCCAACTGTACTCTACTCGTTGGCGTTTGGCGAGCATGGCGGCAAGGTTGGCAATAAGAGCCAAACGGGCAAAATCGGCGGGCTGAAAGGTAAAACCAGTCCCTGGAATAGCTATCCAGCGGGTGGCACCGTTGATGGTAACTCCTGCTACTTTTACCAAGATGAGTAAAGGAATTGAAATGAGCAGAGCAGCTCGCGAAAGACGAGAAAAATAAATGTAATTGATGCGGTGAACCCACCACATCACAAACAACCCAATACTTGTATAGAAAATGTGCTTAAACAAGAAAACTTCGGGGTAGCCTCCGCCGCGCTGATAAGCAAGTGTTCCAGTTGCGCTGTATACAATAAGTAAACTAGTGAGGGATAAAATCGCAACAATTATCCAAATAATAACATCTCCTTGGAGGTTTGTTCCCAGCCAATTTTTGATATTGTCCCATCTCTCTTGGGCAGACGGTCGTAAATTATTGGAGGCAGCAGAATTCATCTCGTGGTTGTTCATCTTTACTAATGGTGAGTTAGGAAATAAAACTTCGTACAGCCGCTTTGAATTGTTCACCACGGTCTTCGTAGTTTTTGAACAAATCAAAACTTGCACATGCTGGAGATAGAAGCGCGATATCATTAGGCTGACCCAATGACAGCGCATGCCTTACCGCTTCTGTGACGTCCTGTGTCTCAATGACTACGGGGACAATAGAGGCGAAAAACGAGAGAAGTTTGCTGTTATCTTTGCCCAGACAGATAAGGGCTTTTACTTTTTGGCGTACCAAAGGTTCGATTGGGGTATAATCGTTCCCTTTGTCAAGTCCGCCAGCTATCCAAATTATAGGGGTATTAAAACTACTTAACGCATAAAAAACGGAATCGACATTGGTAGCTTTTGAATCATTGACGAAATTAATTTTGTTGATTTGGGCTACAGGTTCCAATCGGTGAGCCGCATTTTGGAACGTCATTAATCCATTTTTGATTTGCTCATCACTTAACCCAACTGCCATCGAAGCTAAAATAGCCGCCATGGCATTGATGGCGTTATGAGGTCCTTTGATGGGCAATTCGTTTGCGTCTAAGTCAAAAGTACGGGTATTACGGGTCAAATGCAAACTTTCTGCTTTAAAAAAACCTCCATTCTTCCCCTTTTTTAAGAAAGAAATAGGTAAATGATTGACTTTGAACGATTTCTTTGCTAACTCAAAAGCAATTGGTTTGTTGTCAACAAAATAAATAAAGTCGTCGGTAGGCTGAAGGTTTTGTAGCAAACGGAATTTTGAATCAACGTATTTTTGGAATGTGTATTCGTAGCGGTCGAGGTGGTCGGGGGTAATATTGAGTAAAATAGCTACATCCGCTTTAAACCCGTACATGTTATCCAACTGAAAGCTGCTGATTTCTAACACAAACCAGTCGAAAGTGTCATTAATAACTTGTTTGGCAAAACTCTCTCCAATGTTTCCAGCCAAGCCTACATTTACTCCCGCTGATTTAAGCAGATGGTACGTCAATAGGGTTGTTGTTGTTTTACCATTGCTTCCCGTAATAGCAATCGTCTTCGCTTTGGTGTAGCGCGAAGCAAACTCAATTTCGGAAATAACGGGTGTGCCTTGTTCATATAATTGTTTAATCAACGGCACTTGGTCAGGAATACCTGGACTTTTTATCACTTCTTTGGCCGAAAGAATAATAGTTTCGGTATGTTTTCCCTCCTCAAATGGTATATTGTGTGCATGGAGTATACCCCTATATTCATCGGAAAGTACACCCTTATCCGATAAAAAGACGTCAAAACCTTTGGCCTGAGCCAACAAAGCAGCACCAACGCCACTTTCGCCGCCACCTAAGACGACAATCTTGGACGAATCTTGGGGGTTCATAAAAAAAACGTAAGAGGGTAAAGCAAAGTATAAAACTAAAGCCAAAATAAGGCTTTTTTACAGGAAATTGCAAAGAAATAAAAATGCCTAACCTTTTAAAAAAAACTTAAATATGCTTAATATCGAACCCCCAAAAAACACGTTTCTCACTGATATGCCACGAATTATGAACCTTTCCAAACCAATTCGATTTCATGTCGAAGACCCTTGGTTTGTGTGAATAAAAATTAAACCTCATAAAGCGGCTCAGTGGTTGATTCTTAGGCTTACCTTTCCAGCTGTTCTCTAATGATTTTGTGGGTTGGGCTGATGACACTATCAAACATATGGGTGTTCATGCTACTACACACGTGGTAATTGTGAATGATTAGCTACTTTTTCTTCGCATCTTCGGGTTTAGTAGCGTTTTGACCCACTTTAACAAACTCAGCAATTTGTTGCTCGGTAATGCCTGTAGTGATTTCTAAAGCAGAATTAGCTTGTTTCAAAGCACTTACGCCCGTTTCAGTTACGTTGGTTTTCCAAAGGTGAAGGCGGGTCAATTTTTTAGCAGCTGCGAGTTCTTTAAGTCCTTGGTCGGTGATTTTTGTGCCCACTAAATTGAGGTACGTTAGGCGAGGTAAGTCCTTGATTTTTTCGAGTGAAACGTCTGAAATAGCAGTATTTTCTAAATGTAATTTTTGCAAATTTTTGAGTTGGCTGAGGGTGTTTGCTGCTTGGTCAGTGATACGAGTATTGTTTAATTTTAGCCAAACAATTTGTTCGCTAAGAGGTTCTAAAAGCATAAGTTGTCTATCCGTTAGGCTACTTGCGTTGACGGCGTTGATGTCCAATAAATGGCTGCTTGTGGCAATAGGAGTAACCAAAACACCTACTTTTTTGAGGGCTTCGATGTCGCTGGCATTGGGAGCCGAAACGTTAAGAGAAGCTAATTCATCTTTTGGGATAGAAGCAGATACGTTACCTTCAGCAGACTGCGGTTTACCAAGGGCCGCCAACGCAGGTTTAACGGCGTCGGCTGTTTTGAGTTCTGCCACTTTTTTATCCACGGGTGCCCCCTGGTCAATCCACCAAGATAAAATGGCCACTTGCCCTTCCGAAAGTTGGGTTTTACCCTTGGGGGGCATGTGGTTTTCGTCTTCTAGTGGGAGCAAGCAACGTTTAATGAGCTCGCTTTCATCGGATTTTTCTGCAATAAAGACAGGACCATTTTCTCCGCCTTTTTTTAACAGCTCTATTTCGTCCATTCGCAAACCACCTTTGGACTTCTTTGCATTATGGCATTGAACACATCGTGCTTTTAGAATGGGGCTGACGATGTCTTGGTACACCAAAGCGTTGTTGACGTCGGCAATGGGCTTAATTTCATCGCCCTCTTTTTCTGTTTTGGGTTCCATGCCCATCCACGTCCGAAAGGGTTCGGGTGTTTCTTGGGTGAGATACCTCTCTCCGTGCGTAAGAGAACCGCCATGATGCCCTGCTACCATTGTAAAAAGTCCGCCTACAGCCAATGCAGGAACGTATAAAAGGCTTCCTAATTTGAATTTTTGAAACAATAAATCGGTCTTAGAGATCCATGCAATCCATGAAGCGACGGCCACCCAAATCCCTTGCCATTTGTGTTCTTCGAGTAGTTTGGTTTCATAGCCCCCGCCCAACGACAGCAGGTAGCCTGCAATGCACGATGCGGTGGCTCCAATAGCTGACCAAAACAAGATAAATGAAATCGTCGAATCTTTTACTTCTACCCTATTGGTCAAGCGCCCCAGTTCGAGCAGCCCCGCTAGGAGTAAAAATCCAATGGGTAAGTGTACCAATACAGGGTGAAAACGTCCAATAAAAGCGGCCCAATCGGAAGAAGCTTGTAATAAAATCATGGTTTGATGGCGACGATGGAGTGAATGTCTAATTTGCTTACAGTAAAGGTAATTTCTCCGTTTTTATACGCAAAAGGGAGGGGCTTATTTTCGGGCTGGAGCACCACTTGTTTAGGGCGCTGGGCTACTTTGACGGCTACTTGGAGATTATAAAGCGGAGGTATTTCGTCGGAGGCGTGAATAGATTTATTTGCATGATTACCAGACATATTGATAATGTTGATGTAGGTAAGTCCCTTTTTTTGGTTTAAAGCTACATTTACTAACTTAGACCCACTAACAGTTACTTTGGGTTGAAACAATTGTTTGGCCAATGTACCTAAAAAATCTCTTCCGACGTAGGTTTCGCGCTTGTAATGTTGTTCGCCAAAATTAAAATAAATGCCCGCGATTTTGCCCTTTCCAAATGAGGCAATGGAAGCAACAGCACCTTCCCCAAAACGGAGGTCGCCTCCCGAAAACCACTGTCCAAACGTTTGAGTCCCCGAAAGCGCTTCAAAAGGCCGAAACGTAGCTTTGCTGCCTGTTAGAAGTTGACCAAATCCCCAATTGGAAATGGTTTGGGTGGAAGTACCGAGACGAACGCCCAATTGGGCTTCAAACAATTTCACCGTTTCACTGCCAATAACCAACAAATTTCCACCTTGGCGCACGTACTCGATTAACTCATCTTTGAGGGTTTCGTCGATTTTTTTCCATTCAGGAATGACGATGAGTGGATAGGCTTGGGTACGACCACGGAGGTGATGCTCTTGCAAAATTTCGGTGGGTAATTGGCTGTACAGTAGCGCATTGAGGGTTCCAATCATGGGTTGTTGTTTACCATCTCCAGTGTTGTAAACAGTCGTTAGCTGACTTTTGTATCCCACGTTGGAGTAAAGTAAGGCTACCTGTGGGATAGGGTTGGTTTGCTGGGTAAAAGGCTGCCGTTGGCGGCAAAATTTTGCCAAGTCGCTCATGGTTTGGTACGAAAAAGTGGGCAAACTTCCGTCTCGTTCTTGGGTCCAATAGGCTTGAAAACCACCTCCCATAGAAATCACTTGGGCGGCTTCTTGTGAAAGTTGAAGTGCGTTCTTGGGTGATTTTACTTGATCTTCCCATCCGTACCCAAAACTCCACGACATTAAGTCCCAGGGTTTGCCCTGAGGAGCCAGACAACGCGCTTGAAAAGCCGATTGGTTGGCGCCGTTGAGGGGTTCGGTATCGCCCGATAAAAAATCAACGTTGATGTCCACTTTTTCGGGCATCATGGCCGAAAAAGACCAATTGCTTGCTACCTGAAAACGAGGGTTGTAAGCGTGGAGGGCATCGGTGTATTTGCGGACGTACCGACGGAAGGCATCGCGGTGAAATTCCAACCACTTGTCGTAATTTGGGTCGGTTTTTTTGCGGGGAACTTCTTTTATTCCAGTGATAAACCGAAACTCGTCGATGGCGGCTTGGCAATAATCGGGGTTGGTTGCCCAGCAGTCGCCATCAACCCATACTCCGTTGACGCCATAATCGCTAATTTCTTTCAACTGTGGAATAAGCAAACTATCGGTGTAAGCGCTCCAGAGCGAGGCTTTTTGGCGATCTGGTTTGCCTTCTGAATCAATCCGCGACCAATTGGGATGGTGTTTGACGGCTTCGTCGTCCCACACACCTGAGTAATGAACGTACAACGCCACGCCTCGGCGCAGGGTAACTTCTCGAAAGAGTTTTAAGATGTCTTTTTCGACCCGCTTGGGAGGGTTTCCCACCTTGGTCGGGTAGCTCGTCACCCCTGAGTGTCCCTTGCAATCTACCTGAATAAAATCGGGCTTCACCTTTATTAAAAGCGAGTCTATCATCTTATCGGTGCAGGTTTTACCGATGAGTGTGTCTTGCAAAGTGGCATGAAAATCAAAATGCAAGCCGAAATAACTTTCGGAGCGGCGCAAAGGCGTTTGGGCAAGGGCTGTATACGAAAGCAGCCCGAATAGGAGGATGTATAACCGTTTCATTAGAAAAAGGAATTTAGTAGCCATACTAACAAAGACAAGGAGTGGGCTATTCTCTATTTTTCCCGCAGATGTCACTGAATAATTCAAGCGCAGATGTTCGCCGAAAAAGGACCTCATAAAATCATTGTTCTGCGTAAAACTTTAAACAAAGTGAGCTAATACCCTAATTGAATATACTAATACCCTAATTGAATATAAATGTGTTGTTGTATGTTTAGACTTATTGAAAAACAAACAAATCTATGGAAACGCGTCTGGAAAGAATTACAATAAATCCTGCCGCCTGTAACAACGGACGTCCGACGATTCGTAACATGCGATTTACATTAGCTCAACTACTACAATTGTTAGCGCCTGGTATGACTGAAGCTGAGATACTAAGAAGACTTTGTAATTTTTGGTCATGCTTTATTGGTGGCATATTAAGAATGATTTTTGATTTAATAAGGTGAATCCCCTAATTTAGCAGCCAAAACGAAAAGCCTCAACAAACCATGACATTTCCAGCAGAGCTTAAGTACACCAAAGACCACGAGTGGATTCGCCTTGAAAGCGACGGTACTGCCGTTGTAGGCATTACTGATTTTGCCCAAAGAGAATTGGGTGATATTGTTTATGTTGACATTAACACCGTCGGCGAAACCATCAGCGAAGGTGAATTATTTGGAACCGTAGAAGCTGTAAAAACCGTTTCTGACCTTTATTTGCCCGTTTCAGGAGAAATTCTTGAATTTAATGCAGCATTGGAAGCTGACCCCGATTTGGTCAACTCTGATCCATATGGCGAAGGTTGGATGGTTCGTGTTAAAATAACTGGCTCAACCGATGCCTTACTCTCTGTAAAAGCCTATAAAGAATTGATTGGCGAATAAGAAAAGCTCCGAAAGGGGCTTTTTTTAGCCCTAATCCCAACAACGGGAAGCCAAGAAAGTTGATAAAAAAATGTTACTGATTCGTTCTGTAAAAATTACCGACATTCGTTCGCCTTACAATGGGCAAGTAAAAGATATTTTGGTCGAAAATGACCATATTTCTCAGATTGCTGACCACATTGAGGCTTCTAACGCCCAAGTACTTGAAGGCGACAACTGGCATATTTCACCTGGTTGGGTGGATATGCGCGTTCATGCGTATGACCCAGGGTATGAACACAAAGAAGACTTAGGTTCTGCTTGTGTAGCGGCCGTTGCAGGTGGTTTTACTGAAATAGCGATTCTACCCAATACCAAACCTGCACTCGACTCAAAAGATACTCTTGTCTATGTAAAGCACAAGGCAAAAGGGCAAGCGGTGAATGTACACCCGATTGGGGCAGTTACAAAAAGCTGTGAAGGTAAAGATTTCACCGAAATGATTGACCTCTCGTACGCGGGTGCGGTGGCCTTTTCGGATGGTTCACACCCCATTTACAACACGCACATTCTGTTGAAATCGTTACAATACCTGCAACAGGTTGACCGAGTGTTGATGAATCGCCCCGAAGACTACGATTTGACCGTGTTTGGACAAATGAATGAGGGAGAAATGAGCACATTGCTCGGTATGAGAGGAATCCCGACCATTGCGGAAGAACTCATGGTGATGCGCGATCTTAAAATGCTCGAGTACATGGGCATTAAAAGTGAAGTTCCCCTCCTCCATTTCTCGACAATTTCAACGGCAAAGACGGTGGAACTGATTCGGGCAGCAAAAGCCAAGGGTTATCCCGTTTCTTGTGACGTGGCAGCGCACCAAATTGCGTTTGACGATTCGGCCTTGCTGAATTTTGAAACCAATTATAAAGTCAACCCACCTTTTAGAGCACAAGCTGATATGGAAGCAATTTGGAAAGGATTGGCTGATGGTACTATCGACGCCGTGGTGTCCGATCATAACCCTCAGGATGAAGAGTCTAAAAATTTGGAGTTTGATTTGGCCGAATTTGGAGTTATCGGTCTAGAAACTGTTTTTGCGTTACTCAACACGCACAACAAACACTTGTCACTTGCTCATTTGGTAGAAAAACTGACTCATCAACCACGTACTATTTTGAGGCTGCCTTCGGTGACCGTCTCAGAAGGAGAAGTGGCCAACTTTACCATTTTTAACCCTGATTTGGAATGGATTTTTAAGAAAACTCGTTCTAAATCAAAGAATTCGCCATTTTTTGGAACCCAATTTAAAGGCAAAGCCGTCTGTGTTATCAACCGTGGAATGGTGGAAAAATGTGGATAACTTTGTGGATAACCTATGCAAAGTGTGATTAACTTCTTCAAGAAGCCATTGCTCAAGCTCCCGTTATTCTTCGGGGTGATTGCTGGTGTGGTTTGCTTTTTGTTCTTTTTGCTCGTTCAGAGCCTTGAAAAATTCTCAAGTACAAGCCGAGCGCTTGATGTTGGTTTTTTTGCCATTATCATCACGGGAGCTACTTGGTACTATCGTAAAAAAGTGGGTAAAGGTTACCTCCACATGTGGGAAGGAATTTCGATTGGCTACGTGGTGTGGATTACGGGGGCGCTGGTGTGTGGCTATTTATCAAGTTTGTATTTCTACTTCTTTCCTAAAGCATTGGCACACTACCAAGAAATGTTGCGTCAGTCGTTGTTGGTCAATAAAGCGGAGGCCATCAAAGTATGGGGCAACGAAAGTTTTCAACAAAAGCTTTCGGATATTGATAAACTCGTTCCTTCGAGTTTTATTTTCGATGAGTTTCGGTTTACGTTGATGCTCGTCGTGATGCCTATCTTATTGATTGCATTGATGCTTCGTAAACAAAACCCTAATAGTTTGAGTCGTTAAAAATTTATCCCATTATTCTCTGACTGATGGCAAAGATTATCCAAATCACCAAAGAAAAAGCTGAACAATCAAAAGTTCAGAAAGACTTTAATCGACTCATCAAAAAGATTGAAAAGCTGGAACAAGAAATTGCCGAGTATCGTGCTGGTTTGGATGAAGTAAACCAACGTCTTCAAGGCACACTGACCCCCGCTCGGAAAGAATATTATGTCCAGAAGGCGGAATTGGTGAAGTGTTTTGACCGCGCATACGACTCTGGTTATTTCAAAAAAAGGGAACAGAAGAAACTCACGTACCTCATTTGTGAACTTGCGTACGATGTGATTGAATACGGAGGCATGGAAGAGTTGATACCGATTTACGATAAATATAACGAGACATCGTACGAAGAAGAAAACGAACAAGCCAATGAACTAGCGGCCGAACAGTTAAAAGGAATTTTTTCAATGTTTGGCATCGAATTCGATGATGATGTGGATACGAAAAATCCTGAAGTTTTTCAGGAGCAGATGGCAAAAAAACTAGCAGAAAAGCAAGAAAAATACGATTCGGAGCAGCGCCAAGCAGAAGAACGAAAAGACAAACGTCCGAAAAGTAAAAAGCAGCAAGAAAAAGAAGAAAAGAAAGAGTTGGAAGCCCGCAATGTTACCAAATCGGTGCGGACTATTTACATGGATTTGGTCAAAGCTTTTCACCCTGATCGTGAGCCGAACGAGGAAGAACGTGAGCGTAAAACGCAAATCATGCAGCGAGTGACAGAAGCCTACGAGAAAAATGATTTATTGGGGCTGCTGCGTTTGCAGTTGGAGTTTGACCGAATTGACCAAAATCACATTGAAAATATAGCCGAAAGCCACCTGAAAAATTATAATAAACTCCTGCGAGAGCAGGCCGAAGAGTTGAGTTATGAGCTAGAAAATATGGTTTCGCAAGTTGCTCAAATGAGCGGTAAGCCTGACTACATTGTGAGCAATATCCACCGACTCCGTCTATCGCTTGAGCAGGATATTAAAGAATTTAAAAGTGCGGCTAAAAGTATTAAAAATGACGTAAAAGTGTTTGGAAGTCAATTGTTTCTGAAAGAATTTTTGAAAAGCTATAAAATTCCTAAGGCAGAGAAAGATATCGACTTTTTTGAAGGGGTTTTTTAACCAACATCACCAAAAATTGTATAGTTTTGAAGAAAAATTTGTTATTTCATCAATTATTTTATTGACTAGCATTACCATGAAAAAAGTACTCTTAACAACCTTGTTTGCCGTTTTTGCTTTAGGAGCATTTGCACAAAGTGATAGCTATTTTGGCGAAAAAATCAACGATAAAGGAGCCGTAGCTGCTACTGAACTTCCTAGGAAAATGGGAAGCAAAGAAAAAATGACGGCCAAAGTAACTGGTACGGTGGAGTCGGTGTGTCAAGCAAAGGGCTGCTGGATGAAAGTAAAAACCGCAGAGGGACAGACCATGCGCGTGTCGTTCAAAGATTATGGCTTCTTTGTACCTAAAGATATTGCGGGTAAAACCGTTGTCATTGACGGTGAGGCTAAAATGAAAACTACCTCCGTAGCTGAATTGCAACACTACGCCGAAGATGCAGGTAAAAGCAAAGAAGAAATTGCGAAAATTACCGAACCTAAGCTCGAATTGACGTTTGTGGCGGATGGGGTTATCGTGAAAAAATAATAAACCAAATTCTCCAGAGCGGTCAGTCGGTGGTTAGCCGACTGACCGCTTTTTATTTGTACTTTTGCAATCCATTTAACTTTTGAAATAAATAATTCGATGACCACAGAACAGTTGAAAGACTTGAAAGCCCGCGTTTCGGCTTTGAGGGGGTATCTTTGACTACGATACTAAAAAAGAACAATTGACCGAATTAGAACAAATTCAGAACCAACCTGAATTTTGGAATGACAATACTAAGGCCGAGCAAACTATGAAGGAAGTTCGGGGTTTGAAAGGGTGGACCGAAGGGTACGAATCGGTGGAAGGACGTCTTGGTGACTTAGAAACGCTTCAGGAGTTTTTTGAGTTGGGCGAAGCCACCGAAACGGAGGTAGAGGCCGAATTTCAAGCCTTGTTGAAGGTATTGGAAGAGGTTGAGCTCAAAAAAATGCTTTCCAACGAAGAAGATCAGCTCAACGCAGTTTTAGAAATTAACTCCGGTGCAGGCGGTACCGAAAGCCAAGATTGGGCAGATATGCTGTATCGGATGTACGTTCGTTGGGCCGAAAAACACGGCTATAAAGTAACCCAAATCGACTACCAAGAGGGAGACGGGGCAGGTATAAAATCGGCGTCGATTCAAATAGATGGGCCGCAAGCCTATGGCTATTTGCAATCCGAAAATGGTGTACATCGTTTGGTGCGTATTTCTCCGTTTGACTCCAACGCCCGCCGTCACACTTCGTTTGCTTCAGTGTATGCGTATCCGTTGATTGACGATAGCATTGAAATCGAAGTAAACCCCGCCGATATTGAATGGGATACGTATCGTTCGGGCGGCGCTGGTGGACAGAACGTCAACAAAGTGGAAACCGCCGTTCGGCTTCGTCACAAACCTTCGGGCTTGATGATTGAGTGTCAACAAGAACGAAGTCAGCACCTCAACCGCGATTTAGCTATGCGTTTGTTGAAATCGAAATTGTATCAAATTGAGGTTGAAAAACGAAATGCAGCTCGTGCCGAAGTGGAAGCTTCCAAGAAGAAAATTGAGTGGGGCTCTCAAATTCGAAACTACGTTATGCACCCTTACAAATTGGTGAAAGACGTCCGAACAGGCGTAGAAACCTCTGATGTTCAGGGAGTAATGGACGGTGACTTGGACGAGTTTATCAAAGCTTATTTGATGTTGCAGTAGTGGAGTAGTTATTCGTCTAAACTATTGATTTACTTCTTCTCAGATTTGTCGGGTTGTGAGCAACCCTCTACACAAAAATACAAAAAGCCCTGATGATGAGTCAGGGCTTTTTGTATACTAGTTAACAGATAACCATTAACAAGTGACTGTTCTATATAGCAGGGTCGGCGGGAGTGTTTGCGCGGTTATTATCTTTCTCAATCAATCGATACGGATAAAACGTGCGAGTACGCTCTACTTGAGATGCGGCATTACCTGCAACGGGAGCCATACGACGCACGTACTTTAAAAACGTCCCAACAAATGTTGGCCAAACTGCTATTTTTCTAACTGGGTGATGTCGTAGATGTTGTTGGTGATAGTTACCGAGTTAATCGGGTTGTAAAACACGTTTCCGTTGGCTTTTTCGTTGGAAAAGCTATTTGAATAATTTTCAAGCCCGCCCATAATTTAGCCTAATTGGTAAGGCGTTGGTCAACGCGTGTCCGCAAACTCGCCCGACGACAATCTATATTTTTGACAATCCCTTCGTTTTTCATGTAAGAAGCCGACACAAAATACTTGCGTACGGTCAGTTCCGCCCGAAATCGAAAGCGTATTGTCGTTGCCAAAACCTGTACGGAAGATTTGGTCAAAATAATTATAGCGAGTTACATCCACCAAGTTAGAGGCTAACAAAGAAGTAGCTCCGTTGCGAACGATACCCGTGGTCGTCATAGTAGGGTTAGCGGCACTTTGAGCCGCGCTAATTACCCCAATGGTGTGAAGACGTAAGTCTCTGAATCCAAACTGTTTACCCAATGTAGAAATAAAAACCCCTTTGCGAAGCTCGTTGGAAGAAAAACTGGTCGTAGAATTGATTTTTGGTGCGCCAGATTTTCCGCGTTTGGTCGTAATAATAACCACCTCGTTGGCGGCTATAGAACCGTATTGAACGGCAGCAGCGGTAGCGACAGACAAATTGCTAATAAAGCCACAATCGTCCACATAAGTCCAGAACGAAAACGGTTCTGAACGATTTGGCCGTAGTTATTGTGATGCATAGCTTATTACTTAAAGGTTTATTTTTTAAATCGGCACAAAACCGCAATAAATAAATAATAAAAACAGCAAATTCCGTCATTTGTTTGGTAAAAATATTTTTAGTAGTAGAATAAAATGGAAAAAATATAAGATTTTGGTGAAAATTCGAGTAGAATCAAAAAATGTCTCTAATTTTAGTGCAACTTTTTGCGGATTTGATTTTATATCTTTCTAAACCACTATGCATCCAATTCAAACGCAACTGCTAAAGCGAGAGCGACAAGCGTTTATTATGAAACAAATCAACCTTCACAATCGGGTTTTATCTGCCGATTTGGGGCTAATGTTGAATGTTTCGGAGGATACTGTTCGTCGTGATCTTAATGAACTGGCGGAGGCGGGTGAGTTAGTAAAGGTACACGGAGGGGCTTTGTCAAAGTCATATCACTATGACTATGCCCCAAGTACGACCTATGCCTTGTCAGAAAAAACGGTAATTGCGCAAAAAGCCGCAACCCTTATCGAAGATAGAATGTTTGTTATTCTAGGAGGAGGAACGACCGTTAGGGAGCTGGCGCGCTTACTTCCTCTTGATTTGAAAGCTACTTTTTTTACTGTAAGTCTTACAACAGCTCTTCAATTGTGCGATCATCCGACGATTGATGTGATATTTTTGGGGGGAACGTTGGTCAAAAATTCGCAGATTAGCGTGGGAGGTGAAGTTATTAGCCGACTCAATGAAATCAAAGCAGATTTGTGCATTATGGGTACCAATGCCATTGATACCGAATGTATTACGGATACGGATTTAGAGGCAGTTCAGGTGAAAAAAGCCATGATAAAAGCGTCTAAACGAAGCGCGGTGGTTACGATTAGTGAAAAACTAGGCAGTACCCAAAAACTTCAAGTGTGTGAATTATCGGATATTGATTACTTAATCACCGATTTACCTGCCGATGCACCGCAGTTTGTAGGCTACCGCCGCGAAGGATTAGTGGTATTGTAACAATATAAAAAAAGCGGAGGTTAATCCCTCCGCTTTCTTCGTTCTTCCCTTCGCGACTTGTTAAGTTGACTAATGGCGTCTTTGGCTTCTTTGACTTGACTCGATTTTTTCTCTCCTCGGTCTATCACCGTTTTATAATACTCACGCGCCGCTTCGTAGTCTTTGGCAGTTTCGGCTATTTTACCCAATGTAATCAATGAAGACAAATAGTAGCCAGAAGTAAACGCCTTGGCCTGAATTGAGTAATTGACAGCTTGTAAGTAATACTCTTTAGCTTTTAGAATATCACGGTAATAATTGTAGTAGTAGTAGGCCAAAACGTAGGCCGCATTTCGCCCACTTACGGCTTCGTAGCCCACCATTCCTTTGTCTATTTTGGTCAAAATACTTCTTGCGGCTTTTTCCGCTTCGGCTGTATTTCCACGCACAAAAGCCGAGCGGAGGTAATAGCGCTCAAAATAGGGGTTATCAGGATAAGTTTCCCACGAGTACTTTGCTAAATCGTATGCTTTGGCGTATTGATTTTCGTAGCTGTAAATCTGTAGTAAGAAATACCGAGCTTCGGTTCGGGTGTAAAAGGCGTTGTTCCCTACTTTTTCAAGTTGCTGAATACCAAGCTGTTTGTTTCCTTTGGGAAAAAGCCAAAGGATGGGTTTTAGCAGTGGATAGTTGTCAGGAATCCATTGCGCAAAGTAGTTGAATAGTCCGTCGCCAAAGAGTAATTCGGGGCTTAGTTCACTTTTCCCTTCACATTTTTCCATGTATTTCAGTGCGTTTTTTCCCGCAAACGTAGCCCTTGACCAGTGTTTCCGTTCCGAATGAATCCGCCCTTTGAAGGCGTAAGCCGCGGCCAAAAAGAACGAAGGTTCGATTTTGTTTTCCCGCGCATCGTACAGTTTTTCGGCCAGCGTAATGCAGGTATCCATCAACGCCAAACAGCGGTCGTCGTAGCGGGTATCTTCCGTATTGGGAACAATTTTCCACCATTCCGCTAGCCCCATCAAAAAATAAGGCATAGGGTGATAGGGGTAGCGATAGCGCAGCCAACGAAATTCGGCGTCGGCTTCTGCAAATTTGAAGTTATAGAGTTTGTTAATGGCCTCGGTAGCTTCGATTTGCACGCCAGGATTGGAGAGCAACATATCGTACTTGCCATCAAAGTTGGAGGAGGCATAAAGTTGGGCATTGGCTGTAGTAGTACCTAAAAGTACCCAGCTAATGATACCGAATATCCAATATTTTAAGATGTTCTTTTTCATGGTCTATTATCTTTGCTGTGGATATTAACGTACAACTTCTCGTTACAGTTTATCAAGGTTGCCATTTTTTAAGTTTTTTTTAATATTTTTTCATCATGCTGACGGTCAAAGACAAAAAGTTTGTTCCATTTATCGAAAAACAACCACTCGAGGAGCGAATTGCTGAGTTAGGGCGCGAAATTAACGAAGATTACCGAGACAAGAACCCTCTTTTTGTGGTCGTCCTCAATGGAGCATTTATGTTTGCCGCTGAGCTAATGAAAAGCGTGACGATTCCGTGTGAGATAACCTTCGTGCGGGTTTCTTCGTATTCCAAAATGCAATCGACGGGCGAAGTAACTGAGGTTCTTGGATTGAAAGAGCCAATTCGCGACCGCCACGTGATTATTGTGGAAGATATTGTCGATACGGGACTTACAATGAACAAACTTCTTTTCCAGCTCTCAGCTCAGCGCCCTGAGTCGATTCAGGTAACTACGATGCTCTTTAAACCTAAAGCCCTCAAAACGCCTTTGAGCGTCAAATATGCTGCTTTTGAAATCGAAAACTGTTTTGTACTTGGCTATGGCCTTGATTATGAGGGATATGGTCGAAATGTGGATTGCGTGTACGTATTGGCTCCTTAGCCCTTTTTATAAAAAATAGTTCCTTTATCAACACCTAACCAACCATCTTCTTTATGTCTGATTTCCAAATTTATCTTGGATTGGGGTTTGACCACATCACTGATCCTAATGGTTACGATCACATTTTATTTGTAGTGGCTTTGTGCGCTATTTATGCTTTTCGCGATTGGAAAAAAGTACTGGTACTAATTACGGCGTTTACTTTGGGGCATTCTGTGACGTTGGCGTTGGCAACTTTAAAGTTGATTACGTACCGTTCCGATATTATTGAACTGTTGATTCCTATCACAATTTTGGCCACGGCGGTTTCGAATTTTTCAGATACGAGTACAGGTGAGCCAAAATCCCCCAAACTGCGGTACATCTTCGCGGCTTGTTTTGGTTTAATTCACGGCATGGGATTTTCCAACTATTTACGAAGCCTCTTGGGCGAACAAGATAGCATCATTATGCCTTTATTTTCGTTCAATCTGGGCTTAGAGTTGGGGCAATTGGTAATTGTAGCCATTGCATTGGGAATAGCCTCTTTGTTTATTGAAATCATCAAGTTACAACGCCTTACTTGGAACCACTTGATTTCGGGGATTGTGGCGGGAATGGCTCTATCGCTGATTCTTAACAATGAGCTGTTTCGTACGCTTGTGGGGCTTCCAGTGGAATAATGTCGCAAAAAACGCCGTACGCGTCTATCCTCTCACCTAATTTTGAACGTTTTACACTATTTTTACCACTAAACTAATCACCAAATACCAATGAGAAAACAGTTTATTTTTTACTGGCTTCTGCTCAGCACAGGTTTGTTATTTGCACAACCTCCAGCGGCCAATTATCACGCCAATTCACGTTTTGAACAATTAGGCGCTCAACTCCCTACTCCAAATACGACTCGCACGGCTTCGGGGGCTCCTGGTAAAGATTTTTGGCAACAACGTGCCGATTACGACATCAAAGCGGAGCTGGACGATGAACAACGTAAAATCACGGGAACTGAGACAATCACTTACTACAACTATTCACCCGATGAGTTGAAGTTTGTGTGGTTGCAACTTGACCAAAATTTGTTTGCTAAAGGTTCAATCAATGCCCTTTCACAGCACAACAGTATCCAACCGCAAATGTCGTCGAATGCTGTGCGTGGTTTAAATGCCCCAAGTTCGGTACGTACGAGCATTACTGGTGATAAAGAATATGATTTCAAAATCACGGCCGTAAAGGATGCAAAAACGGGTAAGCCGTTGTCATATACCATCAATAATACCATGATGCGCGTAGAGTTGCCTGCGAGCATCAAAACAGGCCAATCGTACGCATTTTCGGTAGATTGGAACTATTTTATCAACGAATACTATGGCCGTGCAGGTTACGAGTTTTTTCCAAAAGATGGAAACTCTAACTACTTCATTGCGCACTGGTTCCCTCGTATGTGCGTCTATGACGACGTAAACGGTTGGCAGCACAAGCAGTTTTTGGGGCAAGGAGAATTTACCCTGACTTTCGGCAACTACAAAGTGGCATTGACGGTGCCTAACGACCATATCGTAGGAGCTACGGGAGAATTGCAAAATGCGGCCCAAGTCTTGACGTCGGAGCAACAAAAACGTTTGGAGCAAGCTAAAACAGCGACTCGCCCTGTATTAATTGTAAGCCAAGAAGAAGCTGAAAAAGCTGAAAAAGGCAAGCCAACGGGTAAAAAAACGTGGATTTTCAAGGCTGATAACGTTCGTGATTTTGCGTTTGCTACGAGTCGCAAATTCATTTGGGATGCAATGCAAATCGATCAAGCGGGTAAGAAAGTAATGTGTATGTCGCTTTATTCGAAAGAAGGAAACCCACTTTGGGGTAAATATTCTACCATGGTTGTAGCACATACGATTAAGTCGTATTCAAAATATACGATTAATTACCCATATCCAGTAGCTTACTCGTGCCACGCAAGTGGCGGTGGAATGGAGTATCCGATGATTTCCTTCAACGGTGGCCGTCCTGAACCTGATGGTACGTATTCGGAAGGTGTTAAGTATGGTATGATTGGGGTAATTATCCATGAGGTAGGCCATAACTTTTTCCCAATGATTGTCAACTCTGATGAGCGTCAGTGGGGATGGATGGACGAAGGTTTGAATACATTCGTACAATACTTGACTGAAAAAGAATGGGACAAAGACTATCCAACACGTCGCGGTGAACCTCAGTACATTACTGATTATATGAAGCAAGGAACGGAGAACTTAGTGCCTATTATGACCAGCTCAGACAACATCATGCAATACGGGCCTAACGCCTACGCTAAACCTGCAACGGGCTTAAACATTTTGCGCGAAACTGTCATGGGACGCGAATTGTTTGATTATGCCTTCAAAGAATACGCACGTCGTTGGGCGTTTAAAAACCCAACTCCAGCGGATTTCTTCCGTACGATGGAAGATGCCTCGGGCGTGGATTTGGATTGGTTCTGGAAAGGGTGGTTCTACGGTGTAGAGCCTGTTGACCAAGATTTGGTAGAAGTAGAATGGTTTGCTCTTGACACGCAAAACC
>JALQYJ010000059.1 GCA_023254175.1 Runella sp. | reverse complement strand
ATCAACAAATACGTCGCCTACAAACCCCATTCGGCCTTTTAACTGAAGTCGCCCGTTAACTGATTTCATTTGGTTAGGCGCAATTTGCCCTTCAGAGCGTGCCACTAAAAAAGCTTTAGAAGTGGTAGAAATAAAAATTATTCAGAAGCGGCCAAACGTGTTCCTTTAGACCAAGCTATTACAAATAATCTTAAAAGTGTAGGAGCAAAGGGGAACCATAAAAAACAGTTCACCTTCTCCAATTAATAATACTTTTTACAATTACATACAACAAACATTGTAATACAATAAAAGGTACTAATATAATAAATACCATTACATATATATCATACAAAGATAGTCCTACATAATTTGATGCAGTAACCAAATATGATACTAACATCCAATATATATTATCTATACCTATTGTAAGTACAGATAATACTAAATATATAAAAGACATTACTGTTAAAAATATGGTGGTTGCTAATTTCATTTTTTTAAAATTGAGTATATAACTGAATAAAATAATACTGGAAAGATAATAATATACAACATCAAATTATCTCTTTGATATTGTTTAAGGCTATGTTTTTTAATGTCAATACTTTGAACATATTTAAAATAAGGTTTGAGATAACTTTTGTGAGTACAACCATGTTTATCACAATATACAGAACATACATCATCATATCTTTTATTAGATAAAGTTATATGTTCTTGATATGTAATTTGACCAAAGTTTCTAGCACTAACATAATTACTTATTCGCAGAGTCATTAACATAACATTATAAAATATACTTAATCCTAGTAAGTATTTAAAAAAAGATAACAACATAATATAAAATTGCTTAAAGTGTAAACAAGAAAGTCCTAATCCTTATTCTACTGAAAATAAGATTATTGATTGAAAGAGATGTTTCACCTCTCGCAAAGATTTCAAGAATCTTAAAAAAAAACATTTAAAATAAATTCTAATAATATAAAAAACCACTTTATCAGTGGTTTCAATTACTAAATAACCCAACATTAGGTTATAAATTTATTTAGCTACTTTTTTAAAATTGGGAATGAGCATTATGACTATCGTAAAAAACAATGGATACATAATACAAGCTACTATACAAGCTTGTGTATAAGTATATCCATATTTTGAAAATGATTGTAAAAACTTTACTAACATGTCATAATAATACATGTAAGAATGTAGCGACAGAGCTACACTAAAACTTATTATATATACCAACGTTAATCGTAAAGCTCTGAATAATTTATAATCTAAAGACAGACACCAAGTTAAAGGTATCATTAATAAATAAATTATTATATTTTGAGCTTCATAACTCATGATATTAAAAGTACGTTCAAACATAATAAAAATTGGTTAAAGTCTAAATATACAGTGGTTTTAAGGTTTTTACCTAGTTTTCAGATTCAAATTTATACTTTTTTAAGTGATTTGCTTTCCAACCCCACTCCTTATTTTTGAGATTATACGTTCTGACAGCCGTACCTTCTACAAGTTGGGCGTGTTCAAAGCTTGCAGCAATCGTAGGAATATCAACAAATACGTCGCCTACAAACCCCATTCGGCCTTTTAACTGAAGTCGCCCGTTAAATGATTTCATTTGGTTAGGCGCAATTTGCCCTTCAGAGCGTACCACTTTATCTACTTTCCAGTACTTCCCGTCTTTGTGGGTTACTTCTTGTAACCAAAATGTAAAAGCCTGACCAATTTCGGGCGCACTAACCCCAAGTTTTGCATAACAAAATCCGCCGTTGATAGCTTCATCCACGAAAAATTGGGCAGTTTGCTTTTCTGTATTGAGGTGCCAAATAATACCAATGTGCGCATTTGAAGGTGAAAAAAGTAAAGCATCTGCGTTTTTGGCCAATTGCGTATATAGGTCATAGTTAGACTTACGCTTGCTTGCAAGTTGATAGGTAGGTGTTTTCACCCACTCATATACACAGCTAGGAATACGCCAGTGGTTCGCTTCCCTGACTTGAATCAATGCCTCAATTTCGACCCGTGCTTCTTCCCAGCGCTCATGTCCTACCAATAACTCAGCAAATCGTTGTCGAATTTTTACCAAAAACTCGGGAGGGGTCGTACACATGAGGGCTTTAGCCAAGCAAGCCATTTGTAGGGCATGGTCATCTGGATGTAGTTGAGCCAACAAATCCCACACCCAAAAATCCCGCTTCTTTTTCTGAGCAAAGGGACGGAGTAAGGCCAATGCAGTGTCTAATTGACCCATTTTTTGGTACAACAAAGCCCGATAATAAATCAAGTACAGCATTTCGGGATGTGCCTCCGATACCGTATTGAGCTGTTGTAAAAAATCAAGCATACTAGTATCAGCATAAGGCTGCATCAAATAAGCCTTGGAAACAGCCAAATAGGTGCGCTCTACCAACGACGGGACTCCTCTGCCGTTTTGAAGGGTTTCGTTCTCAAAATCACTCGTTTGAAAGTTTTCTAATCCCCAACTAGCTACCATGGCAGAAAATTGTTTCCACTTTAGGGCCTGTTTAACAAGTGCTTTGAGCATGACGCTGTAGGCTTGCCCAGGAACAGCCGCAAAAGATTGACAGCAAATCTCAAAACGGTCTAACAACGCCGACGAAGTGTCGTCGGTTAGTTTAAATACCGCCTTCGCCACAACCCAGTAAAGTTGTTCCCACAGAATCTTCTCACTAGCATCAAATCCCAGCGCACACAGCTTTTCCAGCTTAGAAAGTGTTTCCTCTTTAAATACCCCATGAAGTTTAAGAAAGTCGATATACACCCATGCTGCTGCTCGTCGGTTAAAAACATCATCAAGCTTGTTCACAAGCAGTTGTTCTGCAAGTTCACAAGCCTCATTTAACTGACCATTTTTGCGCAAACGGCTCACCTCCTGCGCATTTTGTAAAGATGTAGTAGTAGTGAAAGTCTCGAAGTTGTGTATCTATTTAAGTAATTATAAACTCCCTCGCCCTTAATTTTTTGCCCTTCGCCCCTGCTCTTACACCTCCAGCGCAATAGCTTCGTTTAGTTTTTCAAACATATTTTCGGAAGGAAGCTGCATCAGCTGCCCTGCGGCACCGATTAACTCCGCAAAATAAGGCAAGTCCTTGCTCATCATCGAGTCATCAGGAATGAGCCCTTCGTGTGCAATTTTATTACGAATTACGTTAATAAACAGTAGCTTCTGGTTTTCCGTTGATTTCCCCCCGATAAAATTCGACAAAGTATTGATAAACGTAGCCTGCGGCTCTTCTTGAATAAACTGCGCTATTTTGACCTGAAAAACCATCTCAGCCATGCTTTCAAGTTCACTTTCGGAAGCCAAAGAGGGGAAGCGCTCCAGTGCCTCCTGCCGAAGCCGACGACTTTCGGCGTGATAATTATTGACCAAATCGTATCCAAAATGAGCCTGAATAAGTTGAGCGAGGTATTTTTCGTAAAACACCGCAAAACTTAGGATCGCCGCGTCAAACTGCCCTGCTCGGTTCATAAATTGAGCCTTGGCAAGAGTGTTGCTCAGTTGATTAGGACTCTCCACCAAAAACGCATACTTTTCACGCTCTTTTTGTTTCATACTTCTCAGTAGTTTTTGGTACATTTCAACATTGCCGATGCTCAAAAAATACCCCATCCCCAGCAAACGATTAGCCAGTACCCTAGTGGTACACAGGCTTGTGAGGTCGTCCACCTGTCGCAGCGACAAAGCCGCTTTGTACTGCCCCTTCGCGGTTAGGCTTCTCACTTGCTCAGCCGTGATGATATTCCGGTATTCAATTTGGCTCACTTTTTCCACAGTTTTCGTTTTTGCATTTACGTACAAAACCTCCAGCTTCTGGCTGTCCACCATAAACTCGGCCATGAGCTTTAGCGCTACTTTTTGTTGGGGGCTTCCTCCCGCGTCGCAGATACACACGTTGGGATACATATAATCACTGTTGAAACGCTTGAGTTGACTACGGTAATAGCGCAACAGCCCATCGTTGTCCGAAATATCACATCGAACAGGTAACACCTTGACTTGCTCTTCTCTGAGATACCCCTGTCGGACGAGCAATTTGGCCATAATTAACCCTGCCCAGTAGGTATCTTGGTCAGTTTTGGCGTGGTTATCGACCAGTTGATCCGACCCAAAAAGAATTACTTGGTCAAAATAGGTACTTCCCAAAACCTCCAAAATCTGATTGACAATAGTAACCGACAAATCGGGGGCAAATTGTTCAAAATCACTTAATAAAGTTTGACTAAATGACTTAAACGAACCTCCAAAAAGCAACTTTTGGTCGTCCGAAAGCCTGTCAAAATTCTTGCCTTGGAAGTTAATATTACGATTGCCAATGTTTGCAAACAAAAGGGTGTGGGTAGCAGTGGTTCGATTCATGAAAGCGGTAAAAGAGGTTGTGCCCAGTGGGCGGTGAAACATGATGACAAAGGTCAATATTAAAGATGCACTCTTCTTGCATTAGCTAATTTTTTTGAGCTGAGTTGCCAAACGTTGGGCATCCAGTTCGAGGTGAGTAAGTCGGCTTCGACTCAGCCCTTGCAAGTTGACAACTTCGTTGAGATAATCATTCATACACTGAATAAGCAAACGTTTTCCGTCGGTATTAAGCCAAAACTGACCATTTTCTACGTCAAAAAATTCCTCAAAAATCACTTCTTGCAGACAAAGATGACACACCACGTAGTCGGCATAATGGCGGTAAGTCTCAATAAAATCATACACCAAAACGGGACGATTGTACTCGTCGCGGTGCATTACACCCACGGCAGGGTCGATACCCGCCCGAATCAGCGCCGATTCGCAATTACTGTAGAGCATTCCGTACGCGTAATTGAGCAAACAATTAAACATATCCAAAGCAGGGTGCTGAGAGCGTTTGGCAAAATAATACTGTTTCGGTAGCAGTTCGCGCAAGGCAGAAAAATAGGCTTTACTGAGGTGCCCTTCGTAGCCTCTAAAAGTAGCAAAGGTTTCGGGCAGCTCTTTGATGACGTATTGCTTGAATTTTTGTCCGTAAAAAGCCAAGTTTTGCAATGCCTCTGGACATTCTTTTTGCGTCAATAATTGAAGCATTTCCACTACAAGTACTTGGTTTTCTGTTTTTTGAACCAACAGCCCACGTATCCATTCAGCCCCTATGGTAGTTTGCGAAAACGTCAATTGGTTTTTACGAATGGTCGAAATAGAGCCAAACTGATTGCTCCAAACCCGCCCGATGGGTTTGCCATAACGGTCAATAAAGAGCAAATCCGTATTGTACTGAATCGCCGTTTGTACTACCTCGTACGTGAGCCTAGTCGCCGAGTGCAAATGAATACTTTTAATTTCGTGGACAGGAATAAAACTCTCCCGTTCGGGCGTGCGTACGCAGTAGCGACCACTTTTTACGCTCAAGCTAGTACCTCGTTTATTTAAAATAAGTTGTGTCATAGTATTAAAAAAATAGCGTGTGTTTATGGGCCGTCATCAATTCTAATTCAAATAATTTGCCGATGCACGTGAGGCTATTGAGCATATCTTCGCCAACAGGCAACACCAAAATCGTGTCCTCGTTTTCGTAACATTCCTGCATTTTGCGCAGTACATCCAGCACTTCACGTTGGAGCTTTCGGTGAAACCTGCCAAAAAATACCGATTTTTGGACCCGTACGCAGCCTTTTTGTAGCAAGTACTTCGCCATTAGCCGCCGAATTTTGTTGTTCTCAATGTCGTACATAATAAAGCAATACATGTCCTCTGGGCGTTTAAGTGGCTGCTGACGCTGTAAATACAACATGAAATTCTGAAGTCGTTGGGGGATTTGCCCCGACTCCCCAAGTGGCGCATCCTTTGGCTGAATCAAGGCCGCTTCTTGCCAAAGCCGTTCGAGCTCAGGCAACGTCTTCTGAACGTAGGCTGTCTTCTTTGGCATAGCAAAACATCTAGGTAGGGTTAATTAGCAGATAGATAACTCACTAGGGGCACATTCTCACTAATAGGTGCAGGAAACAAATGCGCATAGAGAACACCATACAGCAAATCCATCAAAGCGGCATCGGTGCCTGTTTTTGGCGATTTGACCACCGAAAACCCTCTTTTGCCAAAAAACACGTTGACCTCTGCCTTGCGATAGCCCTGTTTGACCAACACCTTAATACCGTATTGAATAGGCATTTTTTCAAAAACTTCCAGCCCCGCTTTTTGGCATACAACATCTATTTCTGGCATAAAATCAAGTAGTTCTTGGGGAACAAACGCCTGCTTAACAGTGCGTGTAGGAGCCGTAGGCGAAACCTCACGAAGCACCTCGCGGTAGGCTGTTTCGTTGAAAATGGGCTTTGTTTCGGTTTTCGTCGCCTCCTTTTTTTCAACAAGGGTTTGCTTTGAAAACTGATCTTCTTCCAACATCATCGTTTCTACAATCAGTGGCTCAGCATTAGGGTTGAAATAGGCGTTGGCATCGTGGGCCAAAAAACACGCCCGCGACGCATCCGAAGTGCGCAAATCAACGCTACCCACTAAGCCTGTTCGTTCGGCAAACCGACCCACAAATGATTTATAAAACGCCTGAAAAAGCTTGGCATCTTCACAAGGTTGTTCCAACGCAAAAACCACCTTAAATCCCTGACCACTCGGAGAGACAAACGCCAACGCAACGGTGCAGTTTTGGGTAATAGAGGCAGGTACTACACCTTCAAAATTGGGTAAATGATCCACATCGACAATCAAAAAATGCGCCTGAACAAAGTTCTCAATACGTCGAACTCCATCCCTGAAAACGCTACCTACCACGTAAGGAAGTCGGGTTTTAGCCGTACGATAAGCCGCTTTGTCCAGCAGTGAAAGCTTACGCAAGCGCTCGGTATCCTTTTGTAAAAGTGCATCTCCCTTAATCATTGAAACAACTTCAGCGAGCGATACAGGCTGAAGTACCTCGTTGGAGGCTATAAGGTTTTTTCCGAGTGAGAGCGTTGGTGTTGCGAAGGTGTTGAAGGGATTTTGGTGAAATGATGGGGCAAAGTTCGCAACCAGAGATGCAGTGTTTCTGCATTATTTATTTTTTTTATTGCGACACTTCAAAATGCTGAATGCCACAGGCTCGAAGCCACTTTCCCCAAAAGAAGCGCAATTTGTCCAGTTCAAAAATATCGCTTGTTTTGGCTTTTAACCCTCTGACATGCACCGATACCCCGCCGATTTTTCGACTAATGGGCAAAATACCTGCCCCCTGTTTTTCGGCGATAATCTTCCAATCGGGGCCTTTAAAAGTGCGAATAAATTTGGTGTGAGTGTACTGCGAGTGGTGTTCTACCGTATGTTGGTACGATTCAAAATCAAAGTGGCCATCACTGAGTAAAACCAGTTGAGTTTGATAACCCTTCGGCGTCAGATAAGGCAATACATCGTTGAAAAACAGCCAAATGTCCACGCCGTAATACTTGTTCGGCTGATCGCTAAACGTTGCCTTTTGGTACATCCTTTGATAACCGAAATACGAGGACGAGGCTTAATGTTGGCCGCCATGACCAGCGACCCGGAAATTACCAACCAAGTCATTTTCAAATGCCAAGACAAAGGATTGATTTTGTTCTGGTTGTTGTTTGAAGGTTGCGCCATCCGAATTACGCCGCCGCTCACCATTTCTGAAGACGAAATCAGAGAAGGTTGCGCCATAATCCTTGAAGCGATGGATGAAGTGATGAATGAAGTGATGAATGAAGAATGATGATTAACGATTTCAGATTGTAGATTTAAAATCATAAATCGTTACTCTTAAATCGACAATCATTATTGTTAATTAAATTGTTTACAACAATCGATTAGCCCAACAGAAATAAAAACTCCGTTTCCCTAATTTTATTAAGGATAATTTTAACACCTACTAGTATGCACCTGGATCACGACGAAGAAGACTACAACTTATCCTTAGCGAAATTTGAATCGATGTTGAAAACCAACAAAGTTTTATTTTTCGATTCAGAGGAGTTCGAGGAAATCATACTGCATTACCTCGATATGGGTAAAGCCACTATGGCTAAAAAAGCACTTAAGTTAGGCTTAGAACAACATCCTAAGTCGACAGGTTTGAAACTGGTTCAGGTAGAAATGTTGGTGTACGAAGA
>JALQYJ010000026.1 GCA_023254175.1 Runella sp. | reverse complement strand
TTTGTCAGCACATCGGCTATCCTACCTATTTTGGTTTAGCTCCCAAAGGTTGGGAGGAGTAATATACTCAGGAGAAATTTAGAAGAAATCCAATTATCTTTGTTTAGCCAAAACAAATAAACCATGAGCACTGCACAAATTATTTATGAACAATACAAAGTTCTTCCCAAAAGTGTTAGAGAAGAACTCAAAGCGCTGATTATCAACGAAGAGAATCAAGAGCAACCTCTTACGCTTATGCAGGAGATTGAGGAAGGATTGGAAGAAGTGAAGCTTATGAAGGAAGGCAAAATTCCTACTCGCACTTTTGCAGACTTAAAAAAAGAAATACACGATGCCCAATGAAGTTAAAATCACCTCCTATTTTGCATCTCGGTACAAACGGCTTATCAAAAAGTTTTCATCACTGGAAAATGATGTTGATGTTTTGATTGAAGAACTACTCGAAAACCCAACCCTTGGCACATCGTTAGGTAATGGCTTATACAAAATTAGACTAAAAAGTACAAGCAAAGGACAAGGTAAGAGCGGTGGTTTTCGGGTCATTACTTATTTGCTTAGTAAAGTCGAAAACGGAACGGATATTCACTTAATCACAATGTTCGACAAATCGGAAGAAAGCAGTATCAAAAAAGAGACTCTAACTAAAATTATCAAACAATTATTTGAATAAAAAACTATCTACTCATGCTCACCCCCGAAGGAATCCGCCAAAAAATTGACTATGAAATCATTGTAGATACCTACGACGAGTACGAAATGAGTTCGGGATGGCACTGCACTTTTGAAGACACGCTCATTTTTCCGTTGGGTCGATGAGTACTAATTTCCCCCTTCAACTCCTCATACACACTCTCCAAGTCTATAATATACCAGTAGTCTAGGTTTCTTATTGCTCAAACGTATCATTATGTAAGAGATTGGCGTTAATTTTGTAGGGTTTTCTACGTTGAGATTTCATATCATGTCATTTTTGAAATATACATTTCTTTTACTGCTGATTGGTTGTTCACTTTTTGCCCAACCCAAACGTGAGTTTCGGGGGGTATGGATTGCCAATGTGGGCAATGTTGACTGGCCCTCTCAAAAAGGGCTATCGGCGCAGCAACAGCAGCAAGAACTTCGCGATTTACTGGATTTGATTCAATTAAGGGGGTTAAATGCCGTTTTTTTCCAAATTCGCAATGCCTGTGATGCCGTTTATGAGAGCAAACTTGAACCTTGGTCGGAATGGCTAACGGGGCAGCAAGGGCAATCTCCTGGCTACGACCCACTCGCCTTTGCCATTCAAGAATGCCGCAAGCGTAACCTTGAAATTCACGCTTGGATAAACCCCTACCGCGCCGTTACCGATATTCGTCGGGCTTCTCTTGCCCCCAACCACATCGCCAAAACACACCCCGATGTGCTACTTTCGTACGGTTCGCTACGGATTCTCGACCCTGGACGGCCCGAAGTACGTAACTTCGTTACCCGCGTAGTCATGGACATCATTCGTCGCTACGATGTGGACGGCATTCATTTCGACGATTATTTTTACCCTTATCCCGTGCCTAAAGTAAGCCTCAACGACGAAGCAACTTTCCAAAACTATAGCCGAGGATTTACCAACAAAGCCGATTGGCGGCGCGATAACGTCAATTTGCTCGTCAAAACGGTATCAGATAGCATCCGCCGCGTCAAACCGTGGATTAAATTTGGGGTATCGCCATTTGGTATCTGGCGCAACCGCAGCAGCTCGCCCGAAGGCTCCAATTCGCGCGGTTTTGAGGCTTTTTCGGGCAATTTTTCCGATTCTCGCAAATGGGTGCAAGAAGGCTGGGTAGACTACATTGCCCCACAAGTGTACTGGAGCATGGGAAGCACGTCGGCCAACTATGCGCAATTGGTGTCGTGGTGGAGTGACAACGTCTCCGACCCTCACCTCTACATTGGCCACGGCGTTTATAAAGTAAACAGCGACTCTCATTGGAAACGCCCCTTGGAAGTTCCTAATCAAGTGCGCTATAATCGTTCGTTTGAGAATGTCCATGGAAGTATTTTATTCAGCGCCAAAACCCTGAGAAATAACCCCAACCGCTTTTGCGATGCACTTTGTCAGGAAGTATATCAAAGCCCCGCCTTGGTGCCTGCCATGCCTTGGAAAACCCAAGCAGCTCCACCCAGTCCCAAAGAACTGACTGCAAAGCTGAACGATAACAATACGGTTACTGTTTCATGGTCTTTTCCGTACCAGTTGACCTCCGAACGCGATAAAGCTCGCTATTTTGTGGTATATCGCAGCAGCCAACAATCGTCAATTGACTTACACTCAGCTCAGTCGATTCGGACTATTGTGGTAAGAAACGAAGGAGTTTCTACCTTTAGTTTTACCGATAATCAAGTAAAACCCAACACCAATTACAACTATACAGTAAGTGCGTTCAATCGATTGCACAACGAAAGCCAACCCACGGAAGTCATTAGCCTAACGACCAATTCAAAACAAATTGAAGGGTCTCCCGAACCTGAAAAAGTTATTTTACCATTGGCTACCCAACTCAGAAATATCCCTATCATAGCCAATGCCGAAGAGCCGATGGAAGCCGTTGTGGCCGCTAGTGAAGAGGAGAACGAAGAAGAAGGCATAGAAGAAACAAAAACCCCCGAAAAACCCCAAAATACATCTATAGCTTCGACCGATTCGGATGAGTTTCTTCAAGTTTTTCCGAATCCCTTGAATCAACAAATTAATATTCGCTACCGCTTACCCGAAGCCGCCGAAGTATCGCTTTACGTGTATGATTCGCGCGGTACGAGGGTGGGTGCTTTGGTGGTCAACAAGGAGCAAGAAGCTGGAAACTATACTGTTCCTTTCAATGTACAATTCATGAGCGAAGGCACCTACTACGCTCGGCTCATGGCAGGAGAAGTACAAAAAACCGCCAAAATCACCTTAAAACGTTAGGAATCATTAACAAATCCATCTACAATTTGGACATCACTTTGACGTTTTTAGTCCAAAACCATCTAAATAAACCATGAATTTTGCCATGAAATTTTTCAAACCCGCCTACTCCCCTTTTGGGACGGTACGCCGTGCGGCTGGGGGGGCCTTAACGGCCATTTTGCTTACATCAAGCTTATCTATGTTTGCTCAAACACCTACCACCGTGGAAAAAGACCCCATCAAAAAAATCGAGGTGACAGGCACTGCCGAACTCGAAATCGTACCCGACGAGCTTTATTTCACCATTTCGTTGAAAGAATATTTTAAGGACGAAAAAAATCAAAAAGATAAAATTTCGCTTGAAATACTTGAAAATCAACTAATTGATGCCGTAAAAAGTGCAGGTTTGCCCAAAGGAAACCTCTCTATCAGTGGCATAACAGGCTACCGCGAATGGACAGGTAAGAAAAAACCTCAGTACTTTTTGGCAGCCAAGCAATTTCAACTGAAACTCTCAAACGCCAACAATATCAACGACCTCATGGCCAAAGTCGATGATCGTGGCGTCGAATACGTAAATATGAGTCGGGTGGAGCATTCGAAAAAAGAGGAATTCCGTCGTCAAGTGAAAATCAACGCGCTCAAAGCTGCCAAAGAAAAAGCAGGTTACTTGTTGGAGTCGATTGGCGAAAAACTAGGCGAAGTACTCGAAATCCACGAAGTAGAAGAAGGCAACGTCTATCCGATATACAAACAAGCCCAGTACAACGTACGGATGATGGCTGCCGATGCCATGCCTGAGTCAGGCGGCGGACTTGAATACGAAAAAATCAAGTATAGCTACCGTATGAATGCGACGTTCCGCATTAAGTAATTTGTCCTACATCTTCAATCTCCCGAAAGTTTTAGAACTTTCGGGAGATTTTTCTTTTACTCTGGGTCTGTTTCTTTCCACTCCACGCGCAACACCCGCGCATTGACCCCCAAATCGGCCATAAAGTGCATCCAATGAAGCTGCTGAGCCGAAAGGTGGTCGGTAGGAGACTTGACTTCCACCAACTCCAGCCCTTGTTCGCCCCATACCATTAAATCGGGAAAACCTCGGGTGTTTTCGCGTAAATTCGTCGCCATCTCGAGCAAAATAGCCCGCAGTTGCATCGGGCTGAGACTTTGCGCAATCAATTTCACCAATTCCAACAAGATGTCATTCCAATCGACCAGCACGTTGGCAATTCCAAACTTTTCGATGAACGTACTTTCAAGCACTTGGGCAACTTTTTCGTTGGTATCCAACTCCGATAGTCGCTCGCGGATTTGGGGAGCACGTTTTCGGTAAAAATCAGGTTGGTAAAAATCCGACGGCATTCGCTGCAACGGATGGTGGATGGCTTGAACGTTGGTATCGTAAATAATTTCCCAAAAAATAAGCCCAAATAGCCCCCGCCAAGGATAATTTTCAGCATGAACGGCCCCATAACCCTTTTCTGCAAAATAATCAGCCACTCCCTGTTCCACCCGATACCGATAACTAATCGGGATTTGAACACTACTCGATTCTTGCAAAAACCGCGTGACACTCTTTTTCACCCGTTTTTTGGTGCTCGTAATTTTTTCCTGAAAATCGAGCGCGAAAAAACGTTCATCGGCATTTTGAGGGCTATGAGCAATCACCTCGCACAACGCCATCGCCTCTTCCACAAACCCCATCCGATGCAATAGTCGAACCCGACGCTCCCGTGACGGAATTTGGTCGGTCAGCTGATACACTGTCAGCGCTTGTTCGGATAATTTCTGCCGCTCCAAAAAAGCCCCCACTCGGTTTATCAACTTAACGTACCCAGGCTGTGCTACTTCGCTGAGCGTACGCAGCGACGTTTGCCAGTTCATAAACCAATCGAAAATTTCTTCGGGCGGGGTGGCTGTTTCCTGAAATTCATAGAATTGCTGCGCCGTCAATGATACCATAAATTTATCTTCAGCATCTTGACGCGTGGCAAAGCGCGCAGTATAAGCATCGTCGCGGTAGCGTTCAAAATTCACTTTGCCCAAATCACGTACCACAAACTCCGTCATATCGGCGTGACGATTGCCAAAAAATAAGAATTTCAGCATCATCACCTCCACTTCGTAGCCAACTTTAATCACAGGCTCCCCCAGCAATTCGGGCGAATTGATACGCGATACCAACAACTCAAACGTGAATGTATGACTCAAAAACCGAATTAAATCAGGTTTTTTGAGGGGTTTAAGCGATAACTCGGTTGGAGGTGCCAATTTTATCCATTCTTCTTTGGTAAATAAATTCAGGATGTCGTTGGAGTAAGCTTCGTGTTTTACCTCCAAAGGTTCAATAAACCCCCGCTCTTCTAGTTCGTAGAGCGCCGCAGGAATATCTTCTACCTCGTTGTATTTTAGTTTATTGGTTCGAAAAAAAAAACCTCTCCGATTACTGAATCGCACAAAAAGGCACTGAGCATCCTCCGAAAGTGCTCGAAAATCGGTGATAAACTGTTGCTCAGCATCGCTGAGGATTTCCCCGTAAAGTTTTTCCACAAAATCAACCAGAAACAAAAAATAATCTAGGTAATACTTAGGCGGAAGTTCGGCGGGAGGGTTAACTTCGTTGGGTACTAGCGACTCCATTTCTGAGGGTTTGAGGAGGTTACAGTTTCTTTTTTTGAAGGGATTCTTTTAAGCTGATAAAATCAGAAAGAATAAAAATAACGGTCAAAAATGCCAAAACTATTTCGGTCAGCACCGCAATTTTAGCGGGGATGGTAGCAGGAGTAATATCTCCATAACCAAAAAAGGAGAAATTGAGAACACTAAAGTATCCAAATTCAAACATCAATTCGTAGTGGCCTAATTCAGGGTCTATTCCTGAAAAACTCTGAATGTTTGCTCGGTACAAACAGTAAAAATCAATGGCATACGAAAGTGCAATTTGACTCATGTTAGTCACCATCAAAAACAAAAAACGGTGATAAGGTAAGTTTTGAGCTGTAGCACGAATCAACTGCTGTGAATTTTCAAGTACAAACCAACCCGTTTTGACAAATGAAATAACAATAACAAATGCAGCAAACCTATTTCCCGAAAGCCATCCTTGCACAAATACCCAACGTGCTATGAAGCCCAACAGCAAAATCACTGCGTACTCAAGGATATTATTTCGGAGGTTTGCCATCAGAAAAGGATTCAATAAAGTGAACAAATGTTGTAAGTTTGCCCACAAAAACGTTTTGAATATCAATTTTAGCAACTATTTCGTTAAAATGATACGAAATTCGCTTTTTAGCGTAAAAAAAGCCTCTAACTTCCATTTTGAGATGAAGTCAACTCTTATTGCTTTTAGCTCTTTTATTTTTTCAACTGCGTTTGTTTTTGCCCAGCCTAAAGTCGAAAACCTAGGCAATGCCATCAACTCCGAATACAACGAAATTACCCCAGTCATTTCTCCCGACGGCAAAACCCTCTACTTTGGGCGAGTAAGCCACCCGCAAAATGCCCACGGTCAAGAAGGAAGTCAAGATATCTGGTATTCGGAATGGCAAAATAGCCAATGGAGTTTGGCCAAACGAATGACTCCTCCGCTCAACAAAGAAGAGTATAACTGTGCATACAGTGTGACGCCCGACGGCAATACTTTGCTCATCATGGGAGCCTACGACCGTGGTGCTTACGAAACACGTGGATTTTCGTTTAGTAGACGTACTGTCAATGGCTGGTCAGTGCCCAGTAAATTGAATATTCCAAGCTTGGAAGCAATGAGTAAGGGGGAATACATGTGTGGTTTTTTATCGAACGATGGCAAAACATTACTCATGGCTTTTAGCGAGAAAAAACGCAGTACTAAAGACGATTTGTACGTGAGTTTTCTCCAAAAAAATGGCACTTGGACTAAACCTCAAAGCCTTGGTGTAGAAGTAAATACCGACGATTTTACGGAAACTACGCCGTTTCTAGCCTCTGACGGCACAACCATTTATTTTTCGAGCGATCGCCCAGGCGGACAAGGAAGCAACGATATTTACTACACAAAGCGCATTGATAAAACATGGAAGCGGTGGTCAAAGCCTGTTAATCTAGGTACAGCCATCAATACCGACGACTACGACGCGTACTATACCATTGCAGCGGCGGGCGACTACGCCTACATGGTTTCGAAGAAAAACACCCTTGGTAAAGGCGATATTATCCGTATTAAAATCAAGTCGGACGAGCCTTCGGCCACCCCGATTGTCCCTACTCCTGACCCTGTAGCATTGGTAAGTGGAAAAGTAGTAGATACCAAAACAGGTAAACCCATTAACGCACGCATCATTTATGAAAACTTGGCCGACGGTACTGAAGTAGGAACAGCCCAAACAGACCCTCGGACGGGAGAATATAAAATCGTATTGCCGAAAGGAGTCAAGTATGGTGTAAGGGCTGTGGCTAAAGATTTTATTGCTGAAGCCCAAAGTATTGACCTCACCAACATGAAAGGCGGTTATCAAGAAGTAATCGGTACAAACCTTACGCTTGTCCCTATCGAAATCAATGCAATTGGTGTTTTAAATAACCTCTTTTTTGATACAGGCAAAGCGGAGTTACGCCCAGAGTCCAATGCTGAGCTAGACCGTATGGTACTTACTTTCAACGAAAACCCAGGCTTAGTGATGGAAATTGGCGGACACACCGATAACGTAGGTACCGATGCAGCCAACGTCAAACTATCACAAGAACGTGCTGATTCTGTAAGAGAGTATTTTATTGGAAAAGGAATTGAACCCGACCGCATTCAAAGCAAAGGCTACGGTGAAACCAAACCCAAAGCCACCAACGATACCGAAGAGGGACGCCAAATCAACCGTCGGGTAGAGTTCAAGATTTTGAAGAAGTAAAAGCTCGATTTTATTCAAATAAAGGGGGCTCACAGTTTTCCGCACAAGTCGGGGAGTGAGCCCTCCTTGTTACTTACTCTACCATTTCTCAATGTCGATATGGCGGCGGAAGTTACGTTTTGCATGATTAAACGGAATTGAAATTTTTAGGATATGGGCTTGGGTATCAAAGCGTGCCACAATTTCCTCCAAATTCACGTCATTGGGCAAAAACAAATTGCCAATCGTATGAGCTGTTTTTAGGTTTTCTAATCCTGCGGGGCGTTCCGCAAACAAGTTTACAAAGTGATACACCCAAAGGCGTCCATTGACCACATCTAAGCCAAAGCTATCGGCAGTTACTCCTGCTTTTTTCACTTTAACTTCATACCCATCTTCATTTTGGTGCACCACTAAAGTAGGCTCACTCATTCCTCCGTTAGTGGTATTGGCGTAGTCGATAGCAGTAATTATATCTTGCGGAATCTCAATTTTTGCTTTCATTGCCGTAGTGGTTGCTGTTTGAAGATACAAGTACAAACTACATACCAAGCCCGTTTTCACGACAAAATGGCTTTTAATAAACACTCTAACTGCCAGAATGTCGCAAAAAATCCACAATTTCTTCCATGCAGTACGGCTTTTCTCCATCAATCTCCATCAAGTTCGTCAATGAAGCGGGCGGTTGGCCATAATTCAAGAAACTTTCCCAAATGTACGTTACGTACCACTCGGGTTCTTGCCCCCAGCGCGTGTCCGCCGCTTTTCGGATTCGAAAAGTTTCTTCTGAAATAACCGTAAAAAAACAGCGGTCGTACATCGAATTTAATTCAGCATCAGCAAATGCCAAGAAGCCTTCTACCACCACCACGTCAAATTGGGTCTGCAAAAAAGCGACAGTTTTACGCAACAATTCAAAATCAATCGAAGCAGGAATTTCCCAATTAATGTGGTCGCGAACGAGTGGTATGTCCTCAATTCGGTTCACAAAATCGTCTTGGTGCAGCGTAATAGCCTTTTTGTTTTGAGAACGTTCGTGCCAAACTAGCGTTTCGGCGAGGGTTGTTTTTCCAGAACGGCTTCGGCCGCCAATGCCAATGATCATTGTATTTGTGGAGGGTTAAGGCACAAACATAAAAGCAAAGTCCCTCAAAAACAACAAATCCCGACGATTGTCGGGATTGTTGCTTCGGCTTTCAATTGTTGATTTTAAACTCTTATAATACTAACTCTTTTTCAGTCTCAATTGTTAACACTTCAGCATCTTTTAATCGAACGGCTAATCCAAGCGTTTTTGGCACTTCGTAGTGGAAGAAAAACTTCATTGTATGAATTTTACTTTCATAAAACGCTAATTCATCACCTTCAGGTTGTTGAGTAAGCATCGCATTTTTAGCCACAACCCCTTGTTTCAACCACTGCCAGGCTATCGTAATAATGCCGAACATTTCCATAAACAACGTTGCATCCATCAAGTAGCGCTCGATATCGCCCTGCATAGCATACGGCATCAAGGCCATTGTTACTTCTTGCAAACGACCCAATTCGGCTTTCAACTTTTGGGCATAAGGCTTCAACTCCTCGTGCGTTTCAGCTTCGGCAATGGTTTTTGCCACTTCAGCAAACAGTAATTGAGCAGGTTTTCCGCCCTTCATGGTCATTTTCCGCCCCAACAAATCCTGCGACTGAATGCCCGTTGTTCCTTCGTAAATAGGCGTAATACGAATATCACGGTAGTATTGCTCCAACGGAAAATCTTCCGTAAACCCATACCCTCCAAGCACTTGCAAGCCGTTACTTACGGCAACTAGCCCCATTTCAGTAGGATACGTTTTCGCAATTGGCGTCAACAATTCGAGGATGAGGTGGTATTTTTCTTTCTCTTCGGGATTTTCGCTAGCGTGGGCAATGTCAACACAACGCGCCGTTTCTAGCAACAACGACAACGAACCTTCTACTACGGCCTTCTGGAGGAGCAACATTCGTTTTACGTCAGGGTGCTGAATAATCGGAATTTGTGGACTATCTAATACCCCTTTTTCGTTCAGACGACGGCTTTGTGGACGTTCTTTGGCGTACTGCACCGATGCACAATAAGCCGCCGAAGCAATCGCCGCGCCCGTCATCCCGACCCCAATGCGCGCTTCGTTCATCATCTGAAACATGTACGAAAGCCCTTTGTGAGGCTCACCCACTAGCCAACCACGGCAGTCGTCGCGGTCGCCCATGGTAAGGTGCATGGCGGGTACGCCTCGCTGCCCTAGTTTATGATATACTCCCGTAGAAATTACGTCGTTATCAGCGCCGTCAAGGCGGTATTTTGGCACCACAAAAAGCGAAATCCCTTTAGTACCTTTCGGAGCGCCTTCAATACGCGCCAACATCAAGTGAATGATATTTTCACACTGATCGTGGTCTCCTGCCGAGATAAAGACTTTTTGACCTTTAATCAAATAACTACCATCCGTTTGCGGAGTAGCTGTGGAAGTAATATCCGACAGTGAGCTACCCGCTTGAGGTTCGGTCAAAGCCATCGTTCCTTGCCATTTGCCCGAAAGCATATTGGAGACGTAGGTTTGTTTTAGTTCATCACTACCAAACGAATTAATTAACCCTGCCGCTCCTGAGGTCAAGCCCGTGTACATCATGCCATTGTTGGCTGCCATGACGATAAAGCCCAAGCACGAACTCACCACTTCGGGCAATTGTTGACCACCATCTTCAAATGAAAAACTTGTTCCAATCAAACCCGCTTCACCCATTGCTTTGAGGTAATCGCCCACTTTCGGATGAACCGTCACTTTGCCGTTATGTAGTTCGGGTGGGTTACGGTCAAGGTCGCGGAAGTACGGATACATCAAATTATCCCCTATTTGGGTCACCGCATCAATCGTCATGTCAATCGTTTCACGGTCGTGAGCACTGAAATACGGGTATTTGTTAAGCGATGCAGCATCAAATACTTCGTGAAGTAAAAAGTTGAGATTACGACGGCTATAGTACTGTGCCATTGGAAGTTAAGTGTTTTAGGTATTATGCAAGCATACTGTTTTGCAAATATAGGAGGAATTTCATTGAAACAAAAAAGGGAGGCTGCATAACAACCTCCCTTCTAAGAAAATGACTCATATGGGTTGTGAGCAACCCGCGTTTCTCAGGGTACTACACCCTGAAAAGCATTAGACAGATGCCAACGTATTCAAATCAAAAGGCAATCGACGAATGCGTTTTCCTGTGGCGGCAAAAACAGCATTGGCCAATGCGGGGGCAATCGGTGGCAGCCCTGGTTCGCCTACGCCTCCTGGCTCTGCACCACTTTCTACAATGTGAATTTCCACTTTAGGCATTTCGTTCATTCGCATCACTTGGTACTGATGGAAATTGGTAGGGTCTGATTGGCCGTTGGTAAAGGTGATTCCTTTTTTCACCGCAGCCGTAATCCCCATCACAATATTTCCTTCGGTTTGGGCTTTTACGTTATCAGGATTTACGTAATGACCGCAGTCAATCACCGACACAACTTTTTCGATTTTTACGCCCGTGCCTTGTTTTGCTACTGTCACGCAGCAGGCACTGATACTTCCAAACGATTTGAAAATCGCAATGCCTTTTCCTTGTCCTGCGGGCAGTTTTTCGCCCCAATTGGATTTTTCGGCCAGCGTTTCTAGTACTTTTTTGAAACGGGCGTCGCTCATCAGTTCCAAACGAGCTTTCAACGGGTCTTTGTTGGCCGCGTGTGCCAACTCGTCGAAAAACCCTTCTTGGCTAAAACCAAAGTTGGACGCATACACCGAACGCCACCACACAATAGGGATTTCAGTAGGAACGTGGGTATAAGAAATTTTAAACGCAGGAATATTGTACTTCTGTTCTTTTTGACTCAACTCACCACATACCCAGTCGTCGGGTTTGTTGCTAGGCGCTTTAAATACCTGAAACTGAATCGACTCGCCAATCGGGTGGTGGTGGTAAGCCACGATGTTTCCTTTAGCATCTACTGCACCTTGCATCCGCGCCATCATTCCTGGGCGGTAAGGGCCTTGCGTGATATCATCTTCCCGTGTCCAAACCAATTTTACGGGCTTTTTCACGTCTTTTGAAAGAAAACAAGCCTCCAATAAGAAATCGTGGTAGGCTTTACGTCCAAATGCTCCACCTAACAACGCTACATTGATTTTGATTTGTTCGGGCTTTATTTTTAAATAGCCCGCTAAGTCGCGCAATGCCCAGTCGGGGCCTTGGATAGGCGCCCAAACTTCGGCTGTACCGTCGTCTTTGATGTGCGCAATGGCATTTTCGGGTTCCATTGGTGCGTGCGCCAAAAAGGGCGTTTCATAGACAGCCTCCAGTTTTTTGGCGGCCGCTCCAAACGTCGCAGCAAAATCGCCTTCTTCCTCCGCTTTTAGTCCTTCTTTGGTCGCAGCTTCGGCGCATTTTTTAAAGTAAGCAGCTGTTGTCAACGTTTGCCCTAACGTACCGTTGTCCCACTGTACCTTCACCACTTTTTTGGCCGAAAGCGCCGCCCAATAATTATCGGCAATAATCGCAACAGCTTCCGAAGTGCGGTGTGGCATCGGACGCTCGCATTTGAGTACTTTCTGTACACCTTTGATTTTCAGCGCCTCTGAGTCGTCAATAGATACTACTTTTCCGTGTATCATCGGACTGTGCAGCATGACGGCATACACCATCCCTGGTACTTCTACATCGATACCATACACAGCTTTTCCCGTTACACGAGCAGGTACATCCAAACGAGGCGCATATTTTCCAATGATTTTAAAATCTTTAGGGTCTTTCAGTTTGGGATTTTTCGGAATTTCAAGTTTCGACGCATCGTCTGCTACTTCCCCATAGGTCAACGATTTTCCACTTAGGCGGTGAATCACCTTTGCTTTTTCGGCATAACATTCACTTTCAGGAACGCTCCAGCGCTGGGCAGCGGCTTTGATAAGCATTTCTTTGGCTGCCGCTCCCGCTTGGCGAATCGGTGTCCATAATGCGCGTACACTACTGCTTCCACCCGAGGTTTGGTCGCCATATTTCCCTTTTCCGTCCGACTGTGCAATGGTCACTTGGTCAAGGCTTACTTCTAGTTCTTCAGCCAACAACGACGGAACCGCTTGGGTAGAACCTTGTCCCATGTCAGGACGAGGATTGATGAGGGTGATTTGCCCCGAAGGCTGAATTACAATAAATGGATTGATTTCGAGGGCCAACGACATTGGGTCGGTACTCATGTTCACGACAGCATTGCCTTTCGCAAAACTCGATACCCCCAGTACAAAACTCGCCGACGAAAGTCCGAGGGTCTTTAGGAATGTTCTTCTATTACTCATGTCTTTTTCTTGCGTTTTGAGAATGGATTACTTACCTCCCGACATTTCGCCTTTGGGTGACTTAGATTTTGCAGCCGTATGAATCGCCTTGCGAATGCGGTCGTAGGTACCACACCGACAAATATGGCCTTGCATTGCACTGGTAATGTCGGCATCGGTGGGCGCGGGTTTATCTTTCAACAACGCCACGGCAGCCATAATTTGCCCCGACTGGCAATAGCCGCACTGAGGTACTTGCTCGTCAATCCAAGCTTTTTGAACAGGATGAAGGTTTTCTTCGGTACCAATTCCTTCGATAGTAGTAATTTTACTTCCTACAACCGACTGAACTGGCAACACACAGGAGCGAGTAGGGTGTCCATTCATATGGACGGTGCACGCACCACACTGCGCCATTCCACACCCAAATTTTGTTCCTTTCAATCCAACGACATCACGAATAGCCCACAAAAGTGGCATTTTAGGGTCGATATCAAGGTCATACTTTTTTCCATTGATATCCAAAGAGATAGCTGCCATAGAAGATAAAATAGCTTTATTTTTTTAGTAAAGTTTAGGATAAAAACGGTCAAATCCAAGTACCATGACCGAAGGTGCATTTTTGCTGCCTCACCCTGCACAAACAAGGGATGAATCGCCAAAATTTAAAAAGCAAATTTTCTTACAATGAAGTAAATAAATGAGCTACTGAATCATCGGTAAAGCGTGCTTTTTGAGCAATACCACGTTTTAAAAGTCGAACATATTCCGACTTCGGAATCTCAATTGCCCCAAATCTACGTACATTGTCATTGATGAATTGGGTGTCGAGCAATTCATAATTTTTCCGACGAAGGTTTTCAATCAAATAATGAAACGCGACTTTAGAAGCATTACTGACTGTATGAAACATAGATTCTCCGAAAAAAACGGCCCCAATAGAAACACCATACAGGCCTCCGACAAGTTCATTGTCGATGTACGTTTCTACACTATGGGCAAATCCCAAACGGTGCAGTTCCGTATAGGCATCAATTATTTCTTCCGAAATCCAGGTATTTTCTTCGTCGAGACGCGGAGCAGCGCATCCCCGCATGACACCCTCAAAATCAGCATCGATACGTATTTCAAACATTCTTTTGTTAAGAATAGGTCGGAGAGATTTGGAAGGCTTGTAGGTATGAATGGGTATAATAGCCCGAGGGTCAGGAGAATACCAATATAACGTGCCATCGGAATCTGCCATCGGAAATATACCATTCATATACCCGTAAATCAAATCATCGGCAGAGAGTAGAGACATATAACTATGAAAGGTGGTTGCAAACAAAAATAGTATCCAACACGTTGAAAAACAAAAAAACTATGAAGTGGATTTGTAGTATATTGTTGCTTATTTCAGCTTGTTCTGATCAAAACACAGCCTCTATGACACCCGAAACCCCTATTAATCAGGGCGAATACCGCTACCTTGCTCTTGGAGATTCATATACTATTGGAGAGCGTGTTGCCGAAAATGAACGATGGAGTGTTCAATTGAGCGAAATCTTGCGTCAAGAAGGTGTAAAAATTGGTACACCCGAAATTATTGCCCGTACGGGGTGGACAACGGCCGAATTGGCGGAAGGTATTAAAAATAAGAACCCCAAAAACTCCTACAACCTGGTGTCCTTGCTAATTGGGGTTAACAACCAATACCGTGGCCAAAGTTTGGAACGTTATCGAACCGAATTACAAGATTTGCTTCAACAGGCGATTGGGTTTGCGGGGGGAAATATCCAACGTGTCTTTATGCTTTCGATACCCGATTGGGGCGTGACGCCCTTTGCTAGTGGCTCAGATACAAACAAAATCGCATCAGAGATTGACGCGTTTAATGAAGTAGCCCAACAGGAATGCGAAAAACTAGGGATTGTGTTTATCGACATTACGGCACTTTCACGGACAGCCCAGCAGGATGCTTCACTGATTGCAAACGACAGCTTGCACTTTTCAGGAAAAATGTACCGTCAGTGGGCTGAAAAAGCGTTACCAACGGTACAAAGGTTACTTAAATAGTAGAATACAGTGTGCACTTACTAGAAACTTCTTACTTAACATAAACGGATACCTCGTGCAGAAATCACAGGTGGTATTTGTATATTTTTAAAGTTATTTCTAGTATGCTTTTACGGGCTCAACTGTATTGAGGGGTTACTTAAAAGCATTATAAAAATGTAAAACCCAATTTACAAATCCTCTCATTATTTGTCCTGACGCTTTAAAACCCTAATTTTGTAGCCCTTTAATAGTTTAGTATTACGACGTTGACCATTTAGGGCCTCCCATTGGCAACGTTTCGTTTTTGATTTATAACATTCACAATTTACCAATTATAAAAAGTGGGTCCGATACAGATTAAACAGATTCTTTCCGAGGCCAGTGTGGGCAGCGAAGTGGTCGTCAAAGGTTGGGTACGTACCAAGCGTGAAAGTAAAAATGCCATTTTTATCGCTATCAATGATGGCTCGACCATCCACAATATACAGGCCGTAGCTGAGCCTGACCAAATCGCCGACGATACTCTCAAGCTTATCACTACTGGCTCTTGCCTTAAAGTGACAGGGACGCTCATCGAGTCGCAAGGTTCTGGGCAGGCTGTTGAGGTAAAACTTACCGATGTGCATGTGTACGGTACTGCTGACCCTGATTTATATCCGCTTCAGCCCAAAAAACACTCATTGGAGTTTTTACGCGAAATCGCTCACTTGCGCCCGCGTACCAACACTTTTAGCGCTATTTTGCGCCTTCGTCACGCGTTGGCATTTGCCGTTCACAAGTATTACAACGACAACGGATTTTTCTACCTACATACGCCTATCATCACGGCATCCGATGCCGAAGGGGCAGGAGAAATGTTTCGTGTGACTACCTTAAATTTAGACAAGCTTCCCCGAACAGACGAAGGCAAAATCGACTACAAAGAAGACTTCTTCGGACGCGAGACCAACCTGACCGTATCGGGGCAGTTGGAAGGTGAGCTTGGTGCTATGGCCTTGTCAAAGATTTATACCTTTGGCCCTACGTTCCGTGCCGAAAACTCCAACACCACTCGCCACCTAGCGGAGTTTTGGATGATTGAGCCAGAAATGGCCTTTTTTGAGTTGGAAGACAATATGAACTTAGCTGAGGATTTTGTTAAATATGTGATTCGTTACGCGTTAGAAAACTGCGCTGATGACCTCAATTTTCTCCAAAAACGTCTTGAAGAAGAAGAAAAACAAAAGCCCCAAAACGAGCGTTCGATGCCATTGTTGGAAAAACTTCGTTTTGTAGTTGACAATGATTTTGAACGCGTTACTTATACCGAAGCCATCGATATTTTGTTGAAATCTAAACCTCATAAAGAGAAGAAATTCCAGTACAATGTGGAATGGGGTATCGACCTGCAATCGGAGCATGAGCGTTTCTTGGTAGAAAAACACTTCAAAAAACCCGTGATTTTAATTAACTATCCGCGGGCTATCAAGGCGTTTTACATGAAGCAAAACGAACCAAACCCTACCGAACCAGGGCCAACGGTACGCGCCATGGACGTATTGTTTCCAGGTATTGGCGAAATCATTGGAGGTTCGCAACGAGAAGAAGACCACGATAAGTTGGTGGCTCGGATGCACGAAGTGGGTATCGAACCAGAAACCATTTGGTGGTACCTTGAAACCCGCAAGTTTGGAACCGCTCCACACGCAGGTTTTGGACTCGGCTTTGAGCGCTTAATTCTTTTTGTATCGGGCATGGGCAACATCCGCGACGTGATTCCGTTCCCACGCGCACCAAAATCGGCAGAATTTTAAGCCTCTTTAGCTAATAACTAATTTTATCCCACAGCACTTTCGTCAAGAGGGTGCTCTTTCTAATACTTTTGTTATCAAAGCTTTACTTACTATGCAAGAAGATAAACACACCGAAATCGAACAACAAATCAACGTCGAAATCTCAGAAGAAATGGCCGAAGGCGTTTATTCTAATTTGGCAATGATTGCCCATTCCAACAGCGAATTTATCTTAGATTTCATCCGTCTCATGCCCAACGTTCCTAAAGCGAAAGTGAAAGCAAGAGTTATTCTTACTCCTGAACACGCAAAGCGCTTGTTGGTGGCATTGAAAGACAATATTCGAAAGTTTGAAGATGCTCACGGAGATATCCGTCAATCTAGTAACGACGAATTCCCCTTTATGAGTTTTGGCGGCCCGATAGGCGAAGCCTAAAAATGTCGAGTGGAAAGTGCAGAATGTCGAATAGGCTTATTCGACATCGTACGGGCGCTCCCGTCTGCACTCGACATTCTGCACTCTCTCTTCGATATTCGCAATGATTAGTTATAACCCCAAAGATTGGTGGAAGCTTATTTTTGCTTTCCATAAAAGCGACACTTTTCGCTTCTTATTGCCTGGTATTCTGGGGGTTGCGGCCTACACATTGGTAGTCGCTTACCTCGAAAATGATATTTTTCACGCCTCTTTCAAGAACACTACGGTCGTTCATTCATTGATAGGTTTTGTACTTTCGATGTTACTTGTTTTTCGTACCAACACCGCCTACGACCGCTGGTGGGAGGGGCGTAGGCTTTGGGGAAATTTTGTAAATAGTTCACGTAATTTAGCACTCAAACTCAACGCATTTTTACCCCATCATCCCGAAATCAGAAAGACGTTTAAAGTACTCATTACCAACTACATTTTTGCAGCAAAAGAACACTTACGTTCGGGGGTTCATGTAAAGCACCTAGAAAGTATAGGGGAATACAACAGCCAATTTTATAGTCAAAAAAAACACGTTCCCAACCAAATTATGGGGGCGATTTATGACGAAGTCAATACCCTTTACCAACACAAACTACTTACTGGCGACCAACTCTTCCTCATCAATGAAGAACTTCGCTCTTTCACTGACAACATCGGGGGCTGTGAGCGTATCAAGCGCACGCCCATTCCGTTTGCCTATAGTTTATTTTTGAAAAAAGTCATTTTCTTGTACGTATTTACCATGCCTATTGGGTTTGTGGTGGAGTTTAAGTATTGGGCAGCCCCTATTGTTGCCATCGTTTTCTACATCTTCGCAAGCATTGAGGTATTGGCCGAAGAAATCGAAGACCCTTTCGGGACCGACGCCAACGACCTACCCACCGATACCATTTACGAAACCATCAAAGCCAACCTCGAAGAGATTCTGGAATCGTAGTTTTCAAGGTTTTTGGGGCAGAATATTTCGCAAACGTGCAGGGTTTTGTACCTTTGCAAAACTTTTTTTGTGCTCCTGACTATGTCACAACTTTCCGTAAGGCACCTACTCGGCATTAAAAACCTCACCGAATCAGATATTTACACGATTTTAGATACGGCTACCCAGTTTAAAGACGTCATCAATCGGCCTATCAAAAAAGTCCCTTCTTTACGCGATGTGACGATTGCCAATGTTTTTTTTGAAAACTCTACCCGTACTCGTTTATCATTCGAATTGGCCGAAAAACGACTCTCCGCCGACGTAGTTAATTTTTCTGCTTCGGGAAGTTCTGTCAAAAAAGGGGAAACTTTACTTGATACGGTTAACAACATTTTGGCCATGAAAGTAGACATGATTGTGATGCGTCACAGTAGCCCAGGCGCTCCACATTTCTTGTCTGAGCGGATTCCTGCCAATGTCGTAAACGCCGGCGACGGTACTCACGAGCACCCTACCCAAGCGTTGTTGGATGCGTTTTCGATTCGCGAACAAATTGGTGATTTGACGGGAAAAAAGATTGCCATCATTGGCGATATCCTTCACTCTCGAGTAGCTCTTTCCAATATTTTTTGCCTTAAAAAACTAGGCGCCGAGGTTCGCGTGTGTGGGCCAACCACGCTAATCCCAAAATACATATCGTCGTTGGGTGTGCAAGTAAGCCACAACGTAAAAGAAACACTCCAATGGTGCGATGTTGCCAACGTACTCCGTATTCAGCTGGAACGCCTCCAAGTAAAATACTTCCCAAGCCTTCGTGAGTATTCGTTGTACTTTGGCATCAACCGTCAAATGCTCGACGAACTCGATCGCGACATTGTACTGATGCACCCTGGGCCTATCAATCGTGGGGTTGAGCTTACGTCCGATGCAGCCGACTCGCGTCAAAGTATCATCTTAAACCAAGTAGAAAACGGAGTAGCTGTACGTATGGCAGTGCTTTATCTATTGGCTCAACAGTAGTTAGTAGCTAATAGAAGGTACTGCAATCCGATTAACTTTGACTATGGCTTTACCCCCATTCCCAATTTTTTGGAAGCAGAACGACATCGCGCCGCTGCCGACCCCGTCATTGTCAATTAGGTCTATTGGTGGAGCAAAGATTTATCAAAGTAAAATTTTGTAAGTCGTAGTTTCTCCTTCCTCACAACAAAGTCTATGACGAGCTTTGTACCCGTTTGGGTCATGGACGATACACTCACTCTACGTTATTGGCTCTACGCATATCAAAGAATTTGCGATTTGGAAAAGCACCAACCCCACGGTTGATGATTAGAAGATTACCGTTTCGGCTTTTGAAAGGGCAGCTTGGGAGCCCCCGCATTTGTGTACGACGAAGACAAACGTCTTTACCTTGTGTCGTGTGAAGGTATGCCAAGATGCCGTTAGGTAAAGCTAAGGAAGTGCGTAAAAACGCTTCTTTATCTCTGCCATAAGTCTCTCTACTTCCTCGTCTGTCTCCGCTCCGCATAGTACAGCACATAAACTCAGAAGTAAAATATCATTTAATAAATGCTTCTTAAAGACGTGGTCTTGCCTAGAATCGGGCAGTTCCGCAAAGGTTTCTTCCCAGTCCATCCACAAAAATAATACCTATACCCCTTTTTCTCCATTTTTGTCTATAATTGCATTTTCTAAGTGCGTTTAACCTAGTAAATAATCGGTACCAGATGCAACTTCTTATTATTTTTGTAAAAAAACTGCACTAACTGTGACTATTCGCAAACGTGTTTACAATACTCTTGAATTTTCCGCCATTGGTCGCCGAGGGCTGAGTTTGTACATCAACATCGGTTTGGTATCGGTCATTGTGCTCAATTCTCTGGCCATTGTCCTGCACACCGTACCCGAAATCCGCCACAATCGCCTCTATGAGCATATTTTTCAGTATTTTGAGATTTTTTCCGTCGGTATTTTTACCATCGAGTACTTCCTTCGGATTTGGTCGTGCGTCGAAAACCCTCGGTACCGAATCAATTGGCGGGGGCGTTTGCAGTTTATTTTTTCGTTTTGGGCCATTGTCGATTTTCTAGGGATTTTTCCTTTTTATTTCACCCTCCTTACCTCCGACTTTGGCATCATTCGTATTTTACGCGTCTTTCGATTGTTCCGATTGTTTCGGGTATCGCGTTATTCTCGTGCCCTCAAAATGATTCGAAACGTCTTTTACGAAACCAAGGAAGAACTACTAATCTGTTTGTCGTTTATTGTCTTTACCCTCGTCATTTCGTCGAGTGTGATGTATTACTTAGAACACAACGCCCAGCCTGAGCGCTTTCGAAGTATTCCAGCTACCCTTTGGTGGGGCGTTATTACGATGACCACCACGGGCTACGGCGACATGTATCCAATTACGGCCACGGGGAAATTTTTTGGAGGGGCTATTTTAATGCTTGGTATTGCGCTTTTTGCCCTTCCAACGGGTATTATTGCCTCGGGTTTTATGGAACAAATTCGCCGTGACAAAGGCCGTAAATACGCCCGCTGCCCCCACTGCGATGAGCTTATCGACTTGCAGGAAGTACCTCATATTCATAAACCTGACCCCAAAAAACACTGATGCGGATTGGATTTGATGCTAAACGAGCCTTTAATAATCGAACGGGCTTGGGTAATTATAGCCGTTTTGTACTCAATGCACTGCGTACTTTTGCTCCTGCGCACACCTACACGGCCTACACCCCTAAGATAAAATCAGGACTTTTCGATGAATTTCCCGCGTCGTTTATTCGAACTCCCACGTCATCAAACGCCCTGTACGGCGCGTGGTGGCGGAGTTATGGCGTGGTGGCGGATGCTCGACGGGATAACATTCAGCTTTTTCACGGACTTAGCAACGAACTTCCTCAGGGACTGGGTAGCATCAAATCCATCGTTACGATTCACGACCTGATTTTTTTGCGTTATCCGCATTTATACCCCGCTATCGACCGTTTTTTTTACCAACGTAAGTTCAAAAAAGCCTGCGCCGAAGCCGACTGCATTGTGGCCGTGAGCGAACAAACTAAGCGAGATATCGTCGATTTTTACGGTACTTCGCCCGATAAAATCAAGGTCATTTACCAAGATTGTCACGAGGCTTTTCATCTTAAAAACTCCCTCACCACCTCGTCCTACAACGAAATACAGCAGAAATACAACCTAATTCGCCCGTTTGTCTTGTGTGTTGGAACAATTGAAACCCGCAAAAATCAAGGTCAATTAGTCAAGGCATTTGCTGAGGCTTCGCTTGAAGGAGCCGAGTTAATTTTGGTCGGCGGAAAAACGGCGTACCAAGCCGAAATCGAACGATACATTAGGCAGCATCAACGCTCGACCCAAGTACGTATCTTTAACAGCGTTCCGTTTGCTGATTTACCTATCCTATATCGACTGGCTCGGTTATTTGCCTATCCTTCTGTATTTGAAGGTTTTGGTATTCCCATCGTCGAAGCCCTTCACAGCGGTGTGCCTGTAGTAGCAGCTACGGGTTCGTGTTTGGAGGAAGCAGGCGGAAAAGGCGCTTTGTATGCTGCCCCCGACGACGTCAGTGAACTGGCCGCTCACCTTCAACACCTCTGGAACGATGCGTCACTGCGGGCTCAACTTATAGCCGACGGGCAAGCACACTTGCAACAATTTTCGGCCTCTACTATCGCTGCCCAGCTTTCAGCCCTTTACGAAGAGGTCAGCAAACGGTAAACCATACGCGCTAAAAAACTTATACCTTTGTCAAAACAATCAACATCACTAAGCCTCTTATGAGAAAGCTACTTGTTGCCTGGACACTATTAATGCTCACTGGAATGATGGGAGGCTTTTCCCAAACTCCCACTCGTTTTATCATCTTCAAAACCGATTCGGACGAAAATGACAATCCTGCGGCCATCGTATACGTACATTTTGCCAACAAAATGACCCAAATCGCTAAAATTACGGGTAATGCCGAACTGATTGATAATAAGGAATTTGCCGAAAAGGGGATTCCCAAAAATGCCATTGCCGCCTGTGGGGCTTGGTGGGCAGGCGCTGGCGACTATTTTTACCTACTCAAAACTCCCAAAGGAATTGCCGTTTACAAGGGTTGGCAAGACGAAGGTCAACAAGATAAGGGCTACCACTGGACCAAACTGAAAGAGATTTCTCAATAGTATGTTACTTCCCGCTCCTTTTACAAGCCTGTTGCAGACACAACTTGGCACCGATTATGTTGATTTTGAGGTGGCTTTGCAAATACCTCCGCCTGTTAGTATTCGATACAATCCTAGAAAAATCACCGCACCTATGTCCCAAACAACGCTCATTCCTTGGTGTTTGGAGGGGCGGTACTTAAAGCAGCGTCCTGTTTTTACGCTCGACCCGCTCTTTCACGCGGGGGCGTATTACGTACAAGAAGCATCGTCGATGTTGATTGGGCACGCATTACCCCAAGTGACAAACGTGGCCAAACCGCTTCGTGTGCTTGATTTATGTGCGGCTCCAGGAGGAAAAACGACGCTGTTGACGTCTTTACTTCATCCCGACAGCTTGGTATTGGCCAACGAGGTGATTAAGAGTAGAGTAATGATTTTGAAAGAAAACGTGCAAAAATGGGGCTTCCCCAATGTCCATGTAAGCAACCATGACCCCGAGGACTTGAGGCAGTTGGAATCGTTTTTTGACGTTATTTTAATAGACGCCCCCTGCTCAGGCGAAGGGCTTTTTCGTAAAGACCCTGCGGCTATCAATGAGTGGTCGGAAGGCAGTGTACAGGTGTGTGCGGGTCGCCAAAAACGAATTGTAGACGCGGCACTTCCTCTACTTACCCCTGGAGGGGTTTTGATGTACTGCACTTGTACGTACAACGACGACGAAAACCAAGGAACTAGCCAATGGCTACGAGAAAAGGGCATGGAAGAACTCAAAATAATCCTTCCTTCCGAATGGGGTGTCGTCGAAAAGCCTATTGGTTATCAATGCTATCCGCATCGGGTCAAAGGCGAAGGTTTTTTCTTTTCGGTGTTCGAAAAACCCAACGCGTATCGTTCCGCCCGACGCTACGATACTTTGCCCAAAAAAGGCAAAGAAGAAGGTTTTCGTTCGTGCAAACGACTCTCCGCCAAGCAACTTCCCGAAGTTCGTAAGTGGCTCGAACAGCCTGATAATTTTCATTTTTTTATCAAACCCAACGGAGAAGTGATTGCGTTTTTGGACAGCCAATTGAACGATATTCGAATTTTGGACAATACTCTTTCGGCCAAAGGATTGGGGCTAGGAATGGGAGAATTTAAGGGTAATGATTTCATTCCGTCGCACGCTTTGGCGTTGAGTACGGCGTTGTCGTCTAGCATTACTCGGCTTGAATTAGCCGAGAATGAAGCACTGGTATTTCTCAAAAAAGAAAACCTTTCTGTCGATACTCCGCTCGGTTGGGTATTGGTTACATACCAAGGTTTGGGTCTTGGATGGGTAAAAGGATTGGGCAATCGGGTAAACAATTACCTTCCTAAAGATTGGCGTATTCGAATGGAGATTCCTGAGTAGGGAGTGCCTTTGTCGCTCTAAATGAACTATTCAATTTAATGACGGGCAGAATGCCCGCTCCACATGAAGCTATTATATCTTTGCATTAATGATGGCTCAGATACGCGTATCAATAAAGAAATCAACACTTTATCGAAGCAGTTTGATATTGTCTATTTGGGTATTGGTCGCGACGAATCTCAATCATTTGTAAAACCTCTTTGCCACGAGTTTCACTTGGTCAGAGGCCATCATAAGTCCATCGGAACGCTGGTTCGATACGTGGCAACTTTTTTAAAGTTGTATTTCACTCATTCATACAGTAGTATCCACATCATTAATGAACAGCTTTTGGTTACTTTTTATCCACTGTTGTGGTGGAGTCGCCGCCGCTTGGTGGCCGATATTTTTGATTCTATCTTTTTGCGATCTAGCAGTGCTTTGGTAAGGTCGCTTCAATCGTGGGTGTACCGTCTTCCCTCTGCCATTATTGTTACCGACGACAATCGTTTACAGCTACTACCTAAACGTTTTCGGAGGAAAACAGTAGTTGTCGAAAATTATCCTTATGCCTTTACAGACGTCCAGCCCAAAGCCGCCAGCAATGATGAATTGCTGATATTATATAGCGGATCTTTGGGCGTTACGCGCGGGACTCAGCTACTAAACGACTTGGTGACACTTTCTCCCAAAGTACGCGTTTGGGCCATTGGTTGGGTGTATGACGAACCTACCCGCCAACTTTGTCAACATCCTCAAGTAACGTTTTTTGGCGTAAAAACCCAACAAGAAACCATGCGATTGGCCTCAACATGTGATTATATTTTGTCGGTCTATGAACCCATCAACGACAACAACCTCAACGCCAGCCCCAACAAAATCTACGATGCGGTACAGGCACAAACGCCCGTTATTATCAATGCTGAAATCAAAGTCGCTTCCTTTGTCAAAAAGGAAAATTTGGGCTACGTCACGGATTCATACTACGTAATGGATACTCAAAAGCTATTCGAAGCATTGATTTCCCGAAAGAAAACCTATGTTTTTGAACAAAGCCTAAGCCAACGCTACACTTGGGAAGCGGT
>JALQYJ010000024.1 GCA_023254175.1 Runella sp. | reverse complement strand
GATGAAAGTATTGGTCTCGAAGCGTTCAAACAAAAACTGGAGCATATCAAAAAGATTCAACAACAAACGACCGTAGAGGGTATTGCCAAACAGTTGATTCATAGTATTTATCAAGGGACAGAAAATAGCTCTACCGATACTTACGAGTCGGCGGCAAGTTTGGCACATTCGATAGGGGCAACCTTTCACCATATCAATATCAATGGCCTAGTAGAAACGTATAAAGGACTTATTGAAGAGCAAATTGGTCGTGACCTTACGTGGGAGCAAGATGATATTCCGTTGCAAAATATACAAGCGAGGGTACGCGCCCCAAGTGTGTGGCTGTTGGCTAACTTGTACGGACACTTGCTATTGGCAACTTCCAACCGCTCTGAAGTAGCCGTGGGTTATTGCACCATGGATGGCGATACGGCGGGAAGTATCAGTCCAATTGCGGGGATTGATAAATACTGGCTCCGTCAGTGGTTAGTGTGGCTCGAAACCATTGGTTGCCACGTCAAAGGGCACCATATAAAAGTGGAAGGTTTGCAAAAAGTAAATAGCTTGCAACCCACCGCCGAATTACGCCCGAAAGAACGAATGCAGACCGACGAGAAAGACCTGATGCCTTACGAGGTATTGGATGCGATTGAAGAGGTTGCTATTCGAGATAAGAAATCCCCCACGGATTGTTTCCGCAGTATGGAAGTACGTTTTGCCGAAAAATATTCAAGGGAAACATTGTATGCGTCGGTTGATCGTTTCTTTAAACTATGGAGTCGAAACCAATGGAAACGAGAACGTTATGCTCCAGGTTTTCACCTCGACGATTACAACTTGGACCCTCGGGCGTGGTGTCGCTTTCCGATTTTGTCGGGAGGATTTGAGAAAGAGCTTGAAGAGTTAAAAGCCTATTTTGAAGGGAAAAATGCGAAGTCTCGCAAAGGGAAAATAGGGTTTTAGGGGTATAAAAATAAAGGCAAGATGAAGACGCATTAGATTTTAAAACACATAGAAATATAGAAAGCAGCCGAATCGGCTCTTTGGCTTGTTTTCTTATGTACAAACTCAGTAAATACTACAATATGCAAACCCGCCTTACTCCAGCCCGAAAGCGAATAGCGCTTGTGGCACACGATAACAAAAAAGCCGAACTCATCGAATGGGCGGTGTACAACAAAGCCACGCTGGCACGTCATCAGTTGTTTGGCACAGGCACAACGGGTCGCCTGCTTGAAGATGCCCTCGATGTCCACGTAACACGACTGCTTAGTGGACCGCTTGGAGGTGACCAGCAGATTGGGGCAATGATTGCCGAAGGGCGCCTCGATGTATTGATTTTTTTCTGGGATCCTATGTCGGCACAGCCGCACGACCCCGACATCAAAGCACTTTTACGTTTGGGAGTACTTTGGAACATTCCTATGGCCTGCGACCGCATCACGGCTGATTATGTTCTCACTTCCCCATTGATGTACCAAGAATATGAAACCATCTTGCCCGACTACGACTCCTATCTTAAACGTAAGGTTTGAGGTACGGACGGAATTGGGTACTTTTGCCACAAATAGCTATTATTATGAAAATTTTGGTTCTTGATAATTACGACTCTTTCACCTATAACTTGGTGTATATTCTTCGTGAGTTGCACGATAATGTAGAAGTACACCGCAATGATAAAATTACGCTGGAAGATGTCGCCAATTATGATAAAATTCTTCTTTCACCTGGCCCTGGCATTCCGTCAGAAGCAGGAATTTTGCAAGATTTAGTGCGAACCTATGCCTCTACAAAGAGTATTATGGGGGTATGCTTAGGGCATCAAGGTATTGGAGAAGTATTTGGCGCAAGCCTCAATAACATGTCAGATGTTCTGCATGGCATCAGCGACAAAGCCATTGTGACAGATGCTAATGAGCCTTTGTTCAAGGGTCTTCCTTCGTCGTTTCAAGTAGGGCGCTACCACTCTTGGACTGTTGTAGGCGAAACTGTACCCGATACCATGACCATCACGGCCGTGGATGAAAATGGGCAAGTAATGGCACTTCGCCATAATACCTACGATGTGCGCGGGGTTCAGTTTCACCCTGAGTCGGTGCTAACGGAACACGGAAAACAAATGCTAGAAAATTGGCTTGCTATTTAATCGTATGACTATTGACCAACTGTTCGATTCTTTTAACCAACTGCGCGTACTGATTGTAGGAGATGTGATGTTGGATGCCTACGTGTGGGGAAAAGTAGAACGAATCTCGCCCGAGGCACCCGTTCCTGTGGTTGTAGCTCAACGCCGCGAATACCGATTAGGAGGTGCAGGGAATGTAATTTTGAATATACATGCGCTCGGCGCTGAGCCCATTATTTGCTCGGTGGTTGGACAAGATACGGAAGGGCAAAATTTATTGGGTGAATTGACAAAACGTCAGTTGCGCACCGACGGAATCTTACAAAGCCCCGACCGTATCACAACCATTAAAGAACGTATCATTGCGGGCTCGCAGCAGGTGGTTCGGGTGGACACCGAAACCGATAAAGTGATTACGCTGGAAGAACAAGCGCAGCTGATTGAGAAAGCCAAAGCGTTATTGCCCGAATGCCATGTAGTGCTTTTTGAAGATTATGATAAAGGCGTTTTATGCCCTAATATCATCAAAGAAATTACAGATGCGGCTAATTTGTTAGGTATTCCGACGGTAGTTGATCCCAAAAAACGCAATTTCTTGGCTTACCAAAACGTCACTTTGTTCAAACCGAATCTAAAGGAGCTGAAAGAAGGACTGAAAGTAGAGTTTGATGTACGCAACGAAGACGAACTGAAAGCTGTAGTGAAAAAACTACGCTACGAACTCAACGCCAAAGGAGCATTTGTAACACTCTCGGAGCGAGGAGTGTATATTGATTATTTGGATAAACAACACCGCAGTCCAGCGCATCAACGCGAAATCGCGGACGTGTCGGGAGCGGGAGATACCGTTATTAGTATTGCAGCTTGCGCGGTGGCATTGGGGGTTGCACCAGCCACGGTGGCCGAACTCTCCAACTTGGGCGGAGGACTCGTTTGCGAACACGTTGGGGTAGTGCCGATTGATAAAGAGATACTGAAAATGGAGGCGAAGAAGAGTTTAGGGTAGAGAAAGTGTCGCTGATTGATTCACAATTTAAAGGCGCAGATATGCAGCGAAAATCAGCGTTTTTCTAATCAGCGAATCTCTGCGGGTAAAAATTGAGAGAACAGTAAAGTTTAATATACTCAGAACGGAAGTTATTCATGCACATAAAAATCGGAACACGCGGAAGCCGTTTGGCCCTTTGGCAGGCATATTACGTTGAAAAATCACTTCAACAGGGAGGGCTTTCGACGGAAATTGTCATCATCGAAACCAAAGGAGACCAAATCCTTGACCGCTCGCTTTCTAAAATTGGAAGTAAAGGGGTTTTTACCCAAGAACTTGAAGACCAGCTTCGCGACGGTCGCATCGATATTGCCGTTCATAGTGCCAAAGACTTGCAGTCAGAGCTGGATGAAGACCTTGAGCTAATTGCTTTTACTGAGCGCGAACGTGTCAACGACGTGCTTGTAAGTCACAACACAACGCTGTCATTGAAAAGCGGAGAGACGTTTGTGGTGGGGACTTCCTCGACGCGCCGAGTGGCGATGTTGAAACATTTTTATCCCCACATCAAAACGGTGGATATGCGTGGTAATCTCCAAACGCGCCTCCGTAAGCTAGAAGAAGGGCAATGTGATGCCATTTTGTTAGCCTATGCAGGCGTCCATCGTATGGAATACGATTCGCTGATTTGTGAGCATTTGCAGCTTGATGAATTTACACCTGCGGTGGGGCAAGGAAGTGTGGCGATTGAATGTAGTTCTAACATTGTCCCAGAGAAAAAAGAAAAACTACGAGAGTTACTCAATCATCCCACTACAGAAGCGTGTCTCTTGGTTGAGCGTGCCTTTTTGAGACGTTTGCAAGGTGGTTGTAGTGTGCCTGTATTTGGATTGGCAATGCACCAAGCAAATGGATTGAGCATCACAGGTGGTGTAGTAAGCCTTGATGGAAAAATATTGTTGAAGCATACCGTAATGGGAGTGGTTTCAGACCCAGAAGTAATAGGTACCGCATTGGCCGAGCAATTATTGGCTGAAGGGGCGGCTGAAATTTTAGCCCAAATAAAACAGAATTTGTAAACAGAAAAACAAGGCTACAGACCTTCCAAGTTGCAAAAAAAACTCCAAGTTTCAAAAACGTGGAGGGTTTAAACCAAAACAATATGAAAGCAACCCTAAACCACCTACTGAACTACCAAACGCTCGACGAACCAACGGCTTATCAGGCGCTGCTGGGTATTGGCCGTGGAGAATATAATGCTTCTCAAATTGCTAGCTTCCTAACTGTTTTTGCGCTTAGAGGCATTACAGTAGAAGAGTTAAGTGGGTTTCGTAAGGCGATGCTCGATTTACTTCTGCCTGTCGATTTCTCGGAGTTTGATGCCATGGACGTGTGCGGTACGGGGGGGGATGGAAAGGATACGTTCAACGTCTCGACGCTTTCGGCTTTTGTCGTCGCAGGGGCAGGACAGAAGGTGGCTAAACAGGGTAACCACGGCGTATCATCAGCGGTGGGGTCATCGACGGTATTGGAGTATTTGGGAATTAAATTTACCAACGACATTGATTATCTCCGCCGAAAAATGGAAACGGCGGGAATTTGTTACTTACATGCTCCGCTCTTTCATCCTGCCATGAAAAACGTCGCTCCAATTCGTAAAGAGTTGGGCATAAAGACATTTTTTAACATGCTGGGGCCGATGATTAATCCTAGTTTTACACCTAAACAAATGGTGGGGGTTTTTAGCCTTGAATTAGCTCGCCTTTATGCGTATCTTTATCAACAGTCAGATATGAAGTACTTGATTGTCCATTCGTTGGATGGCTACGATGAAGTATCATTGACGGGTGACTTTAAGATTATTACGGCACAAAATGAGCAGATTCTCGTGCCAGCCGACTTAGGACTAAAGATGCTTAAACCTGAAGACCTGTTCGGAGGGGAAACATTGGCAGATTCAGCGGCGATATTTCTTAATGTACTAAATGATGAGGCAACAGCCGCCCAAAAAGAGGCTGTGCTGGCCAACGCAGGTTTGGCTCTGTATGCTGCCAATCCTGCGTTATCGTTGATTGATGCCGTAGCCATGGCGCGTGAGTCGTTGGAGAGTAAACGTGCACTGAAGGCGTTCAAAACGTTGATTGAAGACTAAATAATGATGTTTTGAGTTTCTCATCAAATGTGTTCTGGGTTACTCCTAACCCAAAGAGACTTACTAATAATTGTATTTGTTATGAGCGTAACGACATTTCAAGAATTAGACCTTAATGGTACCTATTCCTACGCCGATTATTTAAAATGGACGTTTGAGGAACGTTTGGAGCTTATCAAAGGCAAGATTTTTAACATATCGCCTGCACCCGCGCGGCGGCATCAAAAAATTTCTCGACAACTTTCCTTGCCCATTGGCAATTATCTTGACGGAAAACGTTGTGAAATGTACATAGCTCCTTTTGACTTGCGACTTACACCGCTAAAAGGTAAAAAACGGGCGGATAACCAAATTTACACCGTTGTTCAGCCTGATATTTGTGTGATTTGTGATAGTGATAAACTCGACGACCGTGGTTGTGTTGGTGCTCCTGATTTAATCATAGAAATTTTATCGCCAGGAAATACCAAAAAAGAAATGCGCGATAAATACGAAGTTTATGAAGAAAATGGCGTGAAAGAATACTGGTTGGTAGAACCCAACGATAACGCTATCTTTGTATATGTACTCAATGACGAAGGGAAATACATTGGCTTACGGCCTTTTACAGAAGACGACGTGATAACGACAAGTATCTTACCTGAGCTTGAAATATCGGTCGCTAAAATTTTTGAACCCTAATGAATATTCTCGATAAAATAGTAGCTCACAAACGTACCGAAGTTGCCGACGCGAAAAGCTGTGTAAGCTTTGCTCAGCTTGAACAAGCCCCGCTTTTTGGTCGCCCCACGCTCTCGCTCAAAAAAGCCCTCACCGCCAACGGTGCTTCGGGCATTATCTCTGAATTTAAGCGTAAGTCTCCCTCCAAAGGAATTATCAATGACCGTGTTCTTCCCGAAGTTGTGACACAAGGTTATGTGGCAGCGGGGGCAAATGGTTTATCGGTATTAACCGATACGGATTTCTTTGGTGGTACGTTTGAGGATTTCGGCAAAGCACGCGCTGCCAATCCATTGACGCCCATGCTTCGCAAAGATTTTATGATTGACGAATATCAGCTGTGGGAAGCCAAAGCCATCGGCGCCGATGTAATTTTGCTCATTGCAGCTTGCTTAACTCCTGACGAGATTAGCTATTTAGGACAAAAGGCGCACAGCCTTGGGTTGGAGGTTTTGCTAGAGGTACACGACCGCGAAGAATTGGAGCAGAGTTTGTGCGAGCACGTAGACATCGTGGGAGTCAACAACCGAAACCTTAAAACCTTTGTTACATCGGTCGAAACATCGTTGGAATTAGCGCAACTTATTCCCGATAGCTTCGTCAAAATATCTGAAAGTAGTCTCAAAGACGCCGATACTATCTTGCAATTACGAGCGGCTGGTTATCAAGGGTTTCTTATTGGAGAAACGTTTATGAAGACCGAAGACCCAGCTGCTGCGTTGAAAAATTTGGTGACTGAGATTACGTCAAAAATACAATTTGCTTAATAGCCAACGTACTAGTTAAACTTTTAATGGTGCTTGCGCACTTTTTGCCTTATGATGAAAATTAAAGTTTGTGGAATGCGTGACATGGTTAATTTGGCCGAATTGCTGGAGTTGAAACCTGATTTTATCGGATTTATTTTTTACGACAAATCACCTCGCTTCGTAGGGGAAAGCCTCGATGAGGAATTTATCAAAAATATTCCCAAGACTAGTAAAAAAGTAGGTGTTTTTGTCAACGCTAACCCTGACTTTATTCTTCGCCAAGTAAAACGCTACGATTTACAATTTGTACAGCTCCACGGCAACGAAACGCCCGATGCTTGCCGAACCCTCAAAAGCAGAGGCGTCAATATCATTAAGGCTTTTTCAATCGATGAAGCGTTTAACTTCAACAGTCTTAATAATTATACCCCGCATTGCGAGTATTTCTTATTTGACGCAAAAGGTTCACAACCAGGCGGAAACGGAGTGACGTTTGATTGGAACACATTAAAACGCTATCAAAACGATAAACCATTCTTTCTAAGCGGTGGTTTATCATTAGAAAATATAGAGCAGGTTGCAGAGCTGGGTATAAAAATTTTTGGGTTGGATGTCAACAGTAAATTTGAAACAGCACCGGCATTAAAAGATATTAAAAAACTAAGACAACTCTTTGAACTGGTTCGACCTGCTGGAGAAGAAATCGAACTTTAATAGCACCACAATGGCAATAACGTCAGTAAACTCACCTTTCCAAGTCAACGAACGCGGTTATTATGGCCAGTTTGGAGGGGCTTATATTCCCGAAATGCTCTACCCGAACGTAGAAGAGCTTCGCGAAAACTATCTTCAAATCATCGCTCAGCCCGATTTTCAAGAAGAGTTTCAGGCACTTCTCGGCGATTACGTTGGGCGTCCTACTCCGTTGTATTTGGCTCAACGCCTATCTGAAAAATATAATACAACTATTTATCTCAAACGGGAAGACTTATGCCACACGGGAGCGCACAAAGTAAATAATACGATTGGGCAAATTCTGTTGGCACGTCGCTTGGGTAAGAAAAAGATTGTGGCAGAAACGGGTGCTGGTCAACACGGCGTAGCTACGGCTACGGTCTGTGCCTTGATGGGCATGGAGTGTATTGTATACATGGGAGAGATTGACATTCAGCGCCAAGCACCAAACGTGGCTCGAATGAAAATGCTAGGTGCTGAGGTGCGCCCTGCAACGAGTGGCTCTAAAACTCTCAAAGACGCTACTAACGAAGCCATGCGCCACTGGATTAACAATCCTATCGATACGCATTACATCATTGGTTCGGTCGTGGGGCCACACCCATACCCCGATATGGTGGCACGCTTTCAATCAGTCATTTCAGAAGAAATTAAAAAACAGTTGCTGGAAAAAACGGGCAGAGAACTCCCTGATTACGTCATTGCTTGCGTAGGTGGAGGTTCTAATGCCGCAGGTGCATTTTATCACTTCTTAGATGATGCTTCGGTAACATTAGTTGCGGCCGAAGCAGGAGGACATGGCATTCATTCGGGCTTGTCGGCAGCGACCACGTTTTTGGGCAAAATCGGGGTATTGCATGGTAGTAAAAGCATTCTGATGCAAACTGAAGACGGACAAGTGGTGGAACCACACTCTATTTCAGCAGGGTTGGACTATCCAGGTATTGGGCCGTTGCATGCGCATTTGCACGATAGCAAGCGGGCGCAGTTCTATGCTATCACCGACGATGAATCAATTGTATCAGCGATGGAGCTTGCCAAATTAGAAGGTATTATCCCTGCTCTCGAAAGCTCACACGCCTTAGCCGTACTTCCATACTTGAAAGCGACTCCGAACGAAACAGTAGTGATTAATCTCTCAGGGCGTGGCGATAAAGATTTGGCTACGTACATGAAGTATTTATGAAAATGAAAGGGTAGTTGAATATGTGCTTTTCTGCTACCCTTTTCTTTCTCTCTGTTGCGGCATTGACTATTGTGATGCTCACGAAGGTAATCCTTTACCTAAGTTTTGAACTAGAAATAGACTTCTTGACTACCAAAACCGACCGAGTTTTGGCCAAAAAAGACTTTCAACTGGGGTTCTACGTCCATATCCTAAGTAGCTGGTGGGTGATGGGAATTGGCTTGTTTCAATTCATCCCAAGTTTTGTAAAAAAATATCGTCGTATGCATCAAACCCTTGGAAAAGTTTACGTATTTTCGATACTGTTTTTGGCAGCTCCGTTGGGTTTTATACTGGCATTGTATGCCAACGGCGGCTTGCCTGCCAAAGTAGGATTTTCGTTACAATACCTGTAGCTTGGGCAAAAGATTTGTTCATTTTTGCTAATGATACTTTAGCCGATTTTTTCATTGAGTAACGAGACGTTGAAATCAATAAAAAGTACCGCCATTTGGGCTGGGACAATTACCAGGGAGACGACGAATCATGGTACGATACACCGACAATTCAATAAAAGTAGCGAACTTTTTCTTCATGATTCGGATTGACATTTAACCAAATTACTCATTTATATTTTTTACTATTACCATGGCAACATTAACCCTAATGGAAGTCTCAGAAATGAGACTCAAGCTCAAAAACCTTGAAAATCAAGTTGCTTCGGGCGAGCTATCGCTGTTCGACCGTTGCGAAATTGAGGACGAGATTTTGGAATTGAAAGAACAACTTGGCGATTTTGAACGCAGTGTTTTTGATAACACAGGCGAGTGTATCAATTGCTCTGGGTAAGCCTCTATCCCCAAATGGGAACTAAAAAATATACATAATTTATTAAAATCAAATGAAAATCAAACACTTAACTCCCCTTTGGGGCTTGGGGCTCGCACTCCTTCTTTCCTTTGGCGCTATGGCACAATCTTCTTCTGGCAAGGTACTTCGTCACGTCGTTATGTTTAAATTCAAAGACGGCACTACTGCCGAGCAAGTAAAGAAAGTAGAAGATGCTTTTCGTAAACTTCCTACCCAAATCAAAGAAATCAAAGGATTTGAGTGGGGAACCAACAATAGCCCAGAAGGCCTCGACCAAGGTTTTACGCATTGCTTCTTCTTGACATTTGCGTCAGAAGCTGACCGTGCGATCTATTTGCCTCACCCTGACCACAAAGCTTTTGGGAAAGTCTTAGGACCTTATCTCGACAAAGTATTGGTAGTCGATTATTGGACTCAAAAATAAACTATGATAGCTTACTTACATGGTAAACTTGCTCATAAAGACCCCGCCTACGTCATCATCGACGTGGGCGGCGTTGGTTATGAAGTAAAAGTATCTCTGCAAACCTTTGGAGCACTTCCAAACATCGGAGAAAATTGTAAAATTTATACCTACCAACAAATCCGAGAAGATGCACATACACTTTATGGCTTTGCTGAGCTTACCGAAAAGACCTTGTTTTTGGACTTGGTAAGCGTGTCGGGGGTAGGGTCGGCGACGGCGCTCATTATGCTTTCTTCGTTGTCGGCGCCCGAAATCAAACAGGCGATTGTCAACGAAGACGTGAAGCTGATTCAAACCATTAAAGGAATTGGCGGAAAAACGGCTCAGCGCGTCATCATTGATTTGAAGGACAAAATCAAGAAAGAGGGCTTAATCGCACCTCAGCCCAATGTCTTTATGGCAACCAATAGTCACATACGTAGCGAAGCGTTGGCAGCTTTGGTGATGTTGGGAATTCCAAAACCGACTGCCGAGAAGAGCGTAGATACCATTCTAAAACGCGAAGGCGATCAAGTAACCGTCGAACAACTCATCAAATTGGCACTTCGGTAATCATTGCTTCACTAGTCGATAGCAGTATCAATACTTACTCTCCCTTTTTCTCAAAACTCACGCCCTCAAAAATATCTTTTAGAGAGAGTTGAGTTTCAAAAAATGGGAGAGAAACGTTTTCGTTTATATCCGTGTAAAAGTCAAATTGTCAACTTTTACCACTTCGGGTATAAATCTCCACGATAGGTTCGTCTTGGTGAATTGTAAGATAGTATTGTAAAGACGATAACCTCAAATACTCTAAGCGTTTTTTATCTATGTCAATATCCTCGGTACTTTCAGAGCGTACTTATACAATTAATACAGAATCAGTTACGTACTTTTTATGGTCGTCTTTTTGGTGAATTACCACTAAATCAGGATAACGATAGATCTTATTACCCATCACCATCAATTTTACATTACGGGCAAAAAAGCATAGCCCTTTATTTGTCTAAAAAGCGCTTTGAAGAAAAATGTAATATTCAAAGCAATTAGATTAGCAGTAGTTGTTTCTCCCGGCATTTTGATGATTTCTCCGTAATATTCTTTATCGCGTTGATGGATACAAGTGACTTGTTTTTTTGAAAGTTAATCAAAACATCCCTTCCTCGATTTCGGCATCTACTTCGCCTTTTCCTTCTAAAATCTGCAAAATAGGCTTGATTTGATAGATACTACGGTTGTAGCGGTTGCTCAAAATAATGATGACAAACTTATCTTTGGGGCTAAACCACATCAAGGTATTGTAACCTTTCCACCAACCCGTGTGATACACGTACTTGGCTTGTTTGGTAGCTTCGTCTACGTGCATTCGAAAGCCGTAGCCGTAGTTTTTGATGCCTCTTTTCTCAAAACTGCGAGGAGTAAAAGCTTCTTTCAGCGTTTCGGGGCGCAATACACAACCCCCGCTAAGCCCCGCGTACCAGCGAAAAATATCATCCATGGTCGAGTAAATGCCTTTATCGCCAATGACGTCATCAAAATTGTCTTTTGGTAAACGGCGGTTATACTGGTAACCCGCTGTTCGCAACTGGTTGAGCGAATCGTTTTGAGTAGTGATAAGCCACGTATTCTTCATGCCCAACGGCTTAAAAATGGATTCGCGCAGAAAAGCCTCAAATGTTTTTCCTGATACTTTTTCTACAATTGTGGCTAGTAAAGCATAATTGGTATTACTGTAACTAAAATAAGTATTGGGGATGTTGTAAGGGCGCGGCTTTACGGCACAATACCAGCGAACAATATCGTCGTTGGTCGGGTAGGGGTTGCGTTTACGCACGCTATCGGTGAGTACGTAGGCATAATTGGGTAGTCCGCTGCGGTGTGATAATAAGCTTTTGATTTGAATACCTGAATAGGGAAATTGCGGAATAAATTTCTTCACTGAGTCTTCCAAACGTAGCTTGCCCGCTTCGTAGAGTTTTAGGATAGCTACGGCCGTAAAAGTCTTGGATAGGGACGCCAATTGAAATTTAGAGTCGGGGCGGAGTGTGTCTTTTTTCTCAACTTGAGCATACCCGTTCGAGTTTCTGTATAAAACTACACCTTGTTGAGCAATGAGGACATTGCCGTTAAAACGCTCTAGTTTGAATTTTTGCTGAAATAACGAATCCAATCGTCTCGTTTTTTCGTCGGCCTTGATACGTTTTTTTAACTCAGTGAGTTTTTCGGGAGAAAGCGATTTGTCCGAAACACAATCTACTAATGAGTGGTAAAGAAGGGAGGTGGCTTGGTGTTGATTATCGCTGGTGTTGTTGCACGAAAAAACAACTACCAAGGCGAGAAATGCAATGGTTCTAATCATTCTGAAGTGGGTTAACGAGAGGGAGAAATGTATTGAGTAGAATAAGTACATAAGTACGCAATACATTATCACACAACTATTCTACCCACAGTTCTATTGTAAATATAAAGAAAAAGGCCTTGGCTTGGCTGCCAAAGCCTTTTAAGAATGAAAGTTTATCGTTTGAAGAACACTTTCAAGGATAGTTATTTGCCACTTTTGGCAGGTGTAGCTGTTTTATTGGCAATCACTTCACCTTTGAGTGTTAAATAAACGGTTCCGTTTTCAGCGTTGCTTGGTACAGTAACGGTTTTGTTGAAAGGTCCCATCACGCCAGCGTTAAACGTAGCTTTTACCGTTCCTTTTTTGTTTGGCATCACTGGCTCGCGCGTCCACTCAGGAGTTGTACATCCGCAAGAAGCCGCTACGTTACCCAACACGATTGGGTCAATACCTGTGTTTGTGAACTCAAATACGTACGTTACTGGCTTTCCTTGCTCGATTTTACCGAAATCATTTTCGTTCTTAGCGAATTTGATTACTCCTTTTTGGGCAAAGCTAACTGCGCTAAATGCTAAAATTACTACGAATAGTGAAAAAACCTTTTTCATGTTGTGTGTAAAATTAAGTTTTGTGAAAGTTGATTGCTAATCTAACAAAAATTGTAAGAACAAAAGTTTTACCAAATGTTATTTTTGTTCAAAATTTTAGAACAAAGAAACTCAAAAAAGTTGTATTTTGAAACATCGTTTGTTTTGCTGTATATTTACTTGCTAAAACAACGAAGCTTAACAAAATAATACTCATCAAGAAACGTGATAGAGAACGAACTCGCCACCGACTTTATTGTGCTAACGCGCCAAAATATTCTGGACGACTATCGTTTAGTGTGTGAGAGTCGCCAAGCAAGCTTGTTGGGAAGGAAGGATGTGATGGGGGGGCGAGCGAAATTTGGGATTTTTGGTGATGGAAAAGAATTGGCTCAAGTTGCCATGGCCAAGGCGTTCCGAAAAGGGGATTTTCGTTCAGGGTACTATCGCGACCAAACTGTTGTCGCAGCCCTTGGGGGACTAACATGGCAGCAGTTTTTTTCCCAGCTGTACGGGCATGCCAATGTTGAATTGGAGCCTCATACTGCGGGCCGTTCGATGAATAACCACTATACCACGCGTTATTTGGACGAAAATGGTCTGTGGAAACCTCAAACAATTACCTATAATCATATTAATGATCTTGCCCCAACCGCTGGACAAATTCCGCGTTCGGTAGGTTTAGCGTATGCTTCTAAGTTATACCGCCATAATGAAAATTTGCGGGGAATGACGGATTTCTCGCACAATGGCGATGAAATAACGTTTGGTACCATCGGGGATGCTTCTACGTCTCAAGGGATGTTTTGGGAGACAATGAATGCCGCAGGGGTATTGCAAGTACCGCTATTAATGTCTGTTTGGGACGATGGCTTTGGAATCTCTGTGCCTGTGGAGTATCAAACGACTAAAGGCAGTATTTCGAAAGCACTTGGAGGATTGCAAAGGGCCGACGGAACCAATGGTATTGAGATAGTTACAGCGAAAGCGTGGGATTATGTCGGGCTGATTGAAACGTATCAAAAAGCCTCTGAACTTTGCCGTAAACATCACATCCCAGTGTTGGTGCACGTCCAAGAAGTTACTCAACCTCAAGGGCACTCTACTTCAGGTTCGCACACACGATACAAATCGGCGCAGCGTCTCGAATGGGAGCAAGACTGGGATTGTAATCTCAAATTTAAAGAGTGGGTCATTACGAATGGCTACGCGACTTCCGATGAGCTGGAAGAAATTGAGGAAAATGCCAAGAAACTCATTCGTCAGGAGCGAAACAGTGCCTGGAAGGCTTACTCGGAGGCTATTGTTCAAGAACAAAGCGAAGTAGTGGCGTTGCTGCAAGCGGTCGCTCACGAAAGTAAGTTTACATCTGAGTTGCTCAAAATGAGCGATGAGTTGAAAAAAGAAATTGTCCCCCTACACCGTCATAATACATCGGCTGTACGAAAAGCCCTCCGTATTTTACGCTTTGAACCTTCGATGGCTCGAAATGCTCTGGTGACATGGTTGACCAAAAATTCGGAAGTAAATCACGACCGTTTCAGCTCACATTTGTACAGCGAATCGCCCGAGTCACCATTGAAAGTGCCTGCGGTAGCTGCTCAGTACGACGAAGATGCGCCTGTGTTGGATGGGTATCAAATCGTTCGAGCCAACTTCGATGCTCTGTTTGACTACGACCCACGCATTGTGGCTATGGGTGAAGACGTAGGAAAAATCGGCGATGTGAACCAAGGTTTTGCTGGACTTCAAGAAAAATACGGTGAATTACGCATTACGGATACGGGTATCCGCGAAACAAGTATTATTGGGCAAGGTATTGGATTGGCTATTCGTGGCTTGAAACCCATTGTTGAAATTCAATACTTTGACTATATTTTTTACACCTTAGCTACCCTTACCGACGATTTAGCTTCACTGCACTACCGTACTAAAGGAGGACAAAAAGCGCCGCTTATTATTCGTACCAGAGGCCACCGCTTAGAAGGTATTTGGCACTCGGGTTCGCCGATGGGTTCCGTGATTCATAGTTTGCGAGGGTTGCATGTTTGCGTGCCACGCGATTTGACACAAGCGGCTGGGATGTACAATACGTTACTGAGAGGAGATGACCCAGCCCTGGTCGTAGAATCGCTGAATGGGTATCGCCTCAAAGAGCGCCTCCCTTCTAATCTAGGACAATTTTGCGTGCCACTGGGTGTTCCTGAAGTATTATGTGAAGGGACTGACCTCACTATTGTAACCTATGGCTCAATGTGCCGCATCGTGATGGAAGCCGCCGAACAACTATCTGAGTTGGGAATTAGCGTTGAGGTGATTGATGTTCAGACCTTGCTGCCTTTTGATATAGCTCATTCTATTGTTGACTCGATTAAGAAAACCAATCGGGTTATTTTTGCTGATGAAGATATGCCTGGTGGTGCTTCGGCTTATATGATGCAGCAAGTATTGGACGGTCAAAATGCCTACCAATGGCTCGACTCGGTACCAAGATGCGTGTCGGCCAAACCCCATCGCCCTGCCTACAGTTCTGATGGTGATTATTATTCAAAACCCAATGTTGAAGACATAGTAGAGGCTGCGTATAGCCTCCTTCACGAAGCAAATCCACAGCAATTTCCAGCACTGTACTGATCTATATTGACTTCCAAACCCCGTGCTTTTACCCGTAGAGTCTTCTGCGGGTTTTTTGTTAAAGATTGATGAAAGTCAGGTTATTTTCCTAGGCACTTTAGTAGGTTGTGGCTGGAATCGCTAATTTTGCGATTTACTTTCAAAGATATACCTAACCAAACGATATGAATTTCAAACTATCGCAAGTCCCCGACCGTACTTCCAAACCACGTCAGTATGGATTAACAATGGTCATGGATAAAGGGCTGAGCATTCGTCAAGTCGAAGATATGCTCGACATTTCGGCTCCTCATATAGATATTGTTAAACTTGGATGGGCTACTTCCTTTGTTACGCCTAATCTCAAAGATAAAATCGCTGTTTATAAAAATGCGGGTATTCCCGTTTACTTCGGAGGAACGCTTTTTGAGGCGTTTGTGGTAAGAAACCAATTTGAAGACTATCGACGACTCATCGACGAATACCAATTGGAATACGCAGAGGTGTCGGATGGTTCCATTGAGATGCCTGCCGAAATCAAATGTGATTTTATTCGGGTTCTATCAGAACAAGTTAAAGTATTGTCGGAAGTAGGTTCAAAAGACGAAACTAAGATTATTCCGCCTTATAAGTGGATTCAGCTCATGAAAGCTGAATTGGAAGCGGGAGCTTGGAAGGTAATCGGTGAAGCGCGCGAATCGGGGAATGTGGGTCTTTTCCGTTCAAGTGGAGAGGTTCGTCAAGGATTAGTAGAAGAAATTTTGACCCAAGTTCCCAACAAGGATATTATTTGGGAAGCGCCTCAAAAAGCCCAACAAGTGTGGTTTGTGAAACTGATAGGTGCCAATGTGAATCTAGGGAACATTGCCCCCAATGAGATTATTCCGCTCGAAACCATTCGCTTGGGGCTACGTGGAGATACATTCGCCAATTACCTCAACGAAAAAACTCGCAAACGCTGGAAGTTGTCGAAATAAGTCAATAATCTATAGACCATAGACGACAGATTTTAGTACAGTTCAAAACCATAGACTATTGACCATCGACCGTGGACTACTTAAAAAAATGTAACCAAAAACGATAAAAATGGAATTTCTCGCACAAGTAGTAGATTTTTTTCTGCACCTCGACAAGCACCTTGCGGGTATTATTAATGAATACGGTACGCTGACGTACTTGATCTTGTTTTTGATTGTATTTACTGAAACAGGCTTGGTAATCATGCCCTTGCTGCCTGGCGATTCGTTACTTTTTGCGACAGGGGCGTTGGCGGCTTCTACGGGCGCGCTTAATCCTTGGATTGTCATTCCGTTGTTGATTGTGGCGGCGCTGATGGGTGACAACGTCAATTATTTTGTGGGTAAATTTTTGGGTTCGACCATTAAAAAACGAGAACGAATCCTGTTTTTTAAACGCGAATATTTAGAGCAAACCGAAGCTTTTTACCAAAAACACGGGGGCAAAACCGTTATCATGGCGCGTTTTATCCCGATTGTCCGTACCATTGCACCGTTTGTAGCGGGGGCAGGTAGCATGACCTACTCACGTTACATTCTTTTTTGCGTAGTAGGGGCGCTTTTGTGGGTACCAACTTTGACGATGCTAGGGTTTTTCTTTGGTAACTTACCAATAGTAAAGAAAAACTTTGAGTTAGTTATTTTCGGAATCATTGGGCTTTCGGTGTTACCGATGGCTTGGCAATTTGCAAAAGCTAAGTTTATGAGGCCAAAATAGAGGGGTTCCTTTTAAAAATACGATGCTCCGTAGGTTAGGATTTGCCTGATTTGCGGAGCTTTTTTTAGTTTCATCCGACGCAAAACCACTTTCACCCAGCTTGGGGCCTATTTTGTGTATTATTTTGGTTCAATTAAGAGTTTACCAAGCATTGTCATAGTAAATGATAGATTTACGGCATTCGTCACTTTAGTCTGTTTATAGTTTTTGAAATCTGATAGTCGATAGTCCGTAGAATTGTTTAGCATCCCTGTAATCAAACCACTTCGAGTCACCCGCCACCAACATTCGATGCTCTTCAGCGATTGGTTATTTAGGCGCGGGGCAAGGTCGGCGTGGACAGGAATGGGGAAGGTAAGACGAAGGCCGTCTTCCTGCTTGGTGGCTTGGGCGTGCCACTTCAAGAAGGTTTCGATGGTAATCATGATTGTTGTGGGGGTTGGAGGTGAGCAGGAATAAGGCTACCGATGGGGTTGGTCTGCTTAGTACGCTGCTGCGACTGCGCAACGGTGGCAGGTGGGGGTGTGCCGACGGCAGCAGGAGTGGCAGTGCCTGCGAGCTGCCCTCCTTGGGCGAAATCGGTGTCGTAATATTTTTTCTTGACGCTAAAAAAGAAGCGTTCGACCGTACCTCGCTCGTGGAAATTGCACAGGTGAGCACAGTAGGCTTTTAGGTCGTCGAAAGACTTGCGGCCGTCCCACGTAAAGTCGTGGGTGCCACCTTTGCCGCGTCCTACGAGGGCAAGGGCACGTTTGGCGTCGCGAAGGTCGGAAGCGTAGAACTCGTTTAGGAATCCTCTGATGATGGTGTCTTTAGCGTAAGTGTCGTGCAGCTCAAAGCCGTCTGCGAAGCAGGTCGCCACGAGTACTTCTACTTTGAGGGCGTTGGCGTTTGGACCAGTACGCCGAAGAAATACTTCGACCTTAAAGACCTCCGAATGGTGAAAGTAACGAGGCAGGAGGCGTTCGCACGTACCAAGCAGCAAATCACGCTTATCGGCTTTCTCGTTTGCACCTAGCTTTTTGGAGTAGCCATGCTCTTTGCGGCCATCAAAATGGTAAGCAATGTGGTGGTAGGTGCTGTTTTCGCGGTCGGGTGGAAGGGTTGCGAAGTTGTTCATTTTTTAATTTTCTTTAAGTAGTTGATTTTCAAAGGTTTAAAAATTTTTGCAGTACTGAATAAGTACAATAAACGTTCAAAAAGAAGTTCTTGAGTTCTTAAGTTCTTGAGTACTGCATGGTACTAGTGGTACTGTTTGTACTGTTCAGTACTTACAGTACTGCGATTTTTCAAAAAAAAGGCGTAGTTCTCCTGCCTTGCTTGTAAGCAAGTTTTTGATTTTCAGACCCCTATATGTGGCGGTATGCCTGAATTTGGCCACATATAGGGTAGTTAGCTTCCTACGGTAGTGTATGTACGTACGTACGCTACCGCCTAGTTATGACCGTCGGAATCGAACCGACCCGTCCCCTCAAACGGATGCCTATGGTCATAATTTGGGCAAATGCCCATGGGTAAGGAAGTACCCATACTTGAAACAACTTAAACCTTTCATCCAAATTTTAACTACTGTGTTTTTTCATGTGACCGTTTAGGGCCTTTTGCGATTTGAATGCTGGCTTGTCTGCACAATACTGGCAGACGAATGCTGGTGTTTCCACAACTGGTGCTAGAATGGGGATATTGGTAGTGGCTAGTTTTTCGCGCAGATAAGTAAGCGGGGCTATGCCGCTAAAATATGCTTCGCGAATGATAGCTTCTAGTACTTGGCGTTCGATATGGTCGTTACCTGCGTGCATAATACCACGGGCAAGCTGGGTGTCCATTCGTAGGCGGCGGTATTGATGGTTCATGTCAATGTTTTTTGAGTTGCTCAATGTCTTGATTGATAGACCTAAGGGTGACAATACCAGCAGCGGCCAGCAGGATCACTATGATGTAAGCAGCCATCATTTTACGTTTTTGTTTAGCTGTCTAATTAGCCAGACGATGAGCACCACGGGAGGTACGAAAATGATGGCGAAAAGTAGTACGGCTTCAAGCCAAAAACGAGCTTCGGGGTTCATGATTTTAGGCGGTTTGGGTGGTGAAGTCAGAAAGTTCAGGCAACGTATTAGTCGTAAAATGCCAGTCTTCACAAGGGAAGT